>PMHI01000095.1:541-13303 GCA_003156615.1 Acidobacteriaceae bacterium | reverse complement strand
TTCTGAGCGAAGGGGGCAGCTATTGCGGAGGGCCCAGCTGGCTGGGGCCACAGCAAACCGTTCAGTCGGACAAACTCGCGAGGTACGACGGCAGCAGGGTGATGGGCGAGCACATTCTCCGCTATGGGATTGCTTTCAATCGCATCGATGCCGGCCGCTTGGCGGCCATCTCCGCGTTTCCGCAGGCTGGAACGACTTCGCTGGTGGGGTCGACATCGTCCGATCCAACCTCTTATCCCGCGGATTGGGTGAGCTTGGGGAATGGGATTGGGTTCTCCACGGCGAAAGCTTCGTTCGGCTTTCCTGGCGGAGGACTGCGTCCAGACAACCGGGTGGAAATCTACGTTGGGGATGCGTGGAAGTACAGTCCAAAATTGACCCTGACGTACGGCGTGCACTACGTGCGCGACACCGGGCGCACGGATAGCGGCTTGGGCGCGTTGCCAGAACTGAATCAGTGGCTGCCAGGATTGGGCGATCGGGTCCGCAATCCGAACCTGAACCTCGCGCCGCAGTTCGGGTTTGCCTGGGATGCGGGGGGCAACGGCAAGAGTGTAATCCGGGGCGGGGCCGGATTGTTCTATGAGAACTCGATCTGGAATAGCACCTTATTGGACAGCCCGCCGCGCCTGCCGAACGGAGTTTTTGCCTACTCTCCGGAAGTTTGCCAGGGGGGTGTGGCTGCACCCTTCAATTGGCCCACCAATCCTGGAGCGGTAGGAACGCCCGTTGGAGGTGGGGCGGGTATCGTGACAGCAAATCCCACTACGGGAGTGCTGGAGGTGTCGCCAACCTTTTGCGGCGGTACCATCTCAAACGTCGCGCCTGAAATTCTGGCGCTGAGCAGCGCACTCCAGGGGGCTGCCGCGACTGTTACCGGGAGCCAGCCAAATGGCAACTTCTTGGGCACCACTCTGTCGGCACTGAATCCCAGCTATGACCTTTTCTATCCGAACTACCGAACGCCGCGTTCGTGGCAGATGCACCTCGGCATCCAGGAGGAACTGCACCCGGGAACCGTGATCACTTTGGATTACCTCCGGAACATCGGCGAGCATTACTTGATCGGCCAGGACGTAAACCATAGCGGAGCTGCCCGCAGCTTTAATCAGGCGAATGCCGTTGCTGCCAGGGACGCTGCACAAACCGCTGCCGGCTGTCCCACCGGGTTTGGCCAGGCTACGTGCATGATCGCGGCGTTGGGCCAAGCGGGGGCTCAGGCGGCCTATTCTACGGCGGGCCTGGATTCGAATTTGCAGGCGGCAGGCGGCGGGCCCTGTTCCTACTGCGCGTTTCCGGGAACGAACCCGATCACTGGCAACAACGGAGCGGTGGGCGGAGTCGACATGCTTGTTCCTGACGGCCGCTCGGTCTATAGCGGCGTGCAGATGAAACTGGTGACCCGGCTCGACAGGCCAGTGCGGGGCGTGAAGACTGCGAACCTCCAGGTTTCCTACACGCTCTCGCGGTTCATCAGCCAGGCGCAGGACGAAGACGCGATCAACCTGGCAACGGACAACGACGACCCGACCCGATTCACGGGGCCGGACGCCCTGGACCGGAAACAGCAGATCTCGTTTGCTGGAAGGTTCGATCTGCCGTTCTATACGAAGCTCAGCATCGTCGGACATTTCTTTAGCCCGCTTCCCCAGAACCTGGAACTCCCGGAACTGACCAACGGAGGCGAAATCTATGCCAGCGACTGGCTGGGAGCTGGACTGGGTTCCGCTGGGGCTCCTGAGCCTTTGCCGGGAACTCAAATCGGCCAGTTCCAGCACGATACCAACATCGACAACTTGCAAGCCGCGATCAACAGCTACAACCACACCTATGCCAGCAGCTTGACGCCTGCGGGTGCGTGCCTGGTTGCAAACAACGTGCCTTCCGGCGCCCACTTCACCTGCCCGGGGCTAATATCCGGTACGGAGGTTATGACCCCTAGCGACATGGTCGCTCTCGGTTGGGTGATGCCCACGCTGGGTTCGGTTGCTCCTTATGCAGTGGGAATCCCCTGGTTGAAGTCGATGGATTTGAGGGCATCGTGGCCATTCAAGCTTAAAGAACGCGTGACTATCGAGCCAAGCGCCAGCGTTTTCAACGTCTTCAACCTGGTCAACGCATCCCTGCCGGGCAACTTGCCGGGTGCTTCCTTGCTCCCCGGGCAGAACGGTTTACTGGCGCCGAACGTGGTGGGCGGAGTCAGTTCGGTTTCGGGCTTTAACGCTTTCCGGGCGGGTTTGCAGTCAGGAACCTATGCCGCGGGTGCTCCGCGCGTGTTTGAATTCGGAGTGCGCATTAGTTTTTAGAGTGGAGTCACACAGCGATCAGACAACCGAGCTGTGGCGCTATGGCGGCGCGGCTTTCCCTGGCTGAGGGCAACCCAGATCCGAAGGTGCTCCGTGTACAATGTTGACATGCCTTTCCGCGTGCAGGGAAACCCCAACGCCGCCAAGCACGGGCGGACGCCGCCTCCGGAAGAGACCTTTGAAGAAGCCAGCTTCCTGAAGACTCTGGCCGAGAAGCAGAAGCCAGTCAGCGTCAAGCTGATGGATGGCCAGACGGTGAGCGGCTGGATCGAGTACTACGATAAACACATGGTGCGCCTGACGCGCGAAGGCGCTCCGAACCTTTTCATTTTTAAGCACGAGATCATGTACATCGCGGAAGACGGCGGGAAGAAAAAAGGGTCTTAGGTGTTAGGCTGGCTGACACTTCCGGAACTTCCGACAGATAGGACCTAGGCCCTGAAACCTGTGCCCAACCCCAACGACAGCTTTCTTCCTGCCATGTCCGCCATCGCGCGCGAAGCGGGCGCATTGCTGATGGATCACTTCCACCAGCACTTGAAGGTCGAATACAAGGGTGACGCCGACCTGGTGACGGCGGCCGACCGCGCCGCCGAACTGCTGATCCGCGATCGCATTCGGGAGCAGTGGCCCACGCATGATGTTCTGGGCGAAGAGCAGGGACTTAGCGATCAGGGCAGCGAGTATCGCTGGTACGTCGATCCGCTGGATGGCACGACGAACTTTGCGCACGGATATCCAGTTTTTTGCGTTTCGATTGCGCTCGAACGCCAGGCTCGGGAACAGAAGGGCGAACGCATTGCCGCGGTGATTTACGATCCCACCCGGGATGAGCTGTTTTCCGCGGAACCGGGTAGAGGAGCCCGGCTCAACGGCGAGACCATCCAGGTCTCGAAAACGACTGCGTTGAAGGAATCGCTTCTGGCTACCGGCTTTCCCAGTCATAAGCGGCACAAGAATCCGAATATTTACTTTTATCACCAGATCACGCTGCGCACCCACGGCGTGCGGCGGGCGGGATCGGCTGCGCTTGATTTGTGTAACGTGGCCTGCGGCAACTTCGATGGTTTTTGGGAATTCAATCTCAATCCCTGGGACACGGCGGCGGGCGTGCTGATCGTGGAAGAAGCGGGCGGCAAGGTGACGCGCTTCGATGGGTCGCCATTTGAGCTCAACAGCCGTGAGACTGTAGCTACGAACGGGCTGATACACGAAGCGCTGTTGCGGGAGTTCGAGGATGTCTTTGCGGGGCGCGGTTTGGAGGCGCTGCCGGATCCGCGTGAGTACAAGAAGTAAGATTTCGGTGCGCCTCTTGCGTCATTGTGGTTAGGAAGAATTTAACCGCAGGGGACACACCCGTTCGACTGCGCTCAAGGGCAGGCTTCGGAGCGCAGAGGGTCTTAGGAGGTCCTTTAATCGCCCAAGCGCCAGACCCTTCCTCGGCGCGTTACAATGAGTGGGACTGGCCACGACGGCTTCCGGCTGTGTCCTTCGATTCTTTAACTCCTGCAGGTTGAATGTGATCAACTCTCTTCTTGAACGCAAGATTGAAAAGCGGCCTGACCGAGTCCGGCTGCGCGGGCGCATTCTGTTTCTCACGGAAGATCCGGAACTGATCAAACGGCAACTGGCTGGCGAAGATCTTCCCTGGGATACGAAGAATCCGGCGAATAATCCCAAGCTGCGCGACGACATCTCGACTGATGAGATCACCCCGGCGCATTACTGCTTTTATTTTGACGAGACCCTGGGCGAGATTCCCTATCTTGGCCTGAAGTGCGGGAGCGTGACGCCGATTGGGCGTGGCGACGTGAAGCGCGGCGGGTTTGTATGCGCGGTGAGCGGGAAGCGGCGCGGGAAAGGATCGAGCCGCGAGCAATCGCCTTACGCCGAGATGTGCGCGGGCATTCAAGTCGTGATCGCGGAAAACATCGAGCGCATCTACAAGCAGAATTGCCAGAATCTAGGCGTGCTGACTTCGACGGATTTTTCGCTGATCGACAGGATTCGAGGCGGGGAAGAGATTGCGCTTGCCGAGTTTACTGCCGGGGAAGATGAGATCACGCGTCAGGTGATTGAATACGGCGGGCTGTTTCCGTTCAATGTGGCGCGGATGCAGGGGAAGGCGTTCTTGCCGCCGATCGAAGAAGCGGGCCAGACTGCCCGCTCCACACAGGCCATGACTCTGGCTGAGAAGATCTTTGCACGGCACATGGTGAATGAGAAGGGCGAAGTGGGTTTGACGAGCGTGAAGCCGGGTGACACCGGATTTGCCCAGGCGGACCTGCGTTTTAGCCATGAGTATGTCACGCCGATGGCGGCGATCTTTTTTGAACGATACGTCGGTAAGGACGCGAAGGTAAACGACGCGGCGAGCATTATCTTTTTCCGCGACCATCTTACCTTTCTCGATGAAGTGATTTCGGAGGAAAAAAAGAAGCTGGGGCTGCTCGATTTGGCGACGCAACTTAAGCTGAAGCAGCAGGATTTCGCCGCCAAGCAGGGAATCAAGCTGCATGGAGAGTTGAAAGACCGCAAGGGCTCGGAAGGCATTTGCCACGCCATCGTGCTCGAAACCTACGCTCTGCCGGGGCAATTGAACGTGGGCTCGGACTCGCACACGCCGCACGTGGGCGCGATTGGCTGCGTCGCTTTCGGTATTGGCACCACCGACGTGTTCAACAGCTGGATCACGAAGGATGTGCGCGTGAAGGTGCCGGAGTCGGTGAGGATTGTGATTCGCGGCAAGAAGCACGTGAATGCTACGGCGAAGGATTTCATCCTGAAGATTCTGAGCCTCGACTATGTGCGCAGCGGCAAAGCTCTGGCCAAAGTGATGGAGTATGCGGGCGAGGCCATCGAAGAGCTCAGTGTAGACGAGCGCGCCACCATGACCAACATGGCGGCCGAGATCGGTGGGTTCACCGGCATTGTTGCCCCGGACAAGAAGGCGGTCGACTTCCTGGTGGAGCGGCGCGGCATGGATCGCAAGAAAGCCGAGGCGATGATTGAAGGCCTGTACAGCGATGCCGATGCGCGGTATGCGCACGTGATCGAACTCGATGCGGCGGAAATTACGCCGATGGTCGCGACCCCGGGCGATCCGGGCAATGGGAAATATATACGCCAGCTGAACACGCCTGTCCCCGTAGAAATCGCATACGGAGGCACTTGCACGGCCGGTAAGAACGAAGACATGGACATGTATGCTGCCGTGCTGGCCGATGCGCTCAAGCAGGGCAAACGGGTGGCCGACTCGGTAAAGTTTTACATTCAGTTTGGGTCGCAGGAGACGCGCGAGTACTGCTTGCGCAAGGGCTACATCGATGTCTTTCAGAAGGCCGGGGCGATTGTGATTGAGCCGAGCTGCGGAGCGTGTATCAACGCGGGGCCGGGAGTGTCGACGCGTCCCGATCAGGTGGTGATCAGCGCGCAGAACCGCAACTTCCCCGGCCGCAGCGGCCCGGGACAGATGTATCTGGCTTCCCCTTTGACGGTCGCCGCTAGCGCCGTCGCGGGCTACATTGTGGAGTACGAACCGAGCGAGAAGAGGGCGTTGGTCGGAGTGTAGCGCGGGATCGCCCATACTTGTTAACCCCTGCGGTGCGGCGGAGTCTGACGTATTTTAAGAGTTTCCGATGAAATGTTCCTGCCTGCTTATCGCTATTCTCTTCGCCCTCCCATTTGCTGTGGCAGCTACAGCCTTTCGCCCCGCAGTTTTCCCGGCTACAAGAGTCGGATCGGTCACACCCTCCGCGCCGATGCTGGAACCGCGTTCGGGACAGACTGCGACTCTTTTGCCCGACGGCAAGGTTCTTATTGCCGGAGGCATGCGACGGAATCAGGACTTCTACCGGTCCGCGGAACTCTACGATCCGGCGACCGGCAAGTTTCAGCCGACGGGAGAGATGAGCATCGCGCGCGTAGGGCACATTGCGGTGCTCCTGCGATCAGGAAAAGTGTTGATCGCCGGAGGGTGGGTAGGCCGGGATGGCACGGATTCGGCGGAGTTGTATGACCCGGGCGGTGGCAAGTTCACAGCGATCGCCAAAATGACCATCCAGCGCGGGAGGCCCAGTGCAACGCTGCTTGCAGACGGAGATGTGCTAATCGCTGGTGGGGAACGACGTGACAACGAATCCCTGGCTTCGGCTGAGATTTTCCATTCGAATACGCTTTCGTTCCAAGGGATTGGTTCCATGCACCATGCGCGCGTCTCGCACACGGCAACGCTGCTCAATGACGGACGCGTCCTCATTGCGGGCGGCTATGGGGACAACGTAGTATCGAGCGCCGAACTGTACGACCCGAAGAGCGGTACTTTCACGGAGACCGGCGGTTTGGGTACGGCGCGCTCGAAACACACGGCTGGCCTGTTGCCTGACGGAAGAGTGCTGATTGCGGGCGGCTCCGATTCGCGCGGCTGGAACGGGAACTTGAGCAGCGCGGAGGTCTACGATCCCCGCACCGGGAAATTCACCGCCGCCTCCTCCTTGAATGGCAGCCGTTTCAAGCTGCCGGACGAAGCGGTGCAGTTGCAGTCTGGACAATTGCTGATGGCGGGTGGAAGCAGGGAAGTGGAGGTTTACGATCCAGCGAGCGGCAAGTTTCTGGTCGCGTCGGGCTATATGAGTGATAAGTGGCATTACATGACGGAGACGAGGCTGCACGATGGCAGCGTATTGCTGGCGGGCGGGTATCCGAACAACGATTTAGCCACGGCGCAGGCTTGGATTTACCGGCCATGAAGCCGGGCCCTGGAGTATGCTAGCGGGATGACGGCGGCGGTTGCCGCACCTCGCGGCCGCGATCCTTGCAAGTGGTTGAATTCAGGCAGGGTGGCCGAAATCAGCCAGTGCCGGCCCTGCAACTTTTTTTCGGGATCCGCGTTTAAGTAGGTAGGCCGTTCGGATAGAAAGAAGATCTAGAAGACCTGCAGATTCGATAGGTTTCGGGGTTGGATCAAGAATCTGGGACAAGGGGGACACCATGCGGTATATGAAGTATTTGGCTTTGGTTGCGGTTTTGATGCTGCCGCTGACCTATTCGCAAGCGCAGGTCGCGGTTGGTGTTGGGGTAGAGCCGGTTTGCGCGTACGGCTACTACAATTATTATCCTTACGCCTGCGCGCCTTATGGCTACTACGGAGCTAGCTGGTTTGCAGGCGGATTGTTCATCGGCGCTGGCCCGTGGTATGGCTGGCACGGTGGATGGGGCGGCGGCTGGGGCCGCGGCGGTTGGGGCTATCGTGGGGGCTACGGACACGGCTACGTCGGCGGGCGCGGATTTGCGGGTGCGCGTGGCGGCGCTGGGTTTCGCGGCNNTGCAGTCCGCGGTGGTGCAGTCCGCGGTGGCGGCGGGTTTCATGGCGGAGGTGGTTTCCACGGTGGCGGCGGAGGGTTCCACGGTGGAGGGGGCGGACATGCCGGAGGTGGACATGGCGGTGGTGGACACCGATAAGTTCGTCCGCGGCTTGATTTGAAATGAATCAAGCTGAAAAGAAACAACGGCTAGCAGCCAACGGTTGCCGGCCGTTTCGTTTTGTCCCGGCATTAAGCCTGTACCTATGCCCGCATTCTTGCTAGAATGTGCGGTTCGCGGAGCCGCCGCTGTAGTAGTAAAATGTTGCCATTGATCTCAGGAGACTGACACCCTTATGACTTACGTGATTGCAGAGCCTTGCATCAACACCAAAGACACCGCCTGCGTGGATGCGTGTCCGGTGGATTGCATTCATCCCAAGAAGGATGATCCCAAGTATGCTACGGAGCCGTTGCTCTACATCGATCCGGTTGAGTGCATCGACTGCGGCGCGTGCGTACCAGTATGCCCGGTGTCGGCAATTTTTGCGCTCGATGATCTGCCGGAGAAATGGAACGAATTCACCGCGAAAAACGCGGCGTATTTCGGACGGTAGGAAGCTATCAGCCCATCAGGAGCTCTCTTCCACGGTTTGAGGCGGACCACAAGGGCGCGCGTCCACCCGGATGCGCGCCTTTTGCATTTTGAGATCACACAAATTGTGAGCTCAAGATCTCGCTTTGCCCTTGTTGCCCCAAGCTGTCGTTTCTTAGATGTTTGTGCAGCGCATTTTGTTTTTTCCGATGACTGATGGCTTGATAGCTGACGGCTGATAGCTCTTCCATTAGAATCATCGCTTCACCGCTGGTTCCCATGGCACTGATGGAGTCGGAAGCGATCGTGTTGCGCACCTATCCGCTGCGCGAGGCCGATTTGCTGGTCACGCTGTTTACACGCTCGGAAGGCAAACTGCGGGGCGTGGCGCGGTCGGCGAAGAAGTCGAAGCGCCGGTTCGGCGGGGCTCTGGAGCCGCTGACTTATGTGCGGGCGTTTTATGATGTCCGCGAGCGGCAGGAATTGGCGCGGCTGGATGCCTGCGAAGTGCTCGAGTCTCCGCTCTCCACCGAAGTTAGCTATGCGCGGGCGGTGGCGCTGGCGCACGTGGGCGAGTTGCTGGATGAGTTGTTGCCTGATCATGAGGCCAACGACGCGATCTTCCGCCTGACGCTTTCGGTGCTGCATGTTTTGACGGGCGGGGATGTTTGGATGCCGGTCACCTACTTCGAATTGTGGCTGACGCGGCTGGTTGGCTTTCTGCCTGAGTTGACGGAGTGCATCGTCTGTGGCCGCAGTCTGAACGGGAGTCGGGCGTTTTTTCACGCGCTGGCGGACGGGCTGATGTGTGCCCAAGACAAACGGCTGGCGTCGTCCGAAATTTCAGGCGAGTCGCGCGTGCTGGCCGCGCAGATGTTTCGCGCTCCGGTGGAAAGCTTTGCCGGAGATCCGTGGCCGAAGGCGCGGGGGGCGGATTTGCGGAAGTTTGTGATCCAGGCGCTCGAGCGGCATATTGAGAAGAGGCTGGTAACGGCGGGGATGCTCGAGAAGGGCGGGTTCTGACGTGAGCTGACGGCTCGCCGCTCCTTCCTTTACAATCAACAGTTGACTTACTCGCTCCCGAACAATCCTGTGAATCGACACAAACCCAACTCGCTGACGTTCCAGGAGGTCATCCTGCGGCTGCAGGCGTTTTGGGCGGAGCGCGGATGTGTGTTGCAGCAGCCTTATGACGTGGAAGTGGGCGCGGGGACGATGGCGCCGGAGACGTTTCTGCGCGTGCTGGGGCCGAAGCGGTACAAGGTGGCGTATGTGCAGCCTTCGCGGCGGCCGGCTGATGGGCGCTATGGCGAGAATCCGAACCGGCTGTTCAAGCACATGCAGTTGCAGGTGATATTGAAGCCTCCGCCGGAGAGGGTGCAGGAGTTGTACTTGGAGTCGCTGGGCACGATTGGGATTGACCTGCGGCAGCACGACATCAAATTCGAGGAAGACAACTGGGAAGCGCCGACGCTGAGCGCGTGGGGTGTGGGCTGGCAGGTGATGCTCGATGGACTGGAGATCACGCAGTTCACCTATTTCCAGCAGTGCGGCGGCCTTGATCTGTTTCCGATTTCGGTTGAGCTCACGTATGGACTGGAGCGAATCAGCGCGTTTCTACAGGATGTAGATTCGATCTACGACATTGTGTGGGCGCGCGATCCGGAGACCGGGCAAGCGACGACCTACGGCGATGTACGGCTGGCCGATGAACTCCAATTTTCGGTTTACAACTTCGAGGCGGCGGACGTAGAGAAGGCATGGAAGCACTTCGAGCTGTACGAATCGGAATGCAGAGCTTTGCTTGGAGAAGTTCAGGCCAATCTGAGATCGTTAAAGACCCGTGGGGGAGCCGTTTCGCAGGCGGTTGAGGAAGCTATGGTTACAGGTGCGCAGGCCGCTGGCGCTCGTGTCCGCCGTGGCCCGATTTTAGCGGCATATGACCTTTGCCTTAAGTGCTCCCATCTTTTCAATATTCTGGATGCCCGGGGAGCGATCTCGGTCACCGAACGGGTCGGTGTAATCGGACGCGTCCGAGCACTGGCCGTAGATGTTGCTAGGACTTATGTCCAGCAGCAGCACTTGGATGAGAACCGGCCTCCGCCTCTCAGTTCGGAGCAGACGAAGAATCGTCCGCTGAAGGCGGAACCGGGGGGATCGTAAGTTCTAGTTCTGCATGGGACGCTTGTGAGGTCCGTCACGTTCGTTTGGGAACGCGGTTTGAGGAACTTGAGAGTTTGAAGGCATGCCAGACTTTCTGCTAGAGATCGGGTGCGAAGAGATTCCGGCGCGGATGATTGACGCGGCCTCGCAGGAGTTGCGCGAGCGCGTGAGCGCTCTGCTGACTAGGGAGCGGCTTACTGCGGACGAGATCGCTTATTTCGATACGCCGCGGCGGTTGGCGGTCATGGTTGCTGGCATGTCAGCGGCACAGGCGGATGTTACCGAGCAGGTGACCGGTCCATCGGTAAGCGTTGCGTACAAGAATGGTGAGCCTACGCCTGCGGCGCACGCGTTTGCCAGAAAGGCTGGAGTCGAGGTCGCGCAACTGGAGAAGATCACAACGGCGAAGGGCGAATACCTGGCCGCAAGAGTCACCAAGAAAGGCCGGAGTGCGGCCGAGATTCTTGTAGAGAATTTGCCGAGCGAAATTTCCTCCATCTACTGGCCGAAGAGTATGTACTGGCGCAAGGCTAACGAGCGGTTTGTGCGTCCAGTGCGGTGGTTGGTGGCGATGCTCGACGGGGAGACGATTCCGCTGGAGTTCGCTGGAATCTGGGCGGGGAAGATTTCGCGCGGGCACAGGATTTTGTCTGATGGCGCTGTGACGATTTCGCGGGCTGGGTCTTCTTATGTGGATGCTCTGCGCGCAGCCAAAGTTTTGGGACGGGGTGAACGGGAGCAGCAGATTCGCAAAGCTCTCGATGCGGCCACGCGCACGATTCCTGGCGCACGGTGGCGGGAAGACCAGTCTCTGCTCGACACGGTGGTGAACCTGACGGAGTTTCCTTCGGTGATTCTGGGAGGATTCGATCCGCAATTTCTTGCGCTGCCGGAAGAGGTGCTGGTTACGGTGATGCGGGACCATCAGAAATATTTTGCGGTTGAAGATGGGAGCGACAAGCTGCTGCCGCATTTTCTGGCGGTGCTGAATACCGATGGCGATCCGCAGGGGCTGATCCGGCACGGCAACGAGCGCGTGCTGCGGGCCCGGTTTAACGACGCGCGATTTTTCTGGGAGACGGATCAGAAACGGTCACTGCTGGAGCGACTGGAACTGCTGCGGCACGTTACTTTCCAGAAGGATCTGGGCAGCTACTACGAGAAGACGCGGCGGGTGCAGCGTTTGTGCAGTTGGCTGAGTGAGATCGTCAGGCAGAGCGGGATGGCAGTCCGTCCCGGCGTGATCCACAAAGCGGCTTGCCTGGCGAAGACCGACCTGACCACCGAACTGGTGAAGGAGTTTACTGAACTGCAGGGTATCGTGGGCGGGCTCTATGCGCGGGCGCAGGAGTTGGATTCGAGCTTGCCCGAGGCGACGCGATTGGCGATTGCGGATGCCATTTACGATCACTACAAGCCAGAATCCACGGAAGATGATGTGCCACGGTCGATGGAGGGCGCGGTGCTTTCCATCGGCGACAAGGCAGATACGATCGCCGGGATGTTTGCCCTGGGACTGGTGCCGAGTGGGTCGAAGGATCCGTTTGCGCTGCGGCGGCAAGGGAATGCGATTGTGAAGGTGATCGACAAGTACAAGCTGCCGCTCCGGCTGCATGACGTGATGCGGGACGCGCGCGCCGGGTACCAGGGATCGGAGGCGGAGAAGAAGTTCGTCGACCATGCCAAGTTCTCCGGGGTCGTGCGCACGTTCTTCCGCGAGCGTCTGGAGTTCTATCTGAAAGATGTGTGCGGATACCCGTATGACGTGGTGAAGGCAGTACTGGCGGCCGACGCCGAGGATGTGGTGGATGCGCTGGCGCGTGCCGAGGCCGTGAAACAGGTCTTGCATATGCCCGAATTCCTGGCGATTGGTGCAGCGTGCAAGCGTATGCACAATATCCTGAGGCAAGCGCAAGAGAAGGGAAGCACTCCGGCAGCGAGGTTTGAGTACCTGCGTGATTCAGTGCAAGAAGAAAAAAACCTGGCAGCCTATCTCGAGGTCAACGGTTCTAAGATCGAAGAGCTTCGCAGGAAAAAAGAGTACGGCGACGCGCTGATCCTGCTGTCGACTGCTCGCGAACACGTGGACCCGTTTTTCGATAAAGTCATGGTTATGGTAGAGGATGAGAAGCTGCGGGCGAACCGGCTGGCGCTGCTGCGGACTCTGCTAAAGGAATTCTCTACAATTGCCGATTTCTCGGAGATTGTGACCGAAGGCAAAACATAAAGTAAACCCAGGGGGCTAAAGCCCCTTGCGAAGAAATAAGCACGCTCTGATCGCGGCGCGGCAAGCGCTGCGCCACCCAAAATCCTAGGACAAAGGACTGATAATCATGGCGACAATTACCCTCCCCGAAGCCGAAGTGCAGGAAAGCAAGAAAACTACAACCAAGTATGT
>PMHI01000095.1:178-531 GCA_003156615.1 Acidobacteriaceae bacterium | reverse complement strand
TGGCTGAGATGACCAATGCGGGTCTGCCCGTGCCTCCGGGGTTCACCATCCAGACCGAGGCCTGCCGTGAATACATGCGACAGGGCGATGTATCGAAAGAGGTCGACCGGCAAATGGAGGAGGCGCTGGCCAAGCTGGAAGCGCTGCAGAGTCAGAAGCTGGGAACGGGCGAGAACCCGTTGCTGGTGAGCGTGCGCTCGGGCGCGAAGTTTTCCATGCCGGGGATGATGGACACGATCCTCAACCTAGGTTTGAACGACAAGAGTGTGGAGGCGCTGGCCAAGCGCAGCAATAATCCCAGGTTCGCCGCCGATTCGTACCGGCGGCTGATCCAGATGTTTGGCAATGTTGTC
>PMHI01000095.1:0-129 GCA_003156615.1 Acidobacteriaceae bacterium | reverse complement strand
AACGGGACTTTCCGCAGGATCCAAACGAGCAGCTGGTGATGGCGCGGGATGCAGTATTCCGTTCGTGGCAGAACGAGCGCGCCAAGCATTACCGCCGCATCAACAATATCGATGACATGCTCGGCACCG
>PMHI01000724.1:2925-4708 GCA_003156615.1 Acidobacteriaceae bacterium | reverse complement strand
ACCCGCCGATGAACATCTTGGCGTCTTTTTCCCTCGTGGGCGTCGAGCGACGTTCTTGCTCAGAAAGTCCGGGCGTTCCGAGTCGGTCTTTAATATGAAGTAAACGCCGTGCTCGGCTGGTACTTTGCAGCACTTCGACGTTCTAAGGGCAGAAATGGTTACAAAGCCTTTAAAGCCGCTTTTACGGATCGCATCGATGCTGGCGAAATTCATGCGTTATGCAGATTTCCTGACGAGACCATCAGTCACCGCTTCAATCACTTGGCGGAGCTTTTCGTCCGACCAGTCAGCTACTTCGCTGACATGGTATTCGGGGTAAGCTTTTGTGAGCGTGGTTGATCCATCTTCGATTCGGAACCGCAGCCTCTTTGGAGCGTGACTGGGATCGAAGGTCACAACGCAACGTGGGCAGAGACTCTTGACTGCCTGAATTATCCGACCGCTTTGCACGCCATCGTCCATCCTTGCCTCCCACTGGCAGCCATTGTATTCCTCTGGTGAAGTTATCTGCTCGTCTGCTGCTGCTGTGTAGACTTCATAGGGTGACGACGATCAATCTCAGCCGTGATCTGCTCGGCCCACCGGATCGCATCGGCGATGGCACAGATCGTCGCGGGCACTCGGTTGCTCGGCTCGTACTGCACGAGTTTATGGGCCGAGAGAATCGAGGCAAAGCCAAACAGGTAGGGCATTACACTAGGCAGGAGAGACACGATGCGCGAGAAGGTCAATGTTTTCTACCATCCCAGCATGATTGCCGATGAGACGTCGCTCAAGAAGGCAATCCTGCTTTTTGATGAACTTCACTTGCAAGGATACCTTCGCGCACCTTCGTGTCCTTCGTGGTTGTCGATTTTGTTTGCCTCAATTACCTTGTCAGATTCCCCCACTTCTGCCACTCTAGCTGCCATGCGAAACCGCCCTTGCCTGTTATTGTCTTCCCTGCTGACNNCCTGGCGTCTGCCTCCCTCGCCTCGGCCGCCGACGCTCCCCGCACCTGCGCCAGCCTTCGCCAACTGGCGTTGCCCAACGTCACCATCACCGTCGCCCAACCAGTCGCTGCCGGGATGTTTACTCCTCCAGACCTCAAGCCCGACCAGAAAGTTCCCCCGGTTTACAAAGCGGCCCCAGCATTCTGCCGCGTCACCGCCACTCTCGCGCCCACGCCCGATTCCGACATCAAACTCGAAGTCTGGCTTCCCGCCCACGGCTGGAACGGCAAATTCAAGGGCGCGGGCAACGGCGGCTTCGCCGGATACATTTCCTACTCATCGCTCGCCGCCGCCGTCGCGCAAGGCTACGCTACCGCCAGTACCGACACTGGCCACGCCACCCCGGACGCCGACTGGGCCCTCGGCCATCCCGAAAAAATCGTCGACTACGGATACCGTGCCATCCACGAAATGACCGTCGACGCCAAGATCATCACCAAAACCTTCTACGGCGCCGATGCCAAGCCGTCCTACTTCGCCTCCTGCTCCAACGGTGGCCGTCAGGCTCTGATGGAAGCCCAGCGTTTTCCTGACGACTATGACGGCATCCTCGCCGGCGCGCCCGCCAACTTCTGGGTTCCGCTGCTTAGCGCGGGAATCAAAATTGTGCAGACACTCGATCAAGCCGGGTACATTCCCGCCGCTAAAATTCGTGCCATCAGCCAGGCCGTGCTAGCCGCCTGCGATCAACAGGACGGACTGAAGGATGGCATCCTCAACGATCCCCGTCAGTGCAAGTTCGATCCCGCCACGATCACCTGCAAAGTGAAAGATAAAGATAAAGATAAAGA
>PMHI01000724.1:196-2878 GCA_003156615.1 Acidobacteriaceae bacterium | reverse complement strand
AGCGCGGGCGCCTTCTTCGTCCACGGATATTTCGCCAACATGGTCTACAGCAACAAGGACTGGGATTTCAAAACCGCCAACCTCGAAGCCGCCCAAAAACTCGCCTACGAAAAAACCGGCGATGCCATGGACGCTATGAATCCCGACCTCAAACCGTTCTTCGCCCACGGCNNAAGCTGATCCTCTATCACGGCTGGAACGACGCCGCGATTTCCCCCATCAACTCCGTGAACTACTACAACAGCGCAGCCGCCACCGTCGGCAACGAGACCGCCGACAAATCCCTGCGCCTCTACATGGTTTCCGGCATGCAGCATTGCGACGGCGGCCCCGGCGCAACTTCCTTCGGACAAGGCGGCACCTCGCCCCGCACCGACCCCGACCACGACATCTTCACCTCACTCGTCGAGTGGGTGGAGAATGGAAAGGCTCCCAGCGCTCTCATCGCGACGAAGTATCGCGACGGCGATCCCGCCAAGGGAGCCGCCATGACGCGTCCTCTATGCCCGTATCCGCAGTCGGCCAAGTACGACGACAAAGGCGACCCGAACAGCGCCGCGTCCTTCGCTTGCGTATCCGGAAACTAAGTAGCCAGTCGACGGTTGCGCCGCCTTCCCGCGTCCTGTGCGGGAGGTGACTACACGGATATACATTCGCGCTTTCCATGAATTTCACTTTCCCGACGCGGAGTAAAGCAGTACATTTGGGTGTGCCGTCTATGAATACCCACGATACGAATCGACGGACCAAGGCGTGTGTGATCATGACGCACTTACTAAGCGAGTTGAGCGAGCGATAGCCCTCGTCTGCGNNTTGCCTTTTTCGCGTGCCTTCTGGATCATTTCACCGATTATTTTGAACCGCTCATCGGACTTTGCTTGGCTAGTCATTGGGTGAGAATACCAGCCAACAAAATCAACCGTTGGCAACGACTCCCAACCTGTCGCCAAGGTGGTCACAAAGGCTATTCCGCGCCTCAGAACTACGCCAGTCCACCCGAACCCCCGCCCCGCAGCCAAATCGTGCCAGAATGGCTGCCCTTGCGAGTGGCAAGGTTATGCCCTGAAGATGTCGCCCGCAGCGAACGGGCCAGCGGCAGGTGCAACATCTATCCACGCCTTCTGCGGCACCGATTCTCCGGGGTAAATCTTCAGCCTCGCTCCCCGAAGGTGTCTACCCACGATCTCGGAACCCCCGAAAGCCTCGATCCAAAGACCCTGCGGACTCGTCTCTTTTGGATCGGCGGTCGAGCACCGCTCTCGTATCAGCTTGAGCAATTCCTCCATAAAGCGATCCTGTTCCCTGATCTCAACGCGGGGCGCATTTGGCGGAAGGTCCAGCACCGCCCTCTGCCAACCTGCGGGCGGTTGTGCATTTGTCCGCTGAAGATAGCGGTCGAAAATCTCTGCGTAATGAGCCTTGATAGGCTGCTCGTAGCTTAGCGGTGCGGCACTCATGGCACGGCTCCCTTCAACGCGATTCTATCTCTACCATGCGCGTTGGGTCTTGGTAGAATTCCCGGCGAGGGACTCCGCGCCCACAGTTGGCTCGCGATGAGAAAGTTCGCACCGACGAAGCAACACGGCGATTGCGAAGAGATCGCAAATCCGTCCACCGCCTACGGTCGGCGGCGGCGCAGAGGGCGCGGCGGGCCAAGCGGTGGGCCAAAGTGAGGGCTGAGAAAAAGTAAGGATACCCTGAGACACGGGACAGTTTTGGCCGACAAGCACGAATCTCCAACACTGGATTGACCAGCATTCCGCTATGTTTGCGGCGATCTTCCCGATCTATTTTCTCTGTTTGTGGCTTCTGGTCGGTGCAACCATCAGCTTCGTAGGCGGCTGGTTCTCGCTAGCGAAGGTCTATCGCACGCGAGTGCCATTCGATGGTGCGAAGTGGGGAATGCAGAGCGGCCAGATGCGGTGGCTGGCGAACTGCAACAGCGTGTTGACGCTTGGAGTCAGTCAGCAGGGTTTGTATTTGTCCAGCATGTTCCTCTTTCGATTCATGCACCCTCCGCTGCTGGTTCCTTGGAGCGAGATCAAGGTGCGAAGGAACAAGGGCTGGTTCTTTGAGTATGTGATCTTCACGTTGGGACACGAATTGGCAATCCCTTTGCGGATTCGCGAGAAGCTGGCGGCGAAGTTGCGAGACTCGGCTGGAAACTGTTGGCCAGTTGAGGAGACGTGAGTGGTAGCCGCGAGGAAACATGACAGTCGGTATCGGTGTGTTGGCGGATTCGGGAGGCCTGATGATCTTGGCTACCGACCTGCGTGCCACCTTCCCAAAATTGTCTTCTCCGAACGAAGAATGTGGCAAAGCTTGGGGGTTGCCGCCGCCGTTTGATGGCGGCATTGCTGCCGCAGGAATCATACGAGATTGCCAGCCGTTTGCAGATCAACTCTACGCTAACCTGAAGAAACTCAGAACAGTGGACCCAATCTATAACGAACATGTCGAGAATGCCATCGACGACGCACGCTATCGCATTTGGAAGCGCCGCGCGGATTGTGCAATTCGAACAAGTTACGGTGTGACCCTATCCCAATGGCAGCGCGGAAAAGTTCCTGCCGGGAAGCTTGATCCGCTCACGCTAAAAGCGGGCGAGGTGCTGATTCAAAATACGCCTTTCGAGGTTGAGGTTATAGTTGCCGGATTCGTCCGTGGAAATCCGATGTTTTA
>PMHI01000724.1:0-184 GCA_003156615.1 Acidobacteriaceae bacterium | reverse complement strand
CTAGCAATGGAGCACTTGAACCGCAGGAACAAAATACTGGTTGCTCGTTCGCTCGGTCACTCCTGCATGTAGCCGAGGCATTAGATGAGGCCAAGAAAGAACCGCAGGGTACGGTAGGCGGACCGTCAAGGTTCTCAGCGATAGGCAAAGACGGCAGTATGGCTCAGTTCCATCCTGATAATCA
>PMHI01000289.1 GCA_003156615.1 Acidobacteriaceae bacterium | reverse complement strand
AAATCCGCTTGCGGCCAATTCTGATGACTTCTCTGGCGACTCTCCTTGGGATGATCCCCATGGCCCTTGGATTGGAAGCGGGAAGCGAGCAATACGCCCCGCTAGCGCGTGCAATCATCGGCGGCCTTTCCGTCTCGGTTGTCGTCACAGTTTTTCTCGTGCCGGCCGTGTACATTCTCGTGTACGGTCGTCGGGACGACAAAACCGAAAATACAGATCAGGAAGTGCTACCTGAAGGCGGCCCTGCCTAGCGAAAAAGAATCCTCTAAAACGAAACTCCTGCCCCTCGCATTCATGAAAAGTGTACGGTACCCGCACGTTCCGAAGTCCGCGAGATCTGTTCTTTGATGCCAAGGTTTCTCTGGCCAGATTTCGACATACTTGTTGTGCGGAAGGGTGGCACCTTACTCCTGCTGCTGATCGTAGTCGATGCTGATTTGCGCGAACTTGGGTTTTGCGGCGATGGTCTTGGCAACATGCGCTGACGCTTCCGGATGAGCATTGGCTACTGGAGCAAAATATACGTTTAGCCCGCTGACCCCGGAGACGTCAGGCACTCGTTCTTATGCCACAGGCACAATACACCGTTTCTTCTGCGATCCACATCTCCGGAAGCAATTGGCGTATCACGGAGCCTAAGTGGTCTGAATGTTTTGGAGTTCTAGATACTATGTTTGCACTGTTCAGCCGCTCCCCCGAAACTCGTGAGCGTCCCGATAGTTCCAGAAAAGAACCATGTTTACCCGGGAGTCGCATACTCGTAGTGGGAAGGAGAAGTTATGCGAGGTTCTTGGTTGGGGGGTTATCGCTACTCTTGTCGTGATGCCTTTTGTCGGCTGGCTCTATCTCAGACTCGGCTATGCCGCCTCCGCGCCGATGCTGGACCTTCCTGGTTCGAATCGACACTTGCGGTCACAGCACTGGAAGCCTCTGCGGCACGCCACGCGACCAAGCAGGACAATCCGATTCAGCCGGCCGAAGCTAACCTTATCGATGGTGCAAGGCTTTACAGGGACGAATGCGCCGATTGTCGAACTTTCCGCTGCCGAGGCTGTGGAAGCAAGGGCAAGTTGAGGCAACTGAGCCATCGAAATCGGGTGGGGTGTTCTCGCCGACTCTGTGCAATAAAGAACAGTTCTTCCATTGGAGCGCCGTTATACTCGCGTGGGAGCTAGTTCGATGCTCTGAGAAACGATGGCAAGTCGCCGAGGAGATAAGAAAATGTCCACAGAAAACTCAGTTGTCGCGGTTTATCACACTCACACAGATGCGGATCGGGCGGTGAAGGAGCTTCAGCGAGGCGGAGTAGACATGCACAAATTATCCATTGTTGGTAAGGGCTACCACACAGATGAGCAAGTGGTTGGCTACTACAATGCCGGCGACCGGATGAAATATTGGGGCAAGGTCGGGGCATTCTGGGGAGGCTTTTGGGGGCTTTTGTTCGGATCTGCTCTGTTCATCATTCCGGGTCTCGGCCCGATCTTAGTGGCCGGACCTCTGGTGGCATGGATCGTAGCAGGATTGGAAGGTGCCGTCGAAGTCGGCGCGTTGGGCGCTTTGGGAGCCGGTCTCTACAGCATAGGCATCCCAAAGGACAGCGTTGTGCAGTATCAAGAAGCACTCACGACAGATCAGTTCCTGCTGGTCGCTCACGGAACAGCTGCAGAAGTAGCCAAGGCGAAGGACATCATCGACGGCACGCATCCTGCGCAAAGCACACTGCATGCAGCCGAAGCCGTAGTGGCGTAGCAACAGTCCCGCAAATAGCTTGGCAAGGGTCTCGGGGGCTTGCGCATTGGTATGTGTCTTTGCCGAGTCGTGCCGACAATGCCTATTAGGAGAGGCACAACATGGCCGGCAAATCACAACTTGGAAAAGCGCATGCCGTACTAGTCGTCGAGGCCGACATCCTCGACAAAATGAATGAAACCGATGGGTTGATCGCTGAGCGTGCCTATGAGATCTATCAGTCCCGTGGCAGTGACCGCGGTGCTCACCAGGACGATTGGTTCAGGGCGGAAGAAGAGGTTCTGCACCCGCTTGCGATCGAACGCGATGTGACCGAAAGCGCCTTCCAATTAACAGCGCAAGTGCCCGGCTTTGATGCGAAGGACTTGGAAGTGGCCCTTGGACATCGACGGATCGTTATTTGCGGTATTCATTCTGATTCAAAATCAGAAGGCAGACAGCCGTCGTCAGGACACAAGGGTTATGCGAATTGTCGAGCTCCCCTTTAATGTCGATCCGGTTTTGGCGAGGGCAACACTCCAGAGCGGAAAGTTGCAGGTCGTATTGCCGCGGTCACGAGAAGCGAGTGTTTCGAGAGAGTAAGCGCAACAAAACGTTCTCCCGGTTGTCTTCATAAAGCCGCAATCAGCCATTTCGTTCGGATAAACGGTACATCGTGAGGACCCGCCCGAGGAGAAAACAAATTCCTCGCGAGCAAGATCGCGTGGGCTGGGCTGCTCGCAGCGTAACGAAAGGGACTCCATGATGAACCATGCTTACGGAATGGATGGGCGGAGGGATGTGGATTTGGACGGTGATCGGCGTACTGGTGGTGGTCCCGCTGGTCGTCGCGATTAACAGGCGGTCCAAGAAATAATCGCATGTTCGCGACCCATCCTGTGAAGTCAACCGTCAGCATGAAAGGTAACCGGTGCTGGTCAAATCATTCACTGAAAAAACCCTGAGTGAATCTGCGGTTGCCTTGTGGCCTTCCGTCCAGGCCAAACCGGGGGGCAAAGCCATCTACACGTGCCCGATGCACCCCGAGGTGCAGCAGGAACATCCCGGCGATTGCCCCAAGTGCGGCATGGCGCTGGAACCGAAGACGATAACAGTAGGTCCGGATGACGAGGAGAGCGTCGAACTGCTCGACATGACGAAGCGCTTCTGGATCGGCGCAGCGCTGGCGTTGCCGGTATTTGTCCAGGCAATGACTCACTTGATCCCGGCACTGGCCCGGCAGCCCTGGGTGGACACCAGCACCTCACGGTGGTCCGGGTTCTGTTGTCCCGGTCCATCATCACTTATTCGACCTCATGCGCCCCACTCGCAGGCACATTCCGATTTCGCCGCCTGGCGGTTTATACGGAATGCCTTCGCAGTGCTGGTGCGCCTAGGCGACCCGCGACTGGTTCCGTGCTTTTGCTGTACGTTCCCTCTTGACATGCCATCCTCTACGACCGCGGGGAGTCCATTGGCTGTTTGTGCTCAGTTCCTTTCACCAACGACACTGGCCTTCGCCGGATGTAGAACGGCTCGGCACTCCCAAGAACCCCATCATCCGCTTCAGATGGGACGAACTTTCGCGGCTTCACTGGTTCGCTACTCACTACGGCCTGCCAAGTTGCTTGCCACCCTGGCGGATCTGACCGGGTATTTCTCCCAGCCAACGGTGACTTTTACTTCCAGGCTTTCGACGGGTCGGTCATCCTTCCCGTCGCTGGATATAACTACGGTGGCACTGAGCAAGCTCCACCGACGGGACTTCCACCCGCTGGAACATCAGCTAGCATCGCTGCACCTACACCACATTCGTATGACTCTTTCATTCACTACACCTCGCCGGTTTAACCGGCGCACAGGAGAATTGAACCATGACACCCGACATACTCACTACGGAACTAATCGGTCAGGAATCCGAACCAGCGAACAAAAAAGGGCCAACCCTGAATACGAAGATAAAAACCAACACGCTCACTTCAGAACTGCTCCTCAAGGTGAATGCTTACTGGCGCGCCGCCAATTATGTGTCGGTCGGTCAGATTTATCTCTACGAAAATCCGCTGCTGAGGGAGCCGCTGAAATTGTCGCACGTGAAGCCGCTGGTGGTCGGACACTGGGGCACGGTGCCGGGCCAAAACTTCATCTACGTGCATCTGAACCGGGTCATCAAGAAGTATGACCTGAACATGTTCTACATCGCCGGTCCCGGCCACGGGGGCGCGGCGCTGGTGGGCAACGTTTATCTCGAAGGCACCTGGAGTGAGATTTATCCGAACGTCACCCAGGATGAAGCCGGAATGAAAGAGCTGTTCAGGCAGTTCTCGTTTCCTGGCGGGATTTCCAGCCACGTTGCTCCGACGACGCCAGGATCGATTCACGAAGGTGGCGAGCTGGGATACTCGCTCAGCCATGCCTTTGGCGCGGCGTTCGACAATCCCGATCTGATCGTTGCTTGCATCATCGGCGATGGTGAAGCAGAGACGGCGTCTTTATCGACCTCGTGGCAGTCCAACAAGTTTCTCGACCCGATTACTGACGGAGCGGTGCTGCCAATACTGCACCTCAATGGATACAAAATCAGCAATCCAACTGTCCTGGCCCGCATCGAGCATGAGGAATTGGAGCAATTTCTGCGAGGCTGCGGCTGGACGCCATACTTTGTGGAAGGCGATGAGCCGGAAACGATGCATGAACTCATGGCCACCACTTTAGAGACGGCGATCGAGGACATACGGCGATTCCAAAGCGACGCCCGGAACAATAACGACACCACTCGGCCGCGCTGGCCCATGATCGTCCTCAAATCACCCAAGGGCTGGACGGGACCGAAATTCGTCGATGGTCTGCAAATCGAGGGCACGTTCCGATCGC
>PMHI01000506.1 GCA_003156615.1 Acidobacteriaceae bacterium | reverse complement strand
ACTCACCGAGAATCAGCCCGACTTTTAGCCGAGGGTGTCAAAACGCGTAATTAGAGATTTTTCTCCAACTGGCGGTGTGACGGTCCGCCGTAACGTAGCTCCGGCAGCCGATACGCCCTAACATTCCGACATATGGCGATTGTTGCTGAGTCGGTTTGGACGTCCCATGCGCTGATCCTCCCGCGATGCCTGATTGTCTGGAGTTTGCGTTATCTGGACGCTCGGTGGGCCTACAAACTCGCGAGAGGCGGCAAAAGAATCTAACTTCAGCTTTCGTCAGTCCTTGTCGCTATTGGCATTTTTGTTTATTCAGATCAACTTGATGGAACGCTTAGCGCCAAGCGACGCCTGCGGCAGCCATTTCTTTGCCTTCATCCTGATTGAGTGTGGAGGTGGCATAGTGGTGCTGTTCTGCACCCTCTTTCGAGAGAGAGCACGATGCAGAAAGATGGAGCGAACTCCGAGTCCTTCGGTGTAGTTATTAGAATCGGGGCCATTTCGCTCATTGACCTCAGTGAGTGTCGCGATTTGTCGCCAATAAGCGTGGAGCCGAATGTAGCATGTAGTATTGGGCTGTCACGCTGCTTTGCGGACTTGGTGTTTCCAGCAGCAGCTACCTCAAAACGGAGTTCTCATGCGAGACGACGTGATTCGTGCGGTTGAAGCGCACCTCAACGGACTTGGGACTCGGGAAATAAGCGCTTCACCATTTCACCAAGATATCGAGTTCGTGGGACCGATTGGCCCTCCAATTAAGGGAGCACCCACGGTGCGGGCGGTTTTCACTGGATTTTTCCCGACGATAAACGGCATCCAGATCAAACGGCACATTGTAGATGGCGAGTGGTGCGCCACCGTCTTTGATTTCGATACGACGTTCGGCACCATCCCAATGATCGACTGCTTTCACGTGGTAGACGGGCAGATCATGTCCATTCGCGTGTATTATGATCCCCGTCCGATTTTAGAGGGCATGAGCCGAGCCGTGCGTCCACCCTCATCCTGAATCTCCAGGAGCTCATCACCATCATTGTTGACGAAACCAGACGATCATAACCCAGGGTTTCGGTTTCTCAAGGCAATCAGCCGATTCCTTCAGACTAGAAGCTAGTCTCCTGCCCCGGCCGTGCCCTTCTTGTCCAGCAATCTCTCCATCTCATCCATCACGCGATTCATCTTTTTGACCGTAAGCTCGAGCGGTTCGTCGGTGGTCATGTCGACGCCGGCGTCTTTCAGCAGGTCGATTGGGTATTTCGACTTGCCGGAGGAAATGAATTTCAGGTAACGGCCGGTGGCTCCGAGCTCACCCGCGAGCACTTTCTCAGACAAGGCGGAAGATGCGGTGAATGAGGTCGCGTACTGGAAGACATAAAACGAGTTGTAGAAATGGGGAATGAACGCCCACTCG
This sequence comes from Acidobacteriaceae bacterium, assembly GCA_003156615.1. The sequence goes on along the minus strand of PMHI01000506.1, from coordinate 7,817 downwards.
TTGGCAATGTAATCGTCGACGATGCAGACGCCTTGATCGTGGCCGTAGTATTTCTTGACGATTTCTTCGTAGAGTTTCGACAAAGAGTCACCGGTCAGGGGCTGCCCTTTCTCAACCATCACGTGCATGCGCAGTTCAAATTCCGCGAACTGAGCCTGGCGGAAAACGGTTCCCTTGATGCTCTCCAGATAGTTGCCCAGCAGGGAAAGGCGAGTCGCGTCGTCCTTGATCTGCTTGAGCATGTAATCGATGAGAAGGGCCTCGTTGAAAGTGGAAGCCACTTCTGCCACAAAGATTGGATAGGAAGACAAGGGATAGGGCTGGGTCTTGTTCGAGAAGTAGCTGTGCATGGTGTGCCCGAGCTCGTGGGCCAGGGTGCTCATGTCGTCATACTTCCCGTTGTAGTTCAGCAGCATGTAGGGGTGAACGTCGTAGGCCCCGCCGTTGGAATAAGCTCCGGAGGTTTTGCCTTCTGTGGGATACATGTCGATCCAGCGTTCAGTGAAGGCGCGTTTGGCTCCCTCGGCGTATTCGGGGCCAAGCGGGGCAAGAGCCTGCAGGATATTTTGTTCGGCCACGTCGACGGGATATTTCGTGTCGACCGAAGACACGAGGGGGGCATACAGATCGTAATAATGGAGTTCGGTGAGCCCCATCATTCGTTTGCGGAGTTTCAGGTAGCGCTGAAACGTCGGCAGGTTGCGATCGACTCCGTCTATTAACCTCGAATACACCGAGACTGGGATGTTGGGCTGGTCCAGGGTCGCTTGCAGATCGTTGTCGTAATGGCGGGCCTGCGCGTAGAAGACGGAAGTCTGGACATTGGAATTCATGATGGAGCCGAAGGTGCCGCGATATTTTCCCAGCGCGGTGAAGAAATCTTCCATGACTTTCTGCCGGTCCTCGCGGGAGGGTGATGCGCGGTAGAGAGAGAATGCCGCTTTATCGATCTTGACGGTCTTGCCGTCGCTGAGGGTGACGGGAGGATAGGGAAAATCGGCATCGGCGAAGATGCGATAGACGCTGGAAGGCCCGCTGGCCATCACGGCGGACCCTGCGAGGAGCTTCTCTTCTGCGTTGCTGAGCGTGTGAGCTCGACGCCGCGCGATGTCTTCGAGGTCATGGCGGAACACATGCAGGCGAGGCTCTTGCGCGAGAAATCGCTCGATGGTCGCGTTGTCCATCTTGAGGATCTCGGGTTCAATGAAGGCGGATTCGGTGCCCAGAACGGATCCGAGCTGAACCATTTCCTGCTGCATGCCCTGATAGGTGCTGACTCGGGTGTCCTCGTCGGACTTCATGGCGGCGTATACGAACAGGCGGTTGAGTTCTTTGTCGAAGGAGCTTTGAGTCTCCAGAGCGTCCGCCAAGCGGGATGCGGAGGAAGCCAACGTGCCTTGAAACTGCCGCAGCTTGGGCAACTCGGAGGCAAGCGCGTCCTTCGTCGCACGCCAAGCCTGGTCGGAGGGANNGAGCAAGGCAAGCGCTCCGGACAAGGGGTGCAGGACGGTGGCGAGATCGAAGTGCATGGGCATGGCTCCTTCACAACTTAAACGGGTTCCGAAATAAAAGAGAGGCAGGATTGGAAGCATGTGATCCGAAATATCGGACATCAGCATCAAACGCTGATTATGAAACATTGTAGCTAAGCTGGTTTTTTGATGCTAAGTGCTAGACTGACTCGATGATCGCGAGACGCTGGAAAGAGGCGCGATTCAGTGACTATACCGCGATGCTTAGGCATTTGCCTTGTGGCTTGTCTGATTACGATGGTCAATCCAGTTTTCGGGCAGACTGCAGCGCCGGCGCAACAGACGGCGCAACCCCCGGTGCAGCACACGGAACGTCAGGCGCCGCCGACGCGAGACCCTAACACTGCCGGGTACGTAGTGGCGAAGGAAGTTCTTCCTCTGGTGGAATTGCAAGCGCACGTGAAACTCACGAAAGATCCCCAGGGCCGGGCGACCCTAAGATCTATCGTTCGTCATCCCGGCGAGGTCCTCCTCGGGTCGGTCCTCATGTAGAACTTGTGCCGGTCTTCGTGGGTGATCCGGAATCCGCGCTTCTCGTAAAAATGGCGGGCGGGATTTATCTTTACAACCGCGAGCGTGATGGCTTTGGATTGATCAGCAGCGTGCGTCAAAAGTATGTCCAGAACTTTCGTCCCGATGCCGCGCCGTTGCAGCGCGGGCATCACGTAGAAGGAACCGAGGTTGATCGTCGTGTTGTCAACTTGCTCTTGAATCCAACCCACAGACTGTTCGTCCGCGGTGATGATCCTGGCCTCGTCAAGTTTGAAGAAGCCAGCAAAGTTTCTTTCCTCTCGCGCCTGGTCCCAGCCGAAAAGGCGTTCGATCATCCCACGCATGGTCTCGAAATAGAGGTTGCGGGCGAACACGAAGTCTTCACTGGACGCTGTTCGAAGCGCAATCTTCACCGTTTGCTGCCTCTCTGGGATTGTGCGCCTTTTCAAAAGTGACGGGCAAGAGTCGTTGAGTGTAATGGGATATTACGCCAACTGAGACCCAGTGCTTGTGCACGGCGTGAGTCATGTGTTCGCCTATCCACGTCCTCGCCGTGACTCAGGTCCCTAAGTATCTCGTGCCAATGGACTGTAGTACGGTATGAGAGGTGCCCAGTTAGGTCCATGTTGAAAAATCATTTCACAGTACTGACATTTGTGTTGTGCCTTAGCGGCATCGGATTAGGTCAGAACTCCCCGCACACGACGCCACCGACCGCTGCACCCTGCGGGTCGAGACTCAAGCCCGTGGAATTAGCGGGGAAATACAAAATTCAAATTCCGGACTGTTTCACGATGGGCCGAGTCGCAAATGGGATCGCCGCGGTGCCGATCTACTTCTTTAACGCACCGCCGCCTGATTCTACGACGATTCAAGTCGAAGTACTGCCATATACGGGCGAAATTCCCATAAACAAAGACACTGGAAAGTTAGTAGCCGCCGCAACCGGCGACCTCACGTGCGAGGTTGAATCGCTTCCGGACCCTGTTGCACTTAGGGCTGACGGCGGAACCCCTCCACTTACCCGTTATTTTACGATCGCAGACAATAGAGACGTTTACTACGGATGTACCGTCATCGACAACGCATATGAATGCAGCATGAATTCGCCATGCCCGTTGCCCTGGCCGCCAAAGACCAGATACACGACGGAGTACGCGTTCGCGGTGTTTGATAAAGAAACTCGTTTAATCGTCGAGTTTACGGGTTCACATGATGGGCCATCGAAGAAGGTCATAGGATTTAAAGGTGATGGAAGGTTATTGCGCGATACGATTGTTCCATCCCTGACTCGAATTAAATAGGTTCACGTCTGCTCTCCCTCCTGCCAACTGTCGTTAGCACTCAGACCTGTCGATGAGCTAGACTGTATTCCCGCTTTGCCGGAATTTACCATCGTCCCAACAATTGGCCTCTTCAACAACGGTAGGTGCTCGTTCCAAGGCAGGCTGAGAAACACACTTGCGTACCGCCGTTCTNNGCAATTACCCTCATTAACCGCCGGATAGGTTTTTTGCCCTAAAACGAGTTGGCTTTTCCAACCCACTCCGTCTGCTTACTGAATGCTTACGTTCACCACGAATACCTGTGGCGCACTAGAAAAAAATGGCTGAGTTAAGCCGACGTTTGGGGTGTACGCGCCGTCGACCATAAATTTATAGGTCCCAGGTGTTGTGCCGGGAGCCTCGGGTGGCGTCTGGCCACCTCGACCGCTCCCACTACCGCCGCCACAGCTCACCAGGGCCATGCTCCCCACCAGCACAATCAGCAAGCACAGAACAGTCCCGTGGAGGCGAACGCGTCTTCGCAGCGGCAATCCAACCGCGAGAATCCCGGCAACGAAGGTAAGAGATTGCGCCGCAAGCCACCGCGGACTTTTGATTTCCTCAACACGCGAGACCGTCATCGGTCCCGTCGAGCTAATCGTCATGACGGAGGTCACCGCAGTTGCGCTCGTCACATTCACCGATGCCGGAACCGAGCACGTGGGAAGATGCTGCGCTCCTGGCGGATAATATGCGATCGTGCACGCAAAATAGATCGGGCCGGTAAATCCGTTGGCTGGCGTGACTGTGAGCGTGGACGTGTTACCCGTGGTCGCGCCCGCTGCGAAGGATACAGAACTCGCCGCCGTCATGGTAAACATATTTAGCATCGTAACCGGGACGACCGTGCTGCTTCCAGCGTACGTGGTGTCACCGCTGTAGGTCACATTCACGGTGACCGTGCCGGGGCTCCAATAGTCGGCCCCAAAGTCGAAGCTGCAGGAACTATCCACCAAGGTGCAGCCAGCACTGTAACTTCCGCCGGGACCCTCAGCATTGAAAAAGATGGATCCGGTCGGAGTCGGCTGCCCGCTCACTCCAGCAAGATGGGCCGTCACTGTCAGTTGCTGCGTCGGAAGCATCGAGGACGCGTTCGCACTGGCTGTAAGAATGCCGACGGGCTGCTGAGTCACGGTGACTTGTACGGGATTGGAGGTTGCGGCTTCGTAATTAGTATCGCCACTATATCGCCCGGTGATGGAGTCCGTCCCCACGGGCAAGTTCGTCACGTTCAAGATCGCCGCGGAATTGATGTAGGGCCAGGTAAGCATCGTCTGAGCGACCGTCGCCGTGCCCAGCACGGTGTTTCCGGAATAGAAGGCCGCCGTACCCGTGGGCGGTGGAGCGACGCCGTTACCAACGATGAGCTGGAGCATGATGCTCTGGCCGCGCGCGATCGCAGATGAGGGTGTCCACAGCTGAGCGCCGGGGATGGCCTTAGTGATCGTGAAATTCAGCGGCGTCGAACTGGACGACGCGTTGAAGCTGGCGTCTCCTGAATAGCTGGCGCTCATGCTGTGACTGCCAGCACTAAAGGCAGTCGGCACCCACTCCGCCGTGCTGGCCGTTCCCATATTTAGCGGCCCGGAGTTCACCGTGCCTGTGCTCGCCGTATCCGTAAACGTAACGGTGCCCGTCGCGATGCCGTCGGTTGATCCCGCAGGCGCATTTACTCCCACCGCCTGCGCCTCGATCGCGATTGGAGTACCGACAGGATAGCTTCCCCCGTTCGCAAGGGTCTGCGTAGTGTTGCTGCTATACGAGTAATAACTTCCAAACAGCGACAGGCTGCTCGCTTCCGGCGCAACATTCACCGATACTGGATTGGAAGTGCTGGAAGCGAAAACACTGTCTCCACCGTAGCGCGCGCTCACCTTATATTGGCCTCCGGGAAGGCTGTTCACGCTGGCGCTTGCCGTTCCGCTTTGCAGGGTTAATGGCTTTAGTCCCTCGTTGTTCTGTGGAGTTGCGGTCGAAACCAGCGCCACACCGCCGGAAGGAGTCCCGCCGCTCCCGGTTACACCGACGTTTACCTGGATCGCGGTGCCATGCGTGAAGCTGGTCTGGCCGAGGCTGAGGTTTGTCGAGGTTGACTTAAAACTAAGCGCGTTCCAGTTATTGAACAGCTGATTCGCGTCCACACTGCCCAACCCCGTAGCCATGTCGTATCCCGGGCCTGCATAGTACCCGAACGTGTAATAGCCGTTGGTATTGTCACTGGCCGTGCTCAGAGTGCAATTCGGTGAGCCCTGCTGGCAGGGCACGATGTTGCTCCCAGTCGTGATGTCGTGAAATGCGGAGGCGTGCTGCGCTGCCAAGGGGTAGAGGATATAGTTAGCCTGTCCCTGCGGCCCATATTTCTGTTCGATCAACGCCAGAATACCCGCCATCGCAGGCGAAGATGCCGAGGTCCCTCCCACAATTCCGATGGTCAGATCGCCATCGGAAACCACGCAGTCCCCCTCGGCCGCGCAGAAGGGATAGAAAGAGTCGTTCTCCCCCGCCGCGGCAAACAGCGATACATCAGGAAGATCACGGACTCCGTCGTTGGGAACACCTTGTCCCGTCTGCCACGAAGGCTTGGGATATCCAGCGGAGCACGAACTGTAAGTGCCATCGGAAGCGTCGGTCCCGCTCGCGCAATTGCTCGGCCCGCCGCTACCCGCAACAATATCGGGATTGTTGGGATTGTAGATGCCCCCATCCGAAAGATTCAGTCCGAACGGATCGTTCCACGCTTGCTCCGGCACAGGTTGTAGAAGAGACGTCGTAGGAAAAATAGTCGGGACCGTGTCCCAGTAAGTCGCCAGCTGAGTTTGCTGTGCGGACGAATTTCCGTTGTAGCTGCTGTAATAGAAGTCGGTGCCACCCACAGAAACGTTCCAGGGAGTCGAACTGAACCCATTCATGGCAATACCGTACTGCGCCGGCTGACCGTTGTTGAAGTCGTCGCAACCTGCCGGGCCGCCGTCCCCGGCCGAAACGAACGAGGTTTGCCCTTGCGCCGCTGCCTGCTCCCACAAGGAATACCAGAACTGGTTTCCTGCCGAGCCCAAATTCTGTTCACACAAACCGTAGCTCATGCTGAGGATAGAGGCTTGATCATCATCGACAGCTCGCTGCGCGGCCAGATACAGTCCAGACTGCACCGAGGTGTCGGCCGCGGTGTATAGGTTGATCGTTGCTCCCGGGGCAACAGCGCCACTCAGTTCGACATCCAGATACGACTCAACGACGGCGTCGTTTTCTCCCGGATCACTCCCGTCAATAACGACGTTGAGCGGGTTCGCCGGTAGCCCAAAGAACGAGCGATAGGTAGCCACAACCGTCGGATCAACGTTTGACGCGCCAATAAGCCCGATGGTGATGCCGCTGCCTGTAATACCCGCTGCATAAAGCGGACCGAGGTCGTATTGAAGGGCGAAGTCGCCAGGCGCCAAGTCCAACGAGTCCTGACCTGCAGGAAAGGTCCAGTCCGCAACAAATTTCTTACTCCTGCGGTCGTAGACCGCCTTGCCAAAATTGTTTAGGTAAGACTTCGGACGAAAGTCGTTAATCGGAGTGATGCCCGCAATCACTGGCGCCAGCGCTGCCGGGATCTGCGGATCGACATCGTTGGTGTAATGCTCCTCGCCTTTCACGAGGTAAGCGTGGATTTGCGTGTGGAACGCGGAGCGCACTTCCCCGGCGGTGCCCGAAAACTCGATTGCTGTCTTGGCTCGATTGATTCGGCTGACCGCGAATCCATGCTCTTGCAGCCAACCAGACACCGTAGCGATCTCGGAATCGGTAAGTCCGTACAGCTCGCCCAATTGATCGGGTTTGAGCCATTTGTGAAAAGTAGGAGATCCCGGCCTGTGTGCGTCTTCAAGAAATTGCTGCAGAGCCGCTTCGCGCTCCGGCGAACGCTGTAATAGCAGCACCATTCGCGAGGCGGGGAATGAGTCGGGGACTGTGCCCAGATCGAAGTGTGCCTGCGCCAGCGGGTGAACGTTTCCCTTGAGCGTCACGCGAAAAGCATCATTAATCGGTTGAGTGATGCGGGAAGCCGGACCGGACTGCGCCGGGCTGAAGGCGCACAGCGTAAGCATCAAGCACAGCGAGCCAAATCGGCAAAACGGAGAATTCGTCGACACCTTGACCTCAACTCAAAACTACAGACCTATCGGCGGTTCGATCCCTCCGTTCAAGTGCATGAACTCGGCGGGTTGCTGTGACATAACAGAGTGAGCGTCTTCCCCCAGTAGCCGGTAAGCGTCAACATTGTAGCCCTCAATGGGCGAAACAGCGATAGCTGCTCAAAACCCCCTCCTGTGCGGTCAATGAATGCTACAAAGATATTCCGCGAGGCATCCGCCCGGACAATTCCAAATTGCTAAAATCCAAGCATCATGCGACCGCTGTGGACATACGCCGCAATGCTTCTGCTTTTGCTCGCGTTTCCAGGAGCGAAGATTATCGCCTTTCC
>PMHI01000364.1:5523-7573 GCA_003156615.1 Acidobacteriaceae bacterium | reverse complement strand
CCGGGGCCTTCGATCATCACCTGCACGTCGTGCTGCCAGGCGATCTTCGTCAACTCCCCCAGAGTTTTCAGTTCGGCGAACTGGGCTTCGTCGCTGGCGTCGGCAACGCAGCCGGGACGCAGGCCGTCGCCCAGCGAAAAGCTGACATCATATTTCTTTAAAATCTTGCAGATGTCCGCGAAGCGTTCGTANNGCGCCGCCGCGGCTCACGATGCCGGTAATGCGCTTGGAGATCAGCGGCAAGTACTGGATCAGCACGCCGGCGTGAATCGTCATATAATCCACGCCCTGTGCGGCCTGTTCTTCGATCACTTCGAGCATCACTTCCGCGTTCAAATCCTCCACGCGCTTCACCCGCGCAATCGCTTCGTAGATCGGAACCGTGCCGATGGGAACCGGCGAATGGCGCAGAATCGCTTCGCGAATTTCGTGAATGTTGCCGCCGGTGGAAAGATCCATCACGGTGTCGGCACCGTAATGCACGGCGGTGTGCAGCTTTTTCAGCTCCTCGTTGATTTCCGAAGTGACGGCCGAGTTGCCGATGTTGGCGTTAATCTTGCACAGCGAAGCCACGCCGATCGCCATCGGTTCCAGTTCCGGATGGTTGATGTTGGATGGAATAATCATGCGGCCGCGGGCGACTTCGGCGCGCACCAGTTCGGGCGCGAGCTTTTCGCGGTGGGCAACGTAGCCCATCTCTTCGGTGACGACACCCTGACGCGCATAGTGCATCTGCGAGAAGTTGCCATCGGTGTTCTCTTGCTTACGCCGGGCCAGCCACTCTGCCCGCGGCTGGGGGACGCTGTAGCTGTTGTTGCCGTTGCCGGAATTGCCATTCGTGGGGGTCATGTCGGAACCAGCTTTCATGGAGTCGATAGGGGCGATTATACGCGGATGAGCGGTTGGTGTGGTGGGTCGAGCACCGAAGAGGGTCTCCCCCCAACTCCCGCCGCGCGGACTCGGTCGGGCGGGCTGACATCCTTGCCTGTAGCGTGAGTCGCGCTTAAAATCTGAACCGTTCCTCGAAGAAGGAGAGTCTCCTATGCGATGGTTCCGTCTCTTGCCGGTCTTGTTGCTTTTCATGATTGCCGTCAGCTTCGCCCAAACATCTTCCTCCACGAACCCCTCCTCGACTAAACCCGCCCCTGGTTTCAGTCTGGACACTATCGACAAGAGCATTGATCCCTGCGTGGATTTCTACCAGTACGCATGCGGCAACTGGATCAAGAACTCCGAGATTCCTCCCGACGAATCGCGGTGGGTCAGCTTTGTGGAACTTCACGAGCGCAATCTCGATATCGAGCACGACATTTTGGAGAAGGCTGCCGCCGGAGGCGCGAGCCGTAATGCTGTCGACCAAAGAATCGGCGATCTCTATGGTTCGTGCATGGACGAGAAGGCCGTGGATGCGAAAGGCATCGCCGTGCTCCAGCCCGAACTCGACCGCATTGCGGCAGTGCAAGACAAGAGCGCGCTGATCGATGAAATCGCCCACCTGCGGCTGGTCGGCGGCACCTCGCTCTTCCGTTTCTACGCAAGGTCCGATCTGCACAACGCCGACCAGGTTATCGCCTATATCGATCAGGGCGGCCTGTCGTTGCCTGACCGCGACTACTACCTCAAGGATGACAACCCGAAAATGAAAGCGATGCGGCAGCACCTGGTGGAATATGTCACGCAGTCGTTTACGCTGGTTGGCCAGACGGCGCAACAGGCAGCCGATTCCGCGCAAACCGTGCTGCGTATCGAAACCGCTTTGGCCAAGGCGTCCATGGACCGCACCGCCCGCCGCGACCCGAAGAACCAGGACCACAAGATGAGCCGCGACGACGCCGTCGCCCTCGGACCCAATTTCTATCTGAATCGCTACTTGACGGCAGTGGGTGCGCCTAAGTTCTCCCAACTGAACGTGACGAACCCCGATTTTTTCAAGCAGGTGAATGGCGTTCTGGAATCCGAATCTCTGGACTCGCTCAAGACATACGTGAGTTGGCACGCGCTGAACGCCGCGGCTCCGTGGCTTTCCCAGCCTTTCGTCGAAGCCAACTTC
>PMHI01000364.1:1637-5443 GCA_003156615.1 Acidobacteriaceae bacterium | reverse complement strand
AAGCAACGCATGCTCAAGATGGTGGACGCTCTCGAGAAGTCTCTCGCGGAAGACATCCACGATCTTTCGTGGATGAGCGACGAAACCAAGAAGCAGGCTAAAGTGAAGCTCGATGCCATTCGCAACATGATCGGNNTGGCCCGCGCGAATGCCTTCGAATCGAAACGCGAGATCGCCAAGATTGACCGGCCGCTCGACCGCAAGGAGTGGGTCATGACTCCGCCAACGGTGAATGCCTATTACGACCCTTCGTTCAACGAAATCGTTTTTCCGGCCGGGATTCTGCAGCCACCGTTCTTTGACAAGTCCATGGACGACGCCGTTAACTTTGGTGGCATCGGCCTGGTCATTGGTCACGAACTGACCCATGGTTTCGATGACGAGGGTCGCAAGTTCGATCCGCAAGGCAACCTACACGACTGGTGGACGGAGCAGGACGGCAAAGAATTCGAGAAGCGTGTCAGTTGCGTGGCCAACGAATACTCAAACTTCGTCGCCGTCGACGACCTCAAGCTGAACGGCCGCCTCACGCTGGGTGAGAACACCGCCGATAATGGTGGCGCGCGCGTCTCTCTGATGGCGCTCGAGCACATGATCGCCGATGACAAGACTGGAAAAGAAGGTCAGAAAATCGACGGCTATACGCCCGAGCAACGCTTCTTCCTGGGATTCGCGCGCGTGTGGTGTGAGAAGCGGCGCCCCGAAATCGCGCGCACCAGCGTGCTCACCGATCCTCATTCACCGGGCAAGTACCGCGTGGATGGTGTGGTGCAAAACATGCCGGAATTCCAGAAGGCGTGGGGCTGCAAAGCCGGGCAGCCTATGGTGGCCGAGAATGCCTGCCACGTTTGGTGAGGCGCTTCTGGAGCAACCGAAAGGGACCGGATGAAGGTCCGGTCCCCCTAACCTTCGATCGACGTCGCCCGGAATGGCACTCGTGCGCGTAGGTCACCGCGGCTGATCCCAGCCCCGCAGACGCGGCCACCAGCGACCTACGTGGTGGAGATACTCTTCGTACTCCGTCCCGAACGTTCCACCGAGCGTCGGTTCTTCATAAAAGACGACAAACAGGTGCACGCCGAAGGCAACCGCCGCGACGACAGCGATCGCTGCCCAATGGGCATGCCCGAAAATTATCCACAGCCCAATCCACCCCGCGGCGAAGCCTACGTACATGGGGTTACGCACATAGCGGTAGAAACCCACCACTACTAATCGCTGCGGCGGGGCGAGGGGTGCCGGGGTGCCGCGTCCCGTCCAGCCGAAGTCCCAGACGCAGCGCAGGGCAACCGCGAACCCCAGCACGGACGGAACCGCCGCCAGCCATCGCCAGCGTGCCGCGCCTGCCATTTCCACGCTGAAACCAAGCCATCGCGGCAGCAGCCAGAACCATAGGGCGAAAAACGACCCGCCTACGGCTAGCGAAAAGGCCGCCGACAGCCAGCGATTGCCGTGCCTGTCTGTTGTAGCCCGCGTAAAGTGTGCATCCGTCATAAGTCACCTCCACGCCTGCGGTAGGTTTGGTCGAAGCCTATCCCCCGCTCGCGCCAGCGATTTGCCGATTACAGTTCCAGCGTGGCTAGAACGACGTTCGCTCCCGTCGAACGGCACATGTCGATCACGTGCACAACCTGTGCAAATGGCAATCGGCCGTTTGCCTTCACTAGAACCACTTTTTCAGTTCGGTTCTGGAGGAGCTTGCTGAGTGTGCTTTCGAGAGCAGCCCAGGGGATCTGCTCATGGTTGACCTTCAGCGTCGGCCATCGCTGCTCCGAGTTGAGCACCTCGACGACGGTCGACTCCGAGCCAGAGGGCGATGGCGGACCAACCAGCACTTCTAGACCTTTCGGGGCTACTACGGTCCCCGGTTCCGGAGACTCTGGTTGGGTGGTCAGCAGGATTGGCGCTTCCACACCGGCTGTGCTCGCCGCGCCTAGAACCGTCACCACGTCGGCATAAGGAGCCCGAGCGTCGGCCTTAATGTAGACCTTCTGCTCCCGGCCGGAGAGACGACTCTTGATCTGTTCCGCCAGGGCAGCGGGAGTGCTCGGATTGATTCCAAGGTACACGCTACCGTTGCTGGTCACAGTCACGATCAACGAGTCTTCGTGGTCCGCATCGGGCGACGCTACCGCGTTGCTGGCGGTTGCTAACTCTACGCGGATCCCCTTTTGCATTCCTTGCGCAGTGCACAGGGGGGCAGCGAACATTCCAGTCACGAGTGCCACGAAGGTGGCGCCCCATGCTCGGCGTTTTAGGGTTCCCGCAAAACTCATTCCAAGATAAGTCATTTTCTTCTCCTTGCATGATCGTACTTTTCGTGTTGACTCTCGATCACTTGCGTTTTTCACTGGGCCTTCGCTCCGCCCAGTGATGCGGTCGCGAGCGTTCCGCCCAGGCCCATCGTTTCTACCGCTGATGAGGGCACAATTACCATCGCGCCCTTTTCTTTGATCGCTTCGTAAAGCATGTTCATGGCGCGCAGGTGCAAGGCCACAGGATTTTCCGCGTAAGCCGCGGCGGCCTGCACAAAGCTGTTGGAGATTTCGGTTTCCGCCTGGCCCAGAATGATTCGCGCCTGCCGCTCGCGCTCGGCTTGAGCCTGGCGGGACATGGCGTCTTCCAACCCTTGCGGAATTCTTACGTCGCGGATCTCGACCGATTGCACGGTAATGCCCCAGGGATTGGTTTTCTCGTCGAGAATGCGTTGCAACTCATGGCCGAGCGTCTCGCGCTCGGTGATCATCTGCGCCAGTTCGTGACGGCCAATCGATTCGCGCAGCGCCGTCTGGGCGCTCATGTTGATGGCCTCGATGAAGTTCTCCACTTCCAGAATGGACTTCTCCGCATTCCAGACCAGCCAGAAGACGATGGCATCTACGTTGACCGGAACGGTGTCGCGAGTCAGAGTCGATTCCGCCGAGACGTTGGCCACGCGCACGCGCTGGTCGACATAGGGGCTCAGGGTCTCCACGATCGGCACAATGTGGAAGAGTCCCGGCCCGCGCAAACCGACATAACGCCCCAGTCGCAGCACAGCCACCTTCTCCCACTGCCGCACCACCTTGATGGCGAATAGGAGGTAGATGCCCAGAGCGGCACCCGCGATGATTCCCGCCGGATAACGAGTGGCGGCGGTGACGATTGCGCCGGCCAACAGACAAATGACAAACAGTGATCTTCCGATGCCGCTGATCTGACCGATTTCGATTTTCGTCATGGCTTCTATCTCCTTTGCTTCGACTCAGGCGCCAACTCGCGCAGACGCTCAATTAGTTCTTCCACAGAAAACCCTGCCGCCCCGGCACGGGCGGCAAATTCGTTGGCTAACTGCGCAAGTTGCCGTTCCCGTTCCCCGCTGTTCTTGACGATTTTTTTGTTGCTGATGAATGTCCCGGTTCCCTGGTGAGTTTCGATCATGCCGCCGAGTTCGAGCTCGCGGTATGCCCGCAGGACCGTATTCGGATTGATGGCCAGATCGACCGCCAGCTGCCGCACGGTGGGAAGTTGATCGCCAGCGGCCAGCGTTCCCGCCGCAAGACCGGTCCGGACTTGGTCGATGATCTGGCGGTAGACGGGAACTCCGCTGCGCAGATCCAAGGTGAGCTGGAAACCCCGAGCGTTGGCGGGAGTGCGTCCCATGTGTGTCAGTGTACTATATATATAGTACATTAAGTCAAGAAAAAAGTTAGAAATATTTCATTTCTTTTTCTAAAAGAAGCTCGCCTTCAAACCCAGCGATCAGACGCTCGGACGCAAAGAGAAGGAGAAAGAGAAAAGGCCCGGCACTTTATGCCGGACCTTTT
>PMHI01000364.1:0-1553 GCA_003156615.1 Acidobacteriaceae bacterium | reverse complement strand
TGGTCGTTCAAATTCTTGCCATCGTCAATCGAAGCCTGCTTAATCTCGCCAATGGCTTTGTCGATCTCGTCCATGGCGTGCTCTTCTTCTTTGTCCATGTGATGGGTCGGAGCCAGGTTCTCCAGGTGGGCGCGCGCATGCCGCAGGTCGGTAAGTGCATGCAGGTATGCCGGATGCCTTCCTGGTTCGTCGGCAAAGCTCAGGGCTGCGCAGACAGCAACAACAAACACGAGTAGGGTGCAATGTCGTGCAGTTTTCATGGTTTTCTCGAAGCCTTTCTCCAGAATGAAATTCGTAAGAACTAACCCGGAACTGCAGTCTTAGACTCGCTGAATTCTACGCGACGGCGCGAGGCCGGCGGAAGTTACTTCGGTACAAGAGGGTACAGGGGCGATGGGACATCGAATCCCGCGCCCTCGCCTCAGTGCTTGGCTGGCTGGAAGCCCTTGCGGCGTTGTTCGCTATAGCGGCGCAAGGCGTCGAGGATGATGGGATACGCCTCGCTGGCCGGGCGTATCTCGTCCACCTCGACGGCCTTGCCTTCGAGCTGTTTGTAATCCTGAAAGAAGCGCCGCAGCATCAGCATGCGGTGCGCCGGCATCTCCGCGGCCTCGTGATAGGAGTTGAACTCAGGATCTTCGGTGGCGATGGCAATGACCTTATGATCTGGCTTGCCAGCGTCGATCATGGTCATCAGCCCAATGGCGCGGGCGTGAATGATGGTAAGCGGCACGACCGCTTCCTGGCAGAGCACAAGGACGTCGAGCGGATCGTCGTCTTCCGCCAGCGTCTGCGGGAGGAAGCCGTAGTTCGCGGGATAATAAACGGCGGAATAGAGAACGCGATCGAGCTTGATCAAGCCGCTGGCTTTGTCCAGTTCATACTTCACGCTCGATCCGAAGGGAATCTCGATCACGCAATCGAATTCCTGCGGTAGCTTGTCGCCGGGAGTTACGTCGTGCCAGGGATGAATCATGGAATTGTCGCAACTGTTGTCATTCTAGCGGATGAACATAGCAGGTCCCTCGAGAATCTTGATTCTGGGCTTGCGGTCGCGTAGAGTCATGATTGAACGGCATTTGGGTGGTTTTATGTCCAGCCAAGGTAAGACTTATCTCAAGTTCGGAGTGGCCACGGTCGCGATTTTTTTCCTGCTCGGCTATCTCGCTTATACCGGCGTCGAGGATAGCAAGAGCTATTACGTCACGATCAGCGAGCTGCACAAGATGGGAAACGGAGCTTACTCCAAGCGCCTGCGGGTCGCGGGGAATGTGCAACCGGGCTCGATCAAGCGCACCGGAACGCACGTTCAGTTCGTGTTGATGGAAAAGGATCAGTTGCTCTCGGTGGACTACACCGGAACCGAAGCTCCTCCCGATACTTTCAAGGACGACTCTCAAGCCCTCGCCGACGGTAGCTTTGGCCGCGATGGCGTGTTTCACGCCAAGGCGCTACAGGCTAAATGCGCATCGAAGTATGCGCCACAACAGCCGGGCACGCCCACCAACGGCTCGCCCTCGAGCGCACCGCCAAGAACCATGACCGAGGTGCAG
>PMHI01000438.1:819-5255 GCA_003156615.1 Acidobacteriaceae bacterium | reverse complement strand
TACAGCGAGTTGCCACTCCTCCAGTTCCAGCGACGTCCTACAAGTCCCCGGTCATGCGGCGCTTGTTGGCGCAGAAGCACAATCATCAGGCGACGGCAATGAGCCTAACTTCAGGACAGGACCTGACTTCACCATTTCTAACAACTCCGCCCATGTACGCCGCAGGTTCCAGCCCATTCGACCTGGCTCTTGGCAGCTTCACTTCGAATGGCAAGCAGGATGTCGTTGTTGCCGCCGATCCTCCGGTGCTCCTCTTGGGCAACGGCGATGGGACATTTCAGGCGGCTGCGCAGATTGGAACTATTTCATCGGCTCCAACCGGAGTCGCCGTGGCGGATTTTAACCGTGACGGCCACCTCGATGCGGTCTTCGCCATCGCTGGTGGCGCTGTTGTGTACCTCGGAAATGGGAACGGGACCTTCGGTGCGGGAATTATCGTTTCTTCCGGTGGCACAAACGAAAATGAGTACCCTCGCGTTCTTGCGGCGGACGTGAACAATGATGGAATTCCAGACCTGATTCTCAATACCGATGCCGGTATCAGCGTTCTGCTGGGCAAGGGCAATGGCACTTTCAAGGCACCCATATTTTCATCTACACCCCCGCCTTTATCTTCTTTTCCCGCCGCGGTTGCGTTTATGTCCGCCGCAGATTTCAACAAAGACGGCAAAGTGGACTTGGCGGTAACGAATGGCTACAACAGCGTGAGCATCATGCTAGGTAACGGGACCGGAACGTTCAAGGTGGCTGGCAATTATTCGACATCAAACGTGCAGAACCTTAACGCCATAGCCATCGCTGACTACAGCCGGGATGGATTTCAAGGTGTGGCGCTCCCGAACGGCCAGATATTTCTGGGCAACGGAAACGGTACTCTTCAGGCACCGAGCATTTTCCCGACCTCACCGAATGCGACCGTCGTCGCAGCGGTTGACGTAAACGGTGATGGAATCCCCGATTTGCTAACGTCTAGTTCCGGGTTTCTCTGCGGCGACGGTGATTTCGGAACTACCGGAGTATCTCTGGGAAATGGCGACGGTACGTTTCGACCAGTCACAGTTTACGACTCGGGAGGCTGCACTTATCCGGTATTTATGGCGATTGGAGACCTGAACAACAACGGTACGCCTGACATAGTCGTTCTAAATGCAGACCTAAGTGGGACTGCGCTCAATGTCCTCATGAACAAAGGAAAGGGCACATTCCCAGCAGCCATACTGAATATCTCCGGCGGATCGGGCGGCGTTGCTGTGAATGACTTCAACCACGACGGAAACGCCGACGTGGTGTTGGCGAACGGAAGCGTCTACCTTGGCCATGGAGACGGAACGTTGCGATTCAAAGCAAGCGTCCCTCTGGGGGCAGTCGCCGTAGCCACGGGCGATTTCAATCATAATGGCAACCCTGATCTGGCAGCCGCAGTGGAATGCGCTCCGGCAGGTTGTTCCAGCGGCGGTCAGCTCCTGATTGCGACGGGAAACGGAAACGGCACGTTTCAGAAACCGACCGCACTACCGTCTGGCGGATTTTATGCTGAATCCCTCGCTGTCGCCGACTTTGGCAATGGCAACCTCGATGTCGCCCTCGTCAACCAGTGCGCGGACAGCGGCTGCGCCGCCGGCGCAGGTTCGGTAAGTATTTTCCTTGGCAACGGGAATGGAACATTCACCCTCTTGAACACAATAAGCCTAACCTCCGGCAACCCATCGAGCATCGTGGTTGGAGATTTCAACAACGACGGTATCCTTGATTTGGCAGTCGGTTTCATTACACCCCTCTTCGAACCAGGCATCGTGAACATTTTGCTAGGGAACGGACACGGTAGTTTTCAATCGCCGATTGTGTCCGAGGGCGGTGCGGACGGCATTACGGCCCTTGCCGTCGGAGACTTCAACAACGATGGCATCCTGGATCTCGCTGTAGCCAATGGCGCGGTTTGCTCGGATTGTGGAGGTCAGGGCACGGTATTGTATGGTAACGGCGAGGGCACCCTCACGATTGGACCTCAAATTTCCACAGAGGGGGGACCACCCGTTTCAGCTGTGGCTGCGGACTTCTATGGCATAGGCACACCGACTCCCGTTCTTGCAAATGTGTGCGGCGATAGTCTCGACTGTCCGTGGGGCTCGGTCATGATATATGGAAATCCGTGGGAACCAGCCTTGGATCAGACATACATCATGCTGCAATTTCTTGCGGTAGGTGATTTCAATAATGACGGCANNACGTTGTACTCAGCATTTCAGCCCGTCACCTTTACTGCCCAGGTTCAGCATACGGGTCCGGGGAGGTCCATCGGCAGGGTAAACTTTCTCGATAGTGGTGTGCTGATCGGATCAGCCCCGGTCAATTGTGACGGCCAAGCCTCGTTTACAACGACTGGCCTTGCTGTCGGTTCGCACTTTGTCGTCGCATATTATCAAGGGGATAGCAAGTTTGCGCCCAGCAACTCATTGGGCGTGCATATCACTATCAAGCATGGGCATTCCCGATAGCTCAGGGCTAGCCAGTAGCCCTGGAGTTCCACGTGTGGGTTGAGAGACGCGCCTTGGTGGGGCTATCGCGGGGATTCCGCCGAGAAGGCGCGTACGATTCCGGAGCCGTTGCCTGTCGAAGAAACGGCGGATGTTGACTTCTGTTTGTCGACCCATTCGCGAATGCGCTGATCGAGGACATCGAGCGGAAGCGTGCCGCCGCTCAGGAGTTCATCGTGGAAGGCGCGTATATCGAACTTCGGACCGAGCTGATCTTTGGCGTATTGGCGAAGCTTGAGAATTTCGAGTTGTCCGAGTTTGTAAGCGAGAGCCTGCGCGGGCCAGGCGATGTAGCGGTCAACTTCGGTCTGAATGTTGGGTTCATCCATGGCCGTGTAACGATGGAAGTAGGCCACCATCTGGTCGCGGGACCAGTGCTTCTCGTGAACGCCGGTATCGACGACTAAGCGGATGGCGCGCCACATTTCGTTTTCCAGCCGTCCATAGTCGCTATAGGGGTCCTGATAGCGGCCCACTTCTTTGCCGAGGCGTTCGGAGTAGAGCGCCCAGCCCTCAACGAAGGCCGTGTAGTCTTCATACCTGCGGAATTCAGGCACAGCCGAGAGCTCCTGNNGGGCGCGAGCCGTCCGCGGTGCCATTGGTGTAGTCGGCCGGGACGGCATCCCTGGAGCGGGAAGCTTCCATGGGAATGACGGTGAGCGTGCTCTTCGGAAGACGGCCGAACAGTTTAGGAAGTTCGGGCTCCATTTCGCGCACGTATTTTGAATACAAGTCGAGCAATTGCTGGCCGGAAGTGGCGTAGAAACGACGCTCATGCTTGATGGAGTCGTTCAGGCTGGCGAGGTCGTTGAAACCGAGCTTGTGCGCGAGAGCCAGCATTTCCGCTTGAATTGCATCCACCTGTTTGAGACCCAGCGCGTGAACCTGATCGGGCGTCATGTCGGTGGTGGTCATGCGACGGATTTCGAGGCGATAGCGGTCGCCACCGTCGGGAAGAGACCACAGCCCTGGTTCGACGCGGCCCTGCGGAGCATATTCATCCCGGACGAATGCGGCGAATCGCAGATACGCGGGTAACACAGACTCCCTCACCGCGGCCAGGCCGGCTTCGCGGAGGCGCTGTTGATCGGAAGCGGAGATGTCTTTGGGGAAATTGAAAAAGGGCCGGGCGAAGGGAGACTTTTCCGCTTCCTCGGACGCGATATTTCGGCACTGGTCCCCGACTTTGTCCAGCAGGAAGCGGGGCGGCATCAATTTGTCAGCCATGCCTTTGCGCATCTGGAGGGTGGTTTGATCCATCGCGCGAGGTACTTGGCGGAGGCGGGAGATATAGTCCTCATAGTCTTTGACGGACTGGAATGAAAGCACGGTGACCAGGTCGGGTAACCAAATGTGGATACCGTTCTCCTGGCTCACAGGCATTTCCCAAGGTTTAAAGCGAGCGCCCTCCAGTTGCAGCTTGAGGTCGCGAACCATCAGAGTTTTGTTGAGGGCTTCCTGCTCGGGAAAACCGGTGGTGGCGATGGCTGCCAAACGAGTGAGAAATTTCTGCCTCTCCCGAAGATCCTGGTCGACAGCTTCCTGAGATAGGTCGTCGAGCTTGTCGTTCCATCGCTTGTCTCCCAGGAAAGAGGCAGTGATTGGGCTGGTGCGCATCTTGTATTCCCATTGCTCGGCCAGGAGATCGTTCAGGGCCTTGCGCCGGTCTTCCAGCGTGGACATAGTCTGTGTGGTGCTCAGCCCGCCACAAACCAGGATTGCGATTACGGTCAGGTAAATCGATCTCGCGAATGAAGGCATAAGGGGCTCCCCCGGACGGTGCTATTCGAGAATTCGAAAAGTGTCTATGCGCCCACACAGGTCAGTTTCCGGCCAGTGGGCTTCTCCCGGTCGTCTGGAGATTGTGCTACAAGAGCCAAGCTGTCGCCCATAGCTTCCACG
>PMHI01000438.1:0-804 GCA_003156615.1 Acidobacteriaceae bacterium | reverse complement strand
TCATTTCCTCCGTAATGAAGTGCGCTGCCCCTGCCTCTAATTTTTCGCAAGCTGGGCTTAGGTGCTTGTTGATATCACTAGGGTTCCGGCGGATGGTTGCTTTCTCTCCTTCCACTTCGAAGGCACGCGCATCAAGTCTATCGTTGGCCTTCGCGATAAGCCACGGTAGAACTTCCTTCGCTGACGCTGATTTATCACCCCCAGCGGCAGAATAGCCTTCGGCTTGGGATCAAAGGCAAAGGCCACGACCGAAATCGCGCAACTCGATACGACGCGATGAGTTCGCAAAATTGTGAGCTTCCGGCAAGCCTGCGCAAGCGTTGCGGGGGTCGAAAATGGCATCCGGACCAAGTTGGCGGGTTGGCGCGCCATAGTTAGCGGCGCCACCAGTTTGTGGTACCGATCATTTCCGGCCTCGCCGTTGGACTGTAGCCGAGGTGCCCTTGTCCGAATGCGGCGGTTGCTCGGCCCTCCTATATTGGCGGTAGATTCTAGTCCATCGACAATAAGATACGAACTGTATCCTATTGATTGGCTGCGCTGCCTTTCGACCTCGTGTGCTATCAGCTCCTGGTACTCGAGCAGCCGTTGTCGGCGCAGTACATAGAAGAGATCATTGATCGGATTTTTCTCCCACTGGTCCGAGCCAACTGAGCGAGAGATATCGAATTGATCCGAAGATATCGGTGTTTCCGGCGCCAAATCGCACTCGACACCCGTGCGATTCGTTACTGAAGAGAATGGAGACCTCGAACATGAAGCCAAATGAGCCCAGCCGCACCGCCCTGATACCCGCCCGACAAC
>PMHI01000481.1:2281-28099 GCA_003156615.1 Acidobacteriaceae bacterium | reverse complement strand
TCAGGCGTGGGGAGTATCAATATGCTCTACCCGTTCCGGTGATGCTCGTGTATGCCAATCAACTGATGCGCCGTCGGAGCGCGGCCATGAGCGTCTTTCTCGGGCTTTTCATCGCGGGACCAGTAGCGATTGTTTTTTACAATCTGTTTCCGGCTTGCGGCCCCATTTACTTGTTCGGGTCAAGATTTCCTTTCGACCCTTTTTCAGGTCAGCAACTCAAGGAAATGCTAGTCCAGCCGACACTCATCTCCGGTGCCCGAAATGCGTTCCCTTCTCTGCACCTGGCGTGGGCATTGCTCGCGTTGTGGTATGCCGGCTTTCGTATTGGACGAAGTCTTTTCTTGTACTGTTTATGATGGGCACGGTGCTCGCGACTCTAGGTCTGGACGAACACTACTTCATCGATTTGGTAGCGGCTTTTCCGTTTGTGCTGATGATCCATGCCGGGTGCGCGCTGCGCCTCCCGTGGTTGGACAGGCGCAGACTGATGGCAGTACTGAGCGGCGCGCTCTTGATCTTGGGATGGATCGCCCTGCTTCGGTTCGGGCTGAGAATCGTGTGGATTTCTCATGTCGTCCCCTGGACGCTGATCGGCTGCACGATACTTTCGTGCATGGCCCTTGAAAGGGGCCTCATGTTTAGGGATGTACCCAGGCGAAGACGTGCCTAGGCAACCAACGGCGATGACTCTGTGGCTTGGATCGGTAGGGTGAAATTAAAAGTTGCGCCCCCTCCACTGTTGCCGCTTGCCCACAACTGCCCGCCATGCGACTCCACAATGGAACGGGTGATGGCCAATCCCATGCCGCTGCCCTGCGGCTTGGTGGTAAAGAACGCAGAAAACATCTGATCCTTCTTCTCCATTGGCAACCCCACACCGGTATCACTGACCGAGAACTGGAGTCGACCGTCCTGCAGTTCCGACTTGACCGTCAGCTCTCCGCCCGAGTCCTTCATGGCTTCCATGGCGTTGAGCATCAGGTTCATGAAGACCTGCTGCAGCTGCACGCGATCCGCCATGATTTTGGGCAGGTCGGCGGCGAGTTCCGTGCGCATGGCAACCAAGTATCGATTGGCCTCACCTTTCAGCAGCGTGAGCATTTCCTCGACAATTCCGTTCACGTCGACCAATTCACGTTGTGGAGGAGACTTCTTGTAGAACGAACGTATACGGTCGATGATCTCCGCCGCACGATTCCCATACTTATCGATTCGGGCCGCTGCTGCACGAGCCCGATCAAGATTGGGCGGTTCGTGTGCCAGCCATTCCATGCAGCTGTTGGCGCTGGTGATGGCGGCAGCGATGGGCTGCTTGATTTCGTGTGCCAGCGACGCGGCCATTTCCCCCAACGTGCTCACACGATTGATGTGCGCCAGCTCGGCCTCTAGTTGTCGCAGCCTTTCACGNNTTCCTACTTCCTTCGAAGAGTGCGCCGGCGACGAGCACTGGGACGCGGCTACCGTTTTTCCGGAAGTACTCCTTCTCGAAAGGTTGAAAGGCCCCGGTCGCCTTTAAATCAGCTACTGCCCGTTCGTCGCAGTCGCGCCATTCGGCGGGCGTGAGGTCTCTCCAGCGCACACGACCGGAGGCGAGATCTTCGTGGCCATATTGCACCATGTGGAGAAATGCTTCATTGGCCTCGATGATGGCACCGTCGAGAGTCCACATGACAACCCCCACAACATTGGCCTCGACCAGGCGGCGAATCCTCGCTTCGCGATCTTCGAGATCACCATAAAGGCGAGTATTCTCGAGCGAGATTGCTGCTTGCGACGCGAGCACCTTCAACACCGTGACGCGGCCAGGAGTGAAAACATATGGCGTCAGATTGTTTTCAAGGTAGAGAATACCGATGAGCTTGGTCTGGTTCACTAACGGTAGACACAAAATGGAATGGGCGCGAGACTGAACGATGTAGGGATCCGCAGAAAACGGAGTCTGCACGGATGCATCATCGAGAATCACTATCTCTCGAGTGCGCATTACATAGCGAACTAGAGATTCAGGCAACGCGGCGGGGACAGGGGTGCCATCTCGGAGATGCACGGTCACACCCTCTCCACCGATGGTTGCTTCCGCTTCCATCTGCAGCGTATCACCTCGCGGAGCTATCAAGAGACCCCGCTCCGCGCCTGCGTGCTCGATGGCCGCGCGCATGAGTCTGTCCATCAATTTTTCCAGAACCATCTCGCCCGAGACTGCTTGCGAGACTTTAATCACCGTCGCCAGATCCAGGAGTTCGACCGATGCCACAATGGTGCTGGTGGGGCCGGGATCGGGCTCGTTCTTGAGGTGTGGATACGCCAAGGGTTCGACCGGCGCCATAGCTGTGCTCGTGGAGCCGTGAGCGGGCGATTCTTCCCCGAGGTGTGGATACAAATGGTCGAGTTGCTTCACCTTGCCATTGGCTCCCCAACGGAGATAGCCGTTCCGAGCCTCCTGTAAGTAGGCGTTTGCGATCTTTTCGAAACCACGCGCCGCGTAGAATCGTGCGGCGAGTTCGTTTGCGAGCGCCCCATTGTGGACAAAGCCGTTTGCATCCGCTGACCGGATGGCCTTTTCGTAGAGATGTTCGGCATCCAGTTCTCGCCCTTCCAAACGAGCGATCTCTGCACCCACCAGCGCGGTGCGGTTCTCGAAATTTTCCGGACAGTTCGCCGCCCAGACCTCGAGCTGGCGATAGTGGGCGGCTAGAGCCTCGAGATGATTGCGGCGCTCGTCCGCCAATGTGCAATCACACAACGCTGCCCGACAGAGGCCGCTGTAGAATTCATATTCCGCCGTCTCAAAAAAGGAAGGGGAGGTCCAAAGCAACGGTCGAGCCTTTGAGGACGCGTCGATTGCGGAACGATAATCGCCCGCCAGCACGCGGGCCTGCAGCTTCCGAATCCAATACCAGCACTCCGCCAGTGCCAGATCCGCCTGGCTCGCCAAGTCGTGTTCGAAGCGGCGTTCCTCGAACTGCTCGTCGTCAAAACATCCGAATGCCGGCGTCAGACCACGAAGCGTCCGGATCAGTTGGAGCTGCACAGTAATGATCGCAATGACGAGACCGAATCGCGCCTTATGTGCAAACTCGAGACCCTGCTCGGCCTCACCTTGCGTTTCGGCCAACGCATCTCCCGCTGCGAGAAGATTTGTATTC
Source organism: Acidobacteriaceae bacterium (assembly GCA_003156615.1). The sequence continues at coordinate 24,953 of PMHI01000481.1, read as the reverse complement.
AGGTTGTTGCAGCTATATGCACCGAAGGTAAGGTCGCCGATTCTATTCGCGACATCGAAGGCGCGACGTACCAGATCACGACCTGTCCGAACGTGCCTCGTCCATGGCATAACGAAACTTCCGAATGCCATGTAGGTTCGTGCCCGATAACGATGCAAACTGTGCTTTTCGACCAGCGCATACCCGAGCTGGCCGAACTGGAAACCACCCTCATAATTATCGAAGTGGGGTCCAGCGATCATGCCAAGGAACACATAAGCAAAGCACGATCCGTCGCTGTTGCCGTACTCGAGACTGAGATTCACCATTCGGCAGATTACGAGCGAAAGCAGATTACGGTCGGTAAACAGGGCCGGCGGCACGACCTTGGTCAGAACATCCTGGGTTGCGAGGGACAACGCGTCGCTCATCAACGGCAGATCAACGAGCTCCTCAATCGCGCGGCTTCCGAGCAGTGACCAGGTACGCTCGTATTCACGTCGCGCTAGTTCTTCCGGTGGGTGCGGCGACCAGTCGATGCCCAGATGACGCAGGTAGGCGAGACAGACGTCGACCGCCCGGTCGCTCCGGTCGAGCGTCGTGTACAGGTCAACGCGCAGGCAGGCGATGGTCGCTTGATCGATAGCATTGGCAGCGCGGGAGGAAAGCATGGTCAAGCGCGCCTCCGCGGTCGCCGGTTCGCCAGTCAGGAACTCGCATTCGGCCCGGTGCAGTTCCAGCGCGAGAATGAGCTCCGGCCGGCGCTCCCAACAGTCGTCTGGCAACAGTGCCGCACCACCCACGAGATAGTTGAGGGCTGAGGCGTAGGCCGTAGAAGCCTTGGCGCGCTTGCCCGCAATCAGGTTGAGCTCCGCCAGTTGCTCGCGCTCGTCTTGTGAGGTGATCAATGCGGCGCCGCGGTTCAGTTGATTGACGATCTCGAAGATCGCTTCCTCCCGCTTCTCACGAGAAGTGTGCTCTACCAGCAGCCTGCCGATTCGGAGATGCGCCTCGGCGCGAAGATCCTCAGGGATCAAGGAATAGGCTGCTTCCTGAACCCGGTCATGGAGGAACCTATACGCGCCTTCTGAATGGAGAACGAGTCCGGTTCGCAGCGCTTCCTGTAGATCGCTGTGCAGCTCCTCTCCCGAAACCTCGTACGCCAATGCCAGTAGGGCGAACTCGGCGCTGTTGCCGAGGCAGGCAAGCCGCTTTAATGCATTCACGGTTTCGACGGGTAGCCGGTTCAACTTCGCAACCATGAGGTCCACCACATTGTCGGCATAACCCTTGGCCTGAATGCGATTCAGGTCCCAGGACCATCGGCGTTCGCCGTGATCGAAGGTGAGTAGGTTCTCTTCGGCAAGGGCAGAAAAGAACTGAATGGCGAAAAATGGATTGCCAGCAGTCTTGTCGTGGATCAATCGCGCCAGCGGTTTGGCGCGCTCTGGTTCGCAGTGGAGAGAATCGGCAACTAATTGTCGCAGGTCTTCACGAGCTAGGGGCGCAAGCACGATATCCTGCGCTGTCGCACCAGCTTGGCGGATCGCTTCGAGCTTGCGCATCAGCGGATGGGTAGGATCAACTTCGTTGTCCCGGTAGGCGCCGATCAACATCAAATGTTCCACGCCCGGCCGAGTCAACAGATCCTCCATCAAATCGAGCGTTGCCGCGTCGAGCCATTGCAAATCGTCGAAGAATATGGCCAGCGGATGTTCCCGTGTGAATACGCTGATAAATCGACGGACCACAAGTTGGAAACGGCCCTGCGCATCCTGTCGCGGAAGCTCAGGAACCGGTGGTTGTTCCCCGATGATGAGCTTCAAGTCGGGAACCAGATCCACAATGAGCTGTCCGTTCGGATCTAACGCTTCACGAAGGGCATCTCTCCATCGACTCAGCTCCTTTTCGCTCTTGCTTAGCAGTAAGCGGATGAGGCTCTGAAAAGCCTGCGCCAAGGTGGCGTAAGGGATGTCGCGCTTGTACTGGTCGAACTTGCCTGACGCAAACAGGCCCCGCGGCGGAACAAGCGGCTTGTGGAGTTCATTGACAATGGATGACTTGCCGATGCCGGAGTATCCAGAAACGAGCACCAACTCCGGTCGGCCGCCGGCGACGATGCGGTCGAAAGCAGCGAGGAGGGTCCCAATTTCAGATCCTCGCCCGTACAATTTTTCGGGAATCAGCAGCCGGTCTGGCATGTCGTGTTCGCCAAGCGGAAACTCATCAATCCAGCCCTTCGTTTCCCATTCATCAAGACAGCGCCGAAGATCGCTCGCAGCGCCGGCTGCTGTCTGATATCGCTCCTCAGCCGTCTTGGCGAGCAATTTCATCACGATTGCCGAAACCGGGCCCGGGATACCGTTCAACCGCTCTCCTGGCGGCACCGGCTGCCGCGCGATATGGGAGTGCACCAGTTCCATCGGATCGGTCGCCGTGAATGGAAGAGTCCCCGTGACCATCTCGTAAAGCGTCACGCCGAGCGCATATAGGTCGCTCCGCGAATCGATCGAGCGATTCATTCGCCCGGTCTGTTCGGGGGCCATGTAGGCGGGTGTGCCGGCTATGAACTCGGGAGGTTCGGGCGCCTGGCGCTCACGCGAAAGGCGGGAAGCAATCCCAAAGCCCATGAGACGAGCCTGACCCGTCGCGGGATTAACAAGGACATTTGCCGGCTTCACATCCTTGTGGATCAGTTCTTTCTCGTGCAACCCGCTGAGTGCGGCTGCGGTACCGACGGCGAAGCGCAGGAACCGCGTCATTTCCATCGGCCCCGGAAGGAAGCGATCGAGAGTCTCACCGCCAGGATCTTCGAGCACGAGCGTCGTCCGCCCACAGTGCTCGGAGAGGGCCAGAGACCGAACCGCCCAAGCTGAGTCGAGTTCATCCCTCAACGAATATTCGTACTCTATCTTTTTTAGGGTCTCCAACGCTGGCTGCGTCGAAGCAGGAACTAGGAGGAAAACGGACGGTGAACCGGGTTGGTTCGAGTGCTCGCCCCGGGACAGTACAAACTCGCCATCCTCGCGGAGAGTTTCGAGAACATATTGTGAGAGTTCCACTTGTGAGAGTTCCACGATGATTGCCCGCTGACTTTCAGGGCGCTTCGTGTGTCGAGAGTCACGATTCCAGCCGAACCACGAACATCATATGACCTGCCCTCGAAAAACTCAACCAGCTGGAATTGGGGACCTCACGCTGCGGCGGTTAACGACGAACGACCCGTCCGAACCGAAAACACAGGGCTTCACGCGGACCGAACTGCGGCCTTTTGGAAGATGGAAGGCTCCTACACCGCAAAATCCAAGACACCTTAAAAGGTTTAGGCCAACTATCGGATATTATATATAACATATGAAACGTCTTCTTTAGCGAATTCAGTGGTCTTGTTTTAGCGGCAGATCCAGGAGGTGACATGAAGGAACGCACCGGCTGTTCAGCGCGATGTGGAATTTTGGTTCTATGTGGCCTCCTCCTGTATCCGAGCCTGTCCTATGCTCAGGAGGAACAGACCGAACCGGGGCACCCGATCGGCAAGGTCTCGACCAAAGGAGACCTGATTGTCATGGAATTGGATGAGGGTNNCCCCGGAGGGTTTCCGCTATCGCGTGCAGAATGAGGCCCTGCATTGGGATTCGGAATTCGGCCCTGAACTCGCCGGTGCCGAACTGACTCTCCATCAATTCGCCTTTCCTTTCTCCAGCCGGAACTGGAACTCATTCCGCGTGGGCAGAACTGGATCGATCAGCTTTGGCACGCCACAAACGGAGGGCAGTCCTGAGCTTCGCGGTCGTAGCGACGGAGGAGTATCGATTGGTCGGTTCGACCCTTTAGCAGAAGCGGCGAGCACACTCATCGATAGCGCCCCGGCGATCTGCGTGTTCTTTAAGCCGCGGATGTCCGGACCTCATTATGTGAAGGAACTGCCCGATCGTGTGGTGGTCACCTGGGATCTCACCGAGCCATTCGGGAACATCCAGGATTTCACATGGTTCAAGACGATCAACCGCTTTCAGGCTGTGCTGCATCGCGATGGCTCCATCGAAATGTCGTACCAGGAACTCGCCGCAAAGGATGCCATTGTTGGCCTTTACCCGGTGCTCTCAGGCGCGGAAAAGCCTTGGACGACCCTCCGTGCTGAGCCCCATCCAACGGTCGCCGCGAACCTCGATGTCCGGAATCTCAAGCTCTCCGTCGATGACGGCATCTTCCTAAAGGTTACGCTCGAAACGCGTGGGCCGGTGCTGCCGGAAGGCGATCCAGCGGTGGAAGGCATTACCTACCGCGTACTTTTCGACGCGCACGAACCGTCTTCGAGCAGCGCCGATTCTGCCCGCCGCCCAACGTTTGTCTGGACCGTGCAAGGGTTTCTGCCGCAGCATCGGCCATCCAGGTACATTGCATTTGGCCCGGGTGTCTCACGTAAGGTGAAGGCGACTGGCAACACGATCACGCTGCAGGGAGTCTTGCCGCCGGTACTCCGCGGAATAGGGCAGGTTGCCGTCTATGCTGAAGTTGCTGCACGCGGGAACCCCGAGCCCGTCGAGCGGTTGTCACCTCAAGTCGTTCGGTTGTCGGGAATTCTCAATCCCGAGGTTCACCTTTCTTCCCTGTCGCGCAAGGATGGCCCCTTTGCAGTCGTATACGAATCGTTCCACTACCTGGCTTTGCCTAAACCCCAGGATCTCTCCTGCACAGTAATGAAAGGCCTCGGCGACAAGTTCGATTTCCTTGCCTACTACTCCGACTTTCGCATTGATAACCAGGAAGCAGGTACGCCGAGTGACGGCCCGGTGGGTGGTAACGTGACGGGCATTGCGGCGCCACAGCATGATCTTCAGAACTACTGTACGCAAGGCAGGTTCCAGTGGGAGTTCGTGCAGCCCGTATACGTCGACTCGAACCAAATGCAAGAGAGGCCGCCCGAAGGAGCGCCCGTCGTAAGCGATCACGACATCACGTTCTACACGCACCAACTCGAGGAGAGCTCACCGGACAGGAAGATTCGTCCCTATAACTATGCGATGTCGCAGATTGGCCACGAGATGGGCCACCGCTGGTCCGCATTTGTCTCGGCGAGAGTCAATGGTGAAACAATTCCCCTCGGTCCGGTTCATTGGGCGCAAGGATTGCAAGCCCAAGTGGCGTTTCCCTACCAGCGGCCCACGGAGGCGTCCGCCATGGGTGGAGGCGTCTGGCAAGATAACTTCGATGGAACGTACACACAGCTCGATGACAACTACTACGTGCCAGCGACAGGATATTCCTATCTTGACCTGTATCTGATGGGCTTCATCTCAGCCGCGGAGGTGCCGGACTTCTTTATGCTGAAGAACCTCGTATCCGCCGGNNTACCCGATGTCGATCACTCGCAACGAGAATTCAATACGGGGATCGTCGTCGTGGTCGAGCACGGGCAAAGCCCGAGCCCCGAACTCATCAAGCGAGCGAGTGGCATTCGCGAGCAGTGGATCGATTACTGGGTGACGACAACTGGACACCGCGCGTCTATGACGGCAACTCCCCGTTGAGCGTCCAGCAGCCCTTGGAATCGGTGCGATACCGACACAATCAGCATAAGATGCTCAGGAGCCCAGGCCGCTACTCCTTCGTGACATTGACGAAGTACAGATCTGCAGCGACGTCGAATTCATCTTTGTTTAGCGAAGTGGGCATCGTTTGCCAATCCGTGGTGGCGTGGACAATCTGCCAGCTGTCTTTCTTTCCCACGCGCACCGGCATCTGGAACGCCGGTTCGTCCACCTTCCATCGATAAGAAACCGTACCCTTGCTGTCATCGAACTTCAATTCCAGCGTGGGGATCGCGGTGTGTCGCAGATACTGATCAAAGATGGGTGTCAGATTCATTCCAGTCTGCTCGTTGAAATACTGCACCACATCCTCGGTCATGATGTTCTGATACTTGAAATGCTGGTAGAAGTCGTGGAGAAGTTTCCACCAGCGGGCGTCGTCGTTGACGACGCTTCGAAGCGTATTAATGAACAGCGCTCCTTTGAAGTACTGGTCCTGCGGCGGTTCACGGTTGATCCCGCGCGGAGCGATAATGGGTTCTTCATTCTTGACCTTCGACCTGTACCCGTTCAGATACTTCACAGCATCGTCGTGACCGTACATGTATTCGACATAGAGGGACTCAAGATACGTAGTCCAACCTTCATGGATCCACATATCTGAGCTGTCGGCTGCGGTGATGCTGTTGCCGAACCACTCGTGTCCGCTCTCATGAATGATGATGAAGTCGAATCGAGGGCTGATGCCGACGCCGGTCCAGTCGCGCTCGAGGTAGCCGTTCGCGAAGTGGTTTCCATAAGTAACCGCGCTCTGGTGCTCCATCCCCGAGTACGGCACTTCGATCAACTTATAACCGTCCTTCTTGAACGGATAATCGCCGAAGTAGTGCTGATACGCTTGGAGCATGCCTTTCGCTTGGGTGAATTGCTTCTTGGCCTTATCCAGGTCTTCCGGCAGGGCGTAGAAATCCATCGAGAGATGGCCGAGCCGGTCAGAGAAGTGCTGATAGTTGCCGATATTCAGCGAAACATCGTAGTTGTTGATGGGATAATGTACGAACCAATCCCATCGCGTATACCCGTCACCGAGGTCGGTCTTGCCCACGAACCTTCCGTTCGAAACATCGACGAGGCCGTTCGGGATCGACACGCTGATCTGCATGTTTTTGACTTCATCGCGCCATTGGTCTTTGTTCGGCCACCATATGCTTGCCCCGATGCCTTCGCACGCCGTGTAAATCCAAGGATGGCCGGAGGGATCTTTTCCAAAGGTGAAGCCTCCGAACCTGCCGGTTTGCACGGGTGATCCGGAGTAGTAGAAGTCGATCGCGTAGACGTGGCCGGCATGCAGCGTCTCCGGGAAGTCGACGAAGACTGCGCCCGAATCGCGCTCGTACTTGAGGGGCGTGCTGCCGAACAGAATTTTTTCGATGTTAAGGGCGTCGGTTAAATCGAGTTGAATCCGCGCATCGTCCTTGAGCATTTTGAACCGGATCGTGTTCTTCCCGCTGATGAACTTCTTCTCCGGATCAACGCGGATGTCGAGGTGGTAGAACAGCAAATCGTTGTTGGCACGATATGGCCCGTAAGCTCCGCGCAGGATGTCGGCCCTGGTCGGCTCGCCATGATTGCGCGACCGCGGCGGCGTAGCTGCTTGCTGGGGAGTCGAAGGAGACGTTTGAGCGGCCACGAAAGCCGCGACCCACAGCAGAACGATAGCCGCAGTCGATGCGCACCTGCGGCCAAACCCGAACGTGGGCTTTCCCAATGTGCCTCCGCACTCTGTTCCCAATATAAACAGCTACCTCTGAGCCGGCGTCCGAGACGCACCGGGATCGCGAGATATCCCTCCATCGATCATTCGCCAAATGCCCAGCGGATTCGCATCCTTCAACTCGTCGGGCAGTGCGCTGTCGGGAAACCCCTGATAGCAGACCAGGCGTGTGAACCGGAAGATGGCCTGGCTTCCCACCGACGTCGAGCGCCCATCCGACGTCGACGGATATGGGCCACCATGCACCATGGCATGCGTCACTTCGACGCCAGTCGGAAAACCGTTGAAAACGAGTCTGCCGACTTTGGTTTCGAGAATTGCGATCAGATCAGCAAACTCCTGCAGGTCTTGTTCTGTGCCATGAATCGTGGCCGTGAGGTGGCCTTCGAGGGACCGTGCAATCGCCAGCACCTGGTCTCGGCCTGAGTGTTGCACAAGGAGGGTTGTCGGACCAAAAATCTCTGCCTCCAGATCTGATCCGAGAAACGCCGCCGCATCGGTTTCGAAGAGCGCAGAACTGACAGCAAAACCCGCGTCGGCCGCCGCTTGCGGACCCTCGGCGATGAGTTTGACGGCCGCTTCCGTCTTGCGCTGGGCGATTGCCGAATCATACGAGGAGTGAATCGTCTTGGTCAGGAGATGGAATGGAGCCGATTCGGCAACGAACTGGCGTAATTTACCGGCAAAGGCAGCAGCGTCGGAACCCTGCGGCAGAAACACCATTCCCGGTTTGGTGCAGAATTGTCCGGCGCCCAGGGTGAATGACGTGTGCAGTCCAGCCGCAATATCCCCAGCTCGCTCGCGCAAAGCGCGGGGCAAGATGAAGACGGGGTTCGTGCTGCTCATCTCCGCATAGAACGGAATCGGCTCAGGGCGCGCTGCCGCCACGTCCATCAGGATCCTTCCCGCGGTGCGAGATCCCGTGAAGCCTCCGGCCTTTACCAAAGGATGCTTCATCAATGCCGTCCCAACCCGCGAGCCACTTCCGAAAAGCAGCGAGAACACACCCTCAGGTAGACCACACTCGCGAACGCTTTCTTGCACGGCGCGACCTACCAGTTCGCTCGTTCCAGGATGCGCTGCGTGCGCCTTCACGATTGCGGGATTGCCTCCGGCGAGCGCTGAAGCGGTATCTCCGCCAGCAACGGAGAATGCCAAGGGGAAGTTACTGGCACCGAAGACCACCACGGGCCCCAGTGGGCGCAGCATGGAGCGAATGTCGGGCTTAGGCACGGGCTTGCGATTAAGATCGGCGTGGTCGACGCGCGCGTTGACCCACGATCCCTCCTCCGCGACTTGGGCAAACAGCCGAAGCTGGCCGCAGGTCCTGGCGGTTTCAGCTTGCAGGCGCGCTCGCGGCAAGGCGGTCTCCTGACCGGCACGCTCGATCACGTCCTCCGCAATCGACTCTATTTTCGCGGCAATCGTGCGCAAGAATGCGCCTCGGTCGCATCCGGAAACTCGCCGGTAGACGCCGAAAGCTTCCGCCGCCAGACGGGCCGAAAGGTCCACCTCCTCTGGGGTTGCCGGAATGAAGGCCGGCTGCAGACGCTGTCCGGTGGTAGGGTTGGAGGCATACATAGGCTCTCCTCCGCGCGCGCCTTCCCGCGCGCCAATCAGCGACAAGCCCGAGAGTTTTGCCATCGAAACTAACATTTTTCACTTCCTACTCGGCAACGCATATGCGCCCACCGACTGCGGCCGGGAACGCAACGCGTCACGGATGATCGATATGGTTTGCTCACGTTCATTCCCCACCAGTTCCAGTCGGGGGGGGCGCACAAGGGCATTCCCAATCCCAACTTCCACCTGCACCAGTTTGATGAGTTGAACGAAGTTTGGAACAGTGTCCATCCGGAGCAAGGGCAAGAACCAGCGATACAACTCAAACGCCTTGTCACTTTCTCCACTGACGCCCAGGTTGAAAAGATCCACAGATTCACGGGGCAGCGCATTCGCCAAGCCGGCGATCCATCCCGTTGCTCCCACTCCCACGGCTTCCAGTACAGCGTCATCCACACCCACGGATATCTCAAGCCGACGGTCGAGCAATGCACGGATGGCCGATACTCGTCTGGCATCGGTGCTCGATTCTTTGACCGCCTCAAAGTTGTCGTGTTCGGCGGCCAATTGCTGAATCTGCTCAGGGAGGAAATCAGTTCCGTAAGCCACGGGGTTGTTGTAGAGCATGCAGGAAAGCGGCGTGGCACCGAATACAGCCGCCACGTGCGTCTTCATTTCACGCCAGTCCCCCTGATATACATATGGAGGCAACACCATCAGGCCATCGCATCCGAGGTCCGCAGCCGCTTTGGCCTGGGCTACGGCTTCAGATGTGGTAAGCGCCGAGATCGAAGCCACCACCGGTCCACGCCCGCGAACCGCGTTGACACAGGTGCGTAGAATTTCCAGTTTCTCATCGAACGATAAGGTTGCACCCTCACCCAGCGACCCGAGGGCAACAATTCCTGTGCAACCATTGTCCAGCAGCCAACGACAGTGTTTTCCCATAAAGCCGTGATCGACACTAAGATCGTTATTAAAGCCGGTTGTGACTGCAGGTAAAACGCCTTTCCAGTTCATCAAGAACCTCCTCTGATTGCGCTGTGCTCCGCGTTCGGGCGGCCGGCAAAGGCAGCCAGGTTTTCAACCCGCGCCGGGAAAACTGGCGGTCGGACCGAGTCCGGGTTCCACTTGAAAAGGAATTGGACTGCCGGTCCACAAACTCTTCCCTGGCACGGGCCCATGCCGCAACGTGTGTGCAACTTCGCAGCCCGCCAAGACCTATGTCCCTCGAGACGCGAATACGAAATGTCTTCGCATCGGCAAACCACCGTGTCCGGGAACGACAGGCTTCTGAGTTCGCGGCGCAGACAGAACGTCCGACTCAGAACGCGCACAAAGCGCCGCGATTTCTCGCGCTCAGCGAACAACATTCGAGCCTCTTCTTCGTTCCCAGCGGCAGCAAGACCGGCGATCTGTCCCTCCACCAACGACAACTCAACCCCTCCAATGCTCGTAGGTTCGCCGGCACAGAAAACTCCCTTGACCGTGGTCTGTTGGAGGCTATCAACCTCTACATATCCACCAAGACTCTTGCAGCCTAGTAAGCGCGGCAACTCGATGTTGGGTACAAGATGAAATCCGCAAGCAAGGTAATCGCAGGCGATGGTTTCCCGTTTCCCGCCGCGCGCAATCGTTACACTTTGGAGGGCGTTCCGCCCGTGAGCCGCGACCGGCCAGCAGTTTGCAAGGAATGGAACCCCGGCAATGCTTTTTTTTAACTTTAGCCCTTGGACGATCTTTCCCGGTTGGCGCAGCAGAACCACACCGAAGCGAGCGAGGCTCCTCCACGACGCCTGCTCACAAATGACGGGAATCTCGGCGCCGTGCTCGCGAAGGTAAGCGGCAACCGCGAGCAGCAGAGGGCCCGTCCCGGCCACGACCACACGCTTGCCGCGAATCGGAAGACCCGACTTGACCATCGCCTGCAAGCCCCCAGCGCCCATCACATTCGGGAGCGTCCATCCCGGAAAAGGCAGAAACCTTTCTCGCGCTCCCGTCGCCAATACTAGATTCCGGTAGCTCAACTCCATTAAATTGTCGGCTCCCTCCGCCAGTAGAATGCCGGGTTCGGGTTGATGAAAAACTCTCATGCCACACAGCGTCGTCACGTCGGCAGTCCGCAGCTGGCGGTTCCACTTTGCCGCGTCTTTCATCGGTCCGTCTTCGGATTCCCCCCGCCAGATTTGGCCACCCAAGGTCACGTTGTCATCCACAATTCCTACACGGACGCCGCACTCCGCAGCGCGAACCGCTGCCGCCATTCCTGCTGGGCCCCCGCCGACGACGAGGACATCAAACCGTTGCTGTAAATCCCGACTCATCCGTTTTGATTTCCATGCCCGGCTCACACAAAACCTGACAACTTCGACAATGCGGCTTCCCATTGATCGCCACACAGCATTCGTAGCAAATACCCATCGCGCATAAGGCCCCGCGTGGCTCACCGGTCACTGAGGTTCGGCACGCTTGTCCGGCAATCGCCACGGCCACGGCCACGGTCGCTCCCGGAGGGGCCATCACCGGCGAGCCATTCACCGTCACCGCCACCTGACTAAGCATGGACATGCTCTTTCGCCGCCCGCGACGGCAAGTACGGCTCGACAAGAATCTCCGGCTTCTCACCCGTGATCTGGTCCGCCAAAATTCGCGCCGTTCCAAGTGAGGTCGTAATCCCCAACCCCTCGTGACCAGTCGCCAGGAACAGAGATCGATCGGCCGGCCACGGACCAATCAGCGGCAGTTTATCGGGCGTAGCCGCCCGAAATCCCGTCCATGTGCGCACCGCCGACATCGGCCCGAGTGCTGGCATGTATTGCTGGGCGCGCTGCAACATGCGCGCCAGAATCCCCTGATCCACGTCGTTGTCTTGCGCCCCGTATTGTCGCGATGAACCAATCAGAATCTGCCCCGTCCGCCGTGGCTGTACATTGAACGCAACCGAATCACTGCTGACCGCGTGCGCACTTTTCAAGTACCCAAGCTCCACTAACTGATGGCGCAGGAATCCGGGATAGCGATCGGTAATCAGGAGGTGTCCCTTGCGCTGCTTGACTTCAATGCCCGGCGTGAGCTCCGGCGCGCTGGTTCCGGCCGCGTTCACAATAATCTCGGCCGTGATTTCTAAGCTGTCAGTCAATCGCACGCGTCCTTGGCCGATCTGTAGCACCGAGGCGCCGAGCCTGAGCTTCGCCCCATGCCCCAGCGCGCGCTCGATCAGAAAACGGGCTGCGCATGGCGGGTACAGAACGCCATCCTCAGGAACCAACAGACCACCGGCCATCCCATCCCGCAGGTTCGGCTCCAGATGTTTTAGGCGCTGCGGCTCGAGCACTTCGGTGGGGACGCCTTGTTTTCCGTAGCACTCGTGCTTGCGCGACACCTCCGCCATTTCTTCTTCGTCGGCTGCAACCCAGATCGTTCCGCACTGTTCGTATTCGACATCCTCCGGCAATTCCGGCTTTAGTTCTTGCCATAGCTGCTGCGAGTAGCGTGTCAGCGCAAACTGGGCTTCGGAATCATCCATGACGACGATGTGTCCCATCCCTGCGGCCGTGGCTCCGCCACCGACCATGTCGCGGTCCACAATCACAACTTGCAGGCCGCGGCGCGCGAGTTCGTCCGCGCATGCCGCGCCTACAATGCCGGCGCCAACGACAATCGCCTCACAGGTTTCTTTGCTCACGCCGTATTCCTTTGTGGCGCTGACTCGCCGCGAATACCCATGCGCAGCGGATCTTGCGGATTGAGGATGAGATCAGCTTCTGCCGTCACAAACGCCGACCCCGTAATACTGGGATAGACCTTGCCCTCCCTCACTTTTATGCTGCCCTCAAACACGCTTCCGACAATACTCTCTTGCTTCCAGGTCTGACCCTCCCGGATCTTGCCGTCGGCATAAAGACAAGCCAGCTTGGCACTCGTCCCAGTGCCACAAGGCGAACGATCATAAGCTTTGCCCGGGCAGAGCACGAAATTCTTGCTGTCGACTCCGGGAAGAGCCGAGGGACCAAACAACTCGATGTGATCAATCTCTTTGCCGTCCCGGCCAGCGATGCCACTTCCATGAAGCGCCTGTCGAATTGCCCAGGTGAAGTTCGTCAGTTTGTCGATATTCCCGAGTGTCAACTCCATTCGATGGTCACCCACCAGGAAGAACCAGTTCCCTCCCCACGCGACGTCACCGTATACCTTGCCGTAACCTGGTACCTCAACTCCCACGTGCGCAGCGCTGCGATAACTTGCTACGTTGTTGACCGTAACTTCGCCGCCGTCGTGCAGAACCGCACTCACAATTCCGACGGGGGTCTCGATCCTGTGGTTACCCCTCCGAAGTTTGCCCATATAGGCCAGCGTGGCGACCAGCCCAATCGTGCCGTGACCGCACATCCCCAGATAGCCGACATTGTTGAAAAAGATGACGCCGGCGGCAGATCCAACATCTACCGGATCGCACAACAGCGCGCCTACCATGACTTCCGAACCGCGAGGTTCGTTGACAACCGCGGAGCGAAAACAGTCGTGCTGCCTGCGAAAGCGTTCCAGCCGATCGGTAAGCGAACCGGATCCGAGGTCGGGACCACCACTCACCACAAGNNTTGCCGATTAATTAATGTACGCCAAGCCGTATTTTATGGATACAATATGCAATCGTCAAACCTTCCTCTTCCAGGGTAGGCGCGCAGCGTGCACATAGCCGGAAAGCCCGACTCGGCAGGTCGAAAACCCGCGGCTCCTAATCCCCGTGAATTTGGGCGCGGATTGAACCTGTTCGATTCCACCATGCTGGTGATCGGGGCCATGATTGGCTCCGGCATCTTTATTGTTCCCGCCGAGATGGCCCGCTACGTTGGCAGCGCGGGCTGGCTTCTGGTGGCCTGGGGCGTGGCGGGCATGCTCACCATCGCGGGCGCACTGTGTTACGGGGAACTCTCTGCCATGATGCCTCACGCCGGGGGCATGTATGTATACCTGCGCGAAGCCTATTCTCCCCTATGGGGGTTCCTGTACGGCTGGACGTTATTCTCCGTGATCGAGACAGGAACGATTGCGGCGGTAGCTGTGGCCTTGGCACGTTTCTCGGGCGTGCTCTGGCCTCTGGTGTCAGAAGAAAGATATCTGATCAGCCCGTTTCATCTCTCGACCCATTACGCCCTCTCGCTTTCAACCGCTCAGTTGCTCGCAATCGGCATCATCTTTCTGCTCACTTTCAGCAACACTTTGGGCCTCCGCTACGGAAAACTCATCCAGAATGTATTCACCGTCGCCAAAACCTGCGCATTGGAAGGCTTGATTGTTATTGGCATTCTCTATGGGCGCAATGCAGTCGCGGTCTCCGCAAATTTCGCTGCCCCATGGGACCGGCACGGCGTCGATTCCTTGGGCAGAGGACTCGATGCCACAACCATGTTTGGTTTGTTCGTCGCCGTCTGCCTGAGCCAGACCGGATCATTGTTCTCCGCTGACTCATGGCACAACATCGCTTTCGCGGCGGCGGAAGTGAAAAAAGCCGAACGCAACGTTACACTGGCGATGGTTGTGGGCGCGACCCTGGTCATTGCACTCTACGTCCTCGCGAACGTGGCTTATCTGGTCACACTGCCGCTGGCTGCGATCCAACACGCGCCCGCAGATCGCGTTGGAACTGCCGCTTTGCGAGCGATTTTCCCTACAGCGGGGGCGAGCGTTATGGCGGCGGCCATCATGATCTCGACCTTTGGCACGATCAATGCTCTGACCCTCACCGGAGCGCGCGTCTACTATGCCATGGCTCGCCAAAGGCTTTTTTTTCCTTTCGCCGGCAAACTCAACCCGGCGGGAGTGCCGGCCTCTTCGTTGATGCTTCAGGGCCTGTGGGCGGCGCTGCTGGTGCTACCCCGCACCTATAGCCCGGCAACCCAATCTTGGGGAAACCTCTACAGCAACTTGCTTGAGTACGTCATCTCCGCGGCGCTGATTTTTTATGTGCTGACTGTCGCCGGTGTCGTCCGCCTTCGCATCAAGCGCCCGGATGCACCACGCCCTTATCGCACGCTCGGATACCCTTTTGTCCCCGTCTTTTATATTCTTGTGGCCACCATCATCCTCATCGTGCTGTTCGTGTATCGTCCCTCGACCACATGGCCGGGTCTGCTGATTGTGCTCCTGGGTGTGCCCATTTACTTGGTAATCCGCAAGCCGGACAGAGATCTCGAGCCTATGTCGTAAGCTGAATCGGGAACCACCGACTTCGAAGCCATGGATTGAGAATTAAGAAACTGTTTCTTTGGAGGACTCCGAAGGTGACTACAAGAACTGGCAGTGAGATGCGGGCAGGTCGAAGCCTGCGGAGCACTCTGGGAATTGTCTTTTGGCTCGCCATCGCATGCTTGAGCTCATGTGCGGCCTACGCCCAGTCCCCCGCCGTGGTAGACATTCTGCGTCGCGAGTTTATTGCAGGGGACTTCGCCGTCAAGTCGTTGGGGCCGGTGCGCTGGCTTGATGGAGGAAAATCCTATGCGATTCTCGAGCCCTCCACCAAGGCAGAAGGGGCGCGAGATCTTGTGCGTTATGACACGGCGACC
This sequence comes from Acidobacteriaceae bacterium, assembly GCA_003156615.1. Next base: position 9,543 of record PMHI01000481.1, on the reverse strand, counting down.
GGTCAACGGGAGTTGATGATCTCGGCGTCGCAACTCACGCCGCCGGGCAGCGACAAACCGCTCGGCACCGAGGACTATGCCTGGTCGGCGGACATGAACCGTGTTCTGATCTTTACCAATTCAAAACGCATCTGGCGTGAACATACGCGGGGCGACTACTGGGTGCTCGACCGTAAGTCGGGCGCTCTGCGGAAGCTAGGAAACGGAGGTCCCCCATCCTCTCTGATGTTTGCCAAGTTTTCTCCCGATGGGTCGAAAGTGGCGTATGTGCGCTTCAACAACATCTATGTTGAGGACATCGAAACCGGAGTAGCCACGCAGCTCACGCCCGACGGTTCGGAGAAGATCACAAACGGCACCTCCGACTGGGTTTATGAAGAGGAGTTCTCCGTTCGCGACGGATTTCGCTGGAGTCCCGACGGCAAACGCATCGCCTACTGGCAATTTGACACGAGCGACGTTAAGAGTTTCGCTCTGATCTACGACACGGGAGCGCCTTACCAGGTGCTGACCGGCATTCCTTACCCGGAATCTGGCATCTATCCCACCGTGCGGCAGATTCCCTACCCGCAACCCGGAACTCGCAATTCTTCCGTTCGCGTCGGCGTGGTGCCAGCCATCGGAGGGGACACACGTTGGATGGAGGTTCCGGGATATCCGAACGACAACTACATCGCGCGCATGGAATGGGCGGGGGATTCCGACACACTCGTTCTACAGCATCTGAATCGATTGCAGAACACAAACGATATTCTCCTGGCAGACGCGAAAACGGGCGTTGTGCGGCGTGTCCACCAGGATAAGGACCCGGCTTGGGTTGACGTCGTCGATGATCTGCAATGGGTGCACGGCGGCAAGGATTTCCTTTGGGTCAGTGAACAAGACGGCTGGCGGCATGTTTACCTGATTTCGCGCGATGGAAAGCAGATGCGGCTCCTGACGCCTGGTGCTTTCGATGTGATGGATGTCGTCGGACTCGATCCTGATGAGGCATGGCTCTACTACATGGCGTCTCCGGAAAATGCCACGCAGAAATACCTTTACCGCATCCGGATCGAAGGGCGAGGAACACCCGAACGGTTGACTCCCGCGGACCAGCCGGGCACGCATTCCTATCATGTTTCACCCGATTTGCGTTGGGCAGTCCACACCTACTCGACCTTTGACTCGCCACCGGTAACCGACCTTGTGCACCTTCCGGACCAGAAGGTCGAACGCGTTTTGGAAGACAACGCGAAACTGCGTTCTAACTCCAGGGCTTTGCTCTCCCAGTCAACCGAGTTTCTTCGTCTGGACATTGGCGAGGGTGTGACCTTGGATGGCTGGCTCATGAAGCCAAACGAGTTTGATCCCGGCAAGAAATATCCAATTCTTGTCTATGTGTACGGGGAGCCGGCGGCCCAGACCGTGGTCGACCGATGGGATGGCTGGCACGGAATCTTTCATCGTGCGCTGGCGCAGGAAGGCTACATCGTCGCCAGTTTCGATAATCGGGGTACTCCGGCCCCGAAAGGAAACGCATGGCGCAAGATTGTGTACGGGAGCGTCGGAGTGCTGTCCTCAAAGGAACAGGCGCTGGCGCTTCAAGCCCTTGAGCGGAGGTGTCCGTATATCGATGCGAATCGCGTTGCCGTCTGGGGCCGCAGCGGCGGCGGTTCCAATACACTGAACCTGATGTTTCGCCATCCAGAGATCTACCGGGTTGGCATGGCCGTCGCTCCAGTGCCGGACCAACGCCTCTACGACAGCATCTACCAGGAGCGGTTCATGGGATTGCCGCAGGAGAATGAGAGCGGTTACAACGCGGGATCTGCTATCAACTTTGCCCAGGGGCTTCAAGGCAAACTATTGCTGGTTCACGGCTCCGGCGACGATAACGTGCACTACCAGGGTACGGAGTTGCTGGTCAACCGGTTGATCGAACTGGGCAAACCCTTCGACTTCATGACCTACCCCGGACGGACTCACGCAATCGTCGAGGGTCCGGGAACGGCCGATCATCTTTACCATCTTCTTGCAAGGTATCTGGAAGAGCATCTTCCGCCAGGCCCTGCCTCCCGGTAATCCATGCCTTTTTCGATACAACCTGCGATATAGTAGATAGCGCACGCCGCAGAGGCGGCCGCAGTTTGAGGACGTAAGTTACTGAGTATGGACTTGGAAACGGTATCGGATTCAGCAATCCCGCGCCAGTCGCTCACTTCGGCTGTAGCTGAGAAGTTGCGGGACCAGATCATCCGGGGCGAAATCCAAGAGGGCGCTCAACTACGGCAGGACGCCATCGCAACCCAATACCAGGTCAGCCGGATTCCAGTTCGCGAGGCCCTTCGACAGCTTGATGCCGAAGGCCTGATCGCGATTGTTCCCAACCGGGGTGCGGTCGTGCCGGCCCTGTCTCCCGATGATATTGAAGAGCTCTTCTCGATTCGCGCACTGCTTGAGCCCGAGGTCCTTAAGCTTTCCATTCCCCACCTCACCGAGGAAGACTGCTCGGAAGCCGAGGCAGTATTGCGCAAATATGTCAGTGAACTTCGTCGGGAGGACCACGTCTCGGCTTGGGGACGGTTGAACTGGCAATTCCACTCGATCCTTTACTCCCGCGCCAATCAGCCGCGATTCATGGCGATTATTCGCAATGTCAATAACAGCGGCGAACGCTACACTCGCCTGCAGTTGTACCTGACGCAAGGCATGAAACGCGCCAACGAAGAGCATCACAAGATTCTGGAATTGTGTCGCCAGCGCGAGGTAACCGCGGCTTGCAAGCTACTCCGCCAGCATATCCAATACGCCGGCGAGTCCTTAAAGCAGGCCCTCGCGCAAAAACGAACCGCAGCCCAAATCGGTAACGGTGACCGCCGTTCGAAGTCTTGACCCCAACTTTCCCCTCTACTACGTTGGCAGAACGATCGGTGTGGCCGCACCTCACAAATCCTCGCCTGGTCACTGGATCTTGATCAGAACCGCACCGTGGCGGGGGATCTCGGCCGTATAACTCCCGTTGAAGGAACCAAGATCCTTGCGCATCCAAAGGTTGCGAACTTTTGCCGATCCCTGCATTCCAATGTCTTTGAACCTGATGGTCACGGGATTGACAGACTCGCCGCGATTGAACAGACCCACGGCGATGCCGCCATCGGCCAGCGGTTTGGCCCACACTTCCAGCGGCCCCTCCTGCGCAACCCGGCGCCCTTGCACTCCCTTCGCATCTTGATCGACAGCGATGACCTCTTTGTTCGTNNGTGGTGTATTCGTCGTGATTCATGCCGCCGTTACCCACTTCGAGCATGTCAGGATCGTTCCAATGTCCGGGCCCCGCGAAGGATTCCAAACCATCCTGATCAAATCCGATCACAGACATGCGATCGAAGTGATCGGAGATATCCTCGGTGGTGCGCCATAGATTTCCGCCCACCGCCGTACCCCATTGCCAAACCCGGGCGTAGCCGTACTGACACAAACTGAAGACAATCGGTCTGCCCGCCCGCGCCAGCGCGTCATGCATCTTGTTGTAAACTTCCTGCATTTGACTGCGCTGATAGACTTTTTCCGCGCTGCACCAGTCATACTTCAGGTAATCGAATCCCCAGTCAATGTATTGTTGCGCATCTTGCGCCTCGTGTCCGTAACTGCCTTCGTAACCGGCGCAAGTCTTCGGACCAGGAGAAGAATAAATTCCGATTTTCAGTCCCTTAGCATGAACGTAATCCACGAGAGCCTTCATGTCGGGGAATTTCTGATTGGGCCGGATCCTGCCCCGCTCATCGCGAGTGCCCTGCCAGCAATCATCGATGTTGACGTAGGTGTAGCCAGCGTCCTTCATGCCATTGCTGGCGATGGCATCGGCAGCCGAGCGCACATCATCGGCGGTCACTTTGCAGGCAAAATGATTCCAACTATTCCAACCCATGGGAGGAGTCATCGCGACGCCGGAATCAACGGCGCCTGCCCCAAAGGGGGCGGCAATCAGAAAGACAAACACGAGAAATGTTTTCATTGTGCAAGCCCGCCTGGGAGGGTTTGTTTCCGTCAAGTCCTGGAGATCCTACCCTCTCCTTCGCCGCGGACTGCGGCTGGGCGGGCGATCCTCCTTGATTTCAAAGTTGTTTGGTGGAGTTACCCCCAATAAGTACTGAACAAAATAGTCCCAACGCCTCCGCACGAGATACAGAGCGTGATCTCCGCTTTCGCCGTGAAACATGTTGGGCACAAGCAGCATGTCAAAGTTCTTGTTCGCCTTCATCAAGGCGTCGACCAAGCGCATGCTTTCCACCGGATGCACGTTATCGTCAATATCTCCATGCTCCACCAGCAGATGTCCCTTCAGGTGATCCGCCATGGTGACATTCGACTGAGCCACGTAGTCATCCTGTACAGGGTATCCCTGATACGCCTCGTTCCACCAGGCCTTGTCCAGGCGGGCGTCGTGATCTCCTGAAATCGTGACCCCCACCTTGTAAAAGTCCGGGAATACCAGCATCGCATGAGCTGCGCCATAGCCGCCGGCCGAGGTCCCGTAGATTCCGACGCGCGCCACATCCATATAGGGATAACGATCCGCCATTTGCTTGATCAGCGCCACATGATCTGCAAAAGCGCCGCCCAGATTTCTATAGGAGACCTGATGGAATGCTCGCGAACGTCCCACCGTTCCGCGTCCATCGACCATGACAACAATGAATCCTAGTTCTGCCATCGACTGTAGGCGAAATTGGGTCGCGAAGGTTTTGGGAACAAAGAATCCCTGAGGCCCCGTGTATACCTGCTCGATCACGGGATACTTTTTGGACGGGTCGAAGTTCGATGGCCGCCAGATCAAGCCGTAGATGTCCGTGCTGCCGTCGGCCGCCTTTCCTGGGAACGGCTCGGGAAAATTCCATCCGGTCTTCAGCAGTTCGCTGGCATCAGTTTTCTCAAGAATGCGAACGTCAGCTCCATCCTTGCTATGCCGTAACACGCTTTCTCCAGGCAGATCAGGGCGGGAATAGCTGTCCACAAAGTACGATCCATCGGGAGACATACTGACGGAGTGGTTTGCGTTCTCAGGGGAAAGCATTCGCAGGTCCTTGCCATCAAAACCAATACTGTACAGATGGGTTTGGTAAGGGTCCTCATTCTTTTCGCGACCATTTCGCCAGAAAATAGACTCGACGCTCCTTCTCGTCGACGTGATCGATTTCCCTGACTACCCACGCCCCGCGAGTTATTTGATTTTCCAGTTGCCCCGCCTTGCGGCTGTAGATGTAAAGATGATTCCAACCGTCACGCTCCGACGACCAGAGAACCTCACCCGTTGCATCTACAAAACGATAGAATGTTTCGCCCGGATCGACGTAGGAGTCGGATTGCTCGCGGACAACAACGTTCTGCTCTCCGGTCGTGGCATCGACGACGCGAAGTTCTTTTGCTTTGTATCCTCTCTCGTCGTAATCGTAGTAAAAACCCTTACTATCTGGAAACCAATCGAAGCCCGGGCCATCCTGAAACGGGAGCTCCAAGGGAGCGGTCTGTACATCAATTCGCTTGCTGGATTGAATGTCGAAAATGATCGGCTCAGCCTTGGCCAGCACTTCTCCCGACAGCGGATACACATAGGTAAATGCGCGCGGCCGCAATTGATCCGGCGGAACGAACTGGATACTTGTGAACCGGCCTGAGTTTCTGGAGTCGATACGGTAGGTGATCAGTTTCGTGGAATCGGGCGACCAGAACACGGCGGCAGGCTGTCGTACATCTTCCGTTCCCTGATCGACCATGAGACGAAGCGATGGAAGCGGAGTCGCGTAATCCCAACCGGGCACGCCATCGCGCGTGAGTTGTGCCACCGCGCCCGTTGAAACATCACTCAGGTACAGGTTGTGGTCCTTGACGTACGCCGCCCAGCGCTTATCGAGCGATAAAGCCTCATATCGTTTTCCCGGTGTTGGCTGGTTTTTCTGGCATTCGTAAGTAGCCAGTTGGCAGGTCCACTGCGTATCGTCGATAGAAAAACGAATCCCCTTCTCACCGTCTACGAAATCGATGTCGGAAAAAGGCAAGTCGAAGGGTTCGTATTCTTGCTTCGCGACCCGGGAGAGTGTCGTCGCAAGTTTAGCGTGATCGAAGGCGGGAGCGCTGGTGTTCCGCTCCGCATCCACTAAAACGAATTCAGTTCCCTTCGCGCTGACTCTCCGGTACCAGAAACGGTTGGTCTTCTCCCAGTGCGGCTCTATATCGGCCGGAAAAACGACATGCCGCAGATTACCCGCAAGAAACCGTTGGGCGCGTTGGTAATCTTCTAAACCTCCCTGCGCGAGAGCATGATGCAGCGCCAGGAAACATACGACGGAAATGATCGCAATCCGTTTTTCCAACTTTTCCTCCCTATTCCCGGCGAATACGCCAGACGGGATTTGATCTTCCCCTACTTTGCAGAGTAATGTATACAATATCCACCGGAGTTTGGCAACTGATACGGGGTATCGCTCTTACCTAACGTTGAATCGCGTCTGGAAAGCCGGCAACAAGATTGAAATCAGGCTGCCGATGGAGTTGCACATCGACTCCATGCCCAACGACGAAACCATCCCGGCCGCTATCTATGGTCCTCTAGTGTTGGCCCGGCGATTTAAAGAGGTTACAAAAGACACGAGTTAGGGCCACTACGGACCGAAGCCGGGCAGCGAACGCCGATTCCGACATCGTTGCTGACCTTGCCAAGCCGATTACCTGGATAGAGTCCGACGCGCGGCACTCGCTTAGCTTCCGGGCAATGGGGCAGTCGCAGCCGTTCCCCCATAGTCCGCTCTACTAAGTAATTCACGAACGATATACCGTCTGTCGGAAGGTCAACTATAGGTCGGCCTACGTCTTGTAAGCACTCGATTGCCATTCCTGCGTGTGTGACTTACTTATGATGTCCTGGTGCATAAGTCCGCACGTTCCCACTCTGAAACTCCGTGAAGCAGCGCGGCGAAAAATCGGCAACAGGTTTGATAATCATGCCTTCCATCATGAAATACTTGGGAAAGGTGCTTTACCGCTGGATGTCTTGGACTTCGGAAGTAACTGCATGGATTCATAAGCACGAGAGGCAGTAGCGCCGGAAAGAACGGCAGACGGGGGTTGGATCTCGGGCCTATGGAAGAACTGGGCAGTAGAAGTTCAAATCTGTCGGGGAAGTTGATCTTTGTCGTCTCTCTCATTACGCAGGAAAGCGACTACCAGCGGGAGCAGGCGCATTCAGCTCAGCTAACTGCCCGCCGATTGGGCGTTGAGGTGGA
>PMHI01000481.1:0-2249 GCA_003156615.1 Acidobacteriaceae bacterium | reverse complement strand
CTCCCATCTGCACCGTGACCGAAGACCACGAGGAAACCGGGAGAATCCTCGGTAAGCAAGTCGCCGCTCTCTTGCCGGGTGGAGGCACCGTTCTGTTTCTGCAAGGCCCTTCCGGCAGCCCCGTAACGACGTTGCGATTAGAGGGCATGAACGAAACCAAGCCCGAGAACATCGAACTCAAACTTCTGCGCAGCGCGCATTGGACTGAAGAGGGAGGTTACAAAGCGGTTGCTTCTTGGCTACGGCTCTCCACTTCTCTCGATACCGAGATCGATGGAGTCATCGGGCAAAGCGATCTGATTGCTCTCGGAGCGTACCGAGCATTTCGGGAGCAGACAATGGGTGACAAGCAGGGACATTGGTTGGGCCTGCCGTTCGTCGGGGTAAATGGACTGAAGACGGGACAGGAGGCCGTGCAGCGTGGGGTGCTATCCGCTACTGTGGTGGTTCCTCCCACTACGGTTACAGCCATAGAGATGCTAGTCCGCGCCTACCGCGAAGGAGTTCGGCCTCAGGAGCGCATATTCGTTGCGCCCAAATCATTTCCTGACGTCGGAAAGTTGTCTCCGCCGGAGGGAAAGGAGAGATAGAACAGGAGTTGCGAGCCTGTCTCGAGCCGGGAAGACGGGGACGTCGGGCGAGAGATCGCGGGGCTAAGCACCCCTCAGTCATATCAGTATCACTTCCTCTTGTATCCGGCCGGTGACTTCGGCTGAACCGGAGCGCACTAGCATATTGACTTCGCTGCGCAGACCAAATTCCGGAAGGTATATCCCGGGCTCGATCGAGAAACAGGTATTGGGTAACACTTCCCGTTCGTCGTGGGATTCGAAGTTGTCGATGTTGGCGCCGTAACCGTGGACTTCGGTGCCAATCGAATGCCCCACCCGATTATTTAAGTATTTTGCGTATCCGGCTGTCTCCAGTACGTCGCGTGCCGCCTTATCCACCTCCCAGCCGGCGAGCTTTTGCCCGCTTGCGATGGCCTTTGTCACTTTCTCGACGGCTGCATCCCGGGAGCGACGGACTATATCGAAAATTTCAGCAATACGATCCGGTACTGATCGTCCCACAAACCCGGTCCAACTGATGTCGTAATAAACCGCGCCGGGTGAGTTCTTCTTGCCCCAGACGTCCAAGAGAACGAAATCTCTTTCACGAATCGGGGCATTGTGGTCAGTCGTGGGAACATAATGAGGATCACTGCTGTTTTGATTCACGGCCACAATGGGCGGGCCATCGGCGATCAGCCCCTCGCGCCTGAAGGCCTCCACTACCCATTGCTGGATTTCATACTCATTCGTGCCTCCGCTCCTGACCCGATGACCGATTTCCGGAAAAACCGCCATCATAATAGCATCGATGGCATGGCCTGCCGCGAAGTGCGAGCCAATCTGCTCTTCATTCCAGGTGGCTTCGAATCTCGCGATGAGGTCGGCGGAGCTGACCACATTCTTGCCATAACTTCGGATCAGGTCCACGGTGCCAGCATCCACGACCGACACGGTGAAGATCATGTTGTTGGGAGAAAACTGCATGGCAATGTCGCGCAGGCCGGAAAGCATTTCGCGCAGCTCATCGACAAATTCCTGCCACGCCGCATAGGTATGCTTCTTGCCCGGCAGCGAATCCAGGTGGAAGGGCTCAATTCGATGTAACAGTTTGACCGGTTCCCCGTGAGCGGGAATCAGGTAAAACCATCGTCTGGAAACCATTAGGGATTCTGGCAGGCCCAAAATCCGGTACGCGGTCGCGTCACGGTGGTGGTGATCGCAAAACAGCCATGCGTCGATGCCGCGGTCCCGCAGTGCAGCCTGGATATTTTCAATTTCGGTCATCGTTCTTCACCCTTACCGATCGCTGGTGAAAATCCAAGTCCAATAGCCGTTGATGCCAAGCACTGAAGCGATGTTAATGATGGAACCGCTGCCCGCCTTTCGCAGAAACGGCAGCGCCGCTATCGGACTTTTTTGACACGTCGGCTTCAAACACAATGCTGGCATTGCCGATCTCATGGGCGGCAGTGTCAAGCCAAGCCTTACGGCGGCCAATCAGCCCGACCCGGGCGCCTTCCGCGGCGAAGGCCAAGGCGATGGCACGTCCAGTACCGCTGCCGGCACCTGTGATAAGGGCAATCTTATTCTTGAGGCGGGAGCTCATGGAGGCGATATTTTAGCAGCCGCCGAAGACCGAAGCCCGTGTATTCTCTCTGCAGAAAAGTCGACAGACTAGTGTAGTGTCGCATAAAT
>PMHI01000558.1:16708-17606 GCA_003156615.1 Acidobacteriaceae bacterium | reverse complement strand
CTGATCGTGTTCGATCCGCCGCCCTGCTTTAAGATTGGAATGTAGACGGAATGCTGACCGTCGACCCGGACGATGTTGTATTGCAGCTGGCCTGAGTCGACCGCTTTCCCAACATCACCAACGAATACGGACTCACCGATGTGGTCCTGTTTGTCCGTCTTGATCGGCATGGCATTGATTTCATCAACCACCGGAATCTGGCTATTGGCATAGACGTTGTAGTCTTTCGGTCCGATGCGCACGTCGCCGGCGGGCAGAATCAAGTTCGATTCATTCACCGAGCGCACCACGTCCATCACGGAGAGTTGGTGAGCTTCAAGTTTGACCGGATCGACATAAATCTGGATTTGCCGATACTTGCCGCCGTAAGGCTGCGGCACAGAAGCCCCGGGAACGTTGGCAATTTGATTCCGTACTTCAAACTGCGCCAGATCTTTAAGCCGCGTCTGGTCGAGACCCTGACCTTCGAGCGTGACCAGACACACGGGAAGATTCGAAGCGTCGAACTTCAGCACCACCGGAGGCAGGGTTCCCGGCGGAAGTCGACGCAAATTCGCCATGGCGAGATTCGAGATATTGCTGACAGCGGCGTTCGCATCCGTGCCCGGCTGAAAGTAGATCTTGATCAGGCTCACCCCAGGCAGCGATCGCGACTCGATGTGGTTGATGCCGCTTCCCAGCGTAAAGAAACGCTCGTAGCTATCTGTGATGTCCGCCTCGATCTGCTGCGGCGGCATGCCGGCATAGAAGGTCGCGACCACGACAACCGGGATATTAATTTCCGGAAACAGATCGACGGGCATACGCGCGACTGTGGTAACACCCACGACGATCACCATGAGACAAAGCATCAGGATGAAGAACGGATGCTTGATGGCAAAAGAGGACATTACTCGCT
>PMHI01000558.1:16488-16649 GCA_003156615.1 Acidobacteriaceae bacterium | reverse complement strand
TGGTAATCTCCACTCGGTTCGAGGTTTGAATTCCCAGAGTCACATTGCGCTTCTCGACATGGTTCGTCGCATCCACTACCAGCACATAAGATTGATCGCCGCTCTGCACCACGGCCTGTGCCGGCAAGATAAGAGCGTCATTCTTTTGCTGGAGTTGAATC
>PMHI01000558.1:2565-16466 GCA_003156615.1 Acidobacteriaceae bacterium | reverse complement strand
GCACGCGAGAAACGGATGATCTTGCCTGTAAATGTGTGCCCAGTCGCGTTGACTTTCACCTGCACATCGCCGCCGACCTGAATGTAAGGCACGTCGCCCTCCGGCACGGGCATGCGGAGCCGCAGCAGGTCGCTCTCGGCCACTTGTACCACGGGAAGTGTATTCGTATTGTTGTCCTGTCCCGCTTGAATCAGCGTGCCGGTATCGGCGTAGCGCTTCGTCACCACACCTGTAAAGGGAGCGACGATCTGCTCGTATCCGGACATCGTTTCGAGCCGGCTGCGAGTCGCGTTGGAAACGCCGAGTTGTTGCTGCATGGCGTCGAGCGAGGCCTTGGCGACGCCGACCTGTGCTGCCGCTTGCTGGTCTTTGGCTCGCGCGTCATCCAACTCCTGCTCCGCGATCAGCCCTGGTCTCTCTTTGGAAGCCTCTTCCAGACGGGTATATTCAGCGTGCAGTGCGGAGTACGTCGACTCAGCGCTTATGATCTCGCTTTGTGCGCGAGTGATATCAGATTGGCTGTGGCGGACCTCGGCCTGAGCGCCCTCCACTTGATTCTGCAACTCTGGAACTTCCAGCAGGGCTAGGACTTCGCCCTGACGAACGCGGTCGCCGATATCGACTTTGATCCAGCGGATATATCCCGAGACTTTGGCGTGGAGATCCACCTGTTGATAGGGCTGAAATTGACCGGCAATGGTGAGGGAGCTGGCCAGATTGCCACGCGTGACCGCGACGACTGCGGCCGCCCTCGGCTGCTCGGCAGGGGCTTTGGCATAGTGATTTCGAACGATCAAGAAAAGAGCTGCCAACAAAAGGCAGAGAAGCCCCGCAATCCAAAGGATTCGCTTACGATGCATGGAGCCACCTACTTTCAATCCCGCAAGTTCGGGATTGGAATCGACGACAGTACATCTTCTTAAAGGGACTGGCGATCACCCAACGGTCCTATTCGATGTTTGAATAGGCCTGGTCTACCGTAAATATATCCCCGTGGAGGGACTAAAAGAAGGCTGGAGGGGGACGTTGCGTGAGGTGCGGATCGTGGAAGTTCCATCTGCGAGACCTGCAGAAGTTCATTTCAACTTGGTAAAACTTGAATGTAAGAAACAAAATCGCCTGGGCCAAAACCAATAACGGAATCAGGTTCAACGTCTCCCGAGCCGTACCTGGTTTGGGGGCCTTTTCAAACAAGGCCACCGTCTGGGCGGAACGCCTCTCCGTCAAAAGTTTGGCAACTGTGACGGTAGATGGAGATTGCGGGGGCTTGTATAGGGAGAGTTTTGCCTGCAATCCCCAAGTGAATATGGCAGAGGCCAAAAAGAGGAGAGCGCACTTGAATGCGTATGTACCGGCAACTTGAGGTCGCTTTAACATCTGTCTCCTCCTTTCCCAAGAGCCCTGTAAATAATGTAGCCAAAAATGGCCTTGCGGTGTGCGGGAAGAATGCCCCAGGGCTTTCCGCCTCCCGACGAAAACCTCAGTGGTAAAATTATACAGACCACCCGCCTGAAGGCAATGTTACCGGAAACGATGGCATCGATCCAATCCCCTTGATCGGCGGCGCGGCAATACTACCTTCAGTCTGCAAATGAGGAGGCATTCATGACGGCCAGCGGAGGCAAGGGGATCATCGACACTCCCAGCAACCACTCGGTGGATCAGACCGTGGAAAGGCTCAAGGGAATTCTGCAAGCAAAAGGAGTTACCCTGTTCGCTCTGGTTGACCATAGCGGAGAGGCGGAGAAGGTGGGAATGAAAATGCCTCCAACCAAGCTGCTGATCTTTGGAAGCCCCAAGGCCGGCACGCCACTGATGCTGGCGGCGCCCAGCATCGCCATCGATCTTCCTCTAAAGATTTTGATCTGGGAAGATGCTCACGGCAAGGTCTGGGTCACTTACAACAGCCCGGTCTACTTGCAAGAGAGGCACGGCCTTCCATCGGACCTGCTGCAAAATATCGCGGTAGTCGAAGCATTGGCCACGAAGGCTTCGGAATAGTTGTATATCGTCGTATATCGTCCTTCCTTTGCTGGCTCCTTTCTTAGGTCCGATACAGCGGAAAGAAAGAGCCGACTTCTCATCTCATACACGCAGAATCATCACTTCCGTGGCTTTTATGACGGCGGCGGCAGTCTGCCCTGGCTTTAGTTGCATTTCTCGTGCAGAACGCGCTACAACATCCGACTTGATTCGCTGGTCGCACTTCTCGCGCCCGGGAATGCCCGCGGAAGCTGACGAATTTTGACGGTATGTGGGTTCAGCAGGAAATTGTCTATACTCGCAGCCACGATGAAATGCCAAATCACTGGCCTTCTAGTTCCGCAACTTACGCGAATGCTTGCGGCTTTTGTCGCGATGTCCCCAGCTCGCAGCCCGTATCTGATTCTTCTTTTCACTCTATTCGGCGTCTGTTCCTGGTCTCAATCGCTTGTGATCAAACGCGTAACCGTGATTGATGCCACTGGCCGTAGCTCCGAGCCTAACATGACAGTGATCGTAGATGGCGATCTCATCGTTGCAATTGGTCCGTCGAGAAAGACACATATCCCAAGAAAAGCCGTAGTCGTTGACGGCACAGGCAAGTTTCTCATCCCTGGTTTGTGGGATATGCATGTNNCCCGACGCCCATGCGTGGCGCGCCACGCATCCTTCCAACCAAGATCCATCACCGACCATCTACCTCGGCAGTCCCATCATCGATGGTCCAAATCCCGTCTGGCCCGAATCGATTGTTGTCACCGATGAAGCTCAAGGGCGCAAGGTAGTGGAACAACAGCGGGAGCGTGGCGCGGACTTCATCAAGGTCTATGGCAGGTTATCCCGCGACGCCTACTTCGCAATTGCCGACGAGGCCAACAAGTGTGGAATTCCATTCGAAGGGCACGTTCCGGAATCGGTGACCGCGGCAGAGGCATCCGAAGCAGGCCAGAGAAGCATTGAGCATCTGACACGTGTGGCGGACGGCAGCTCAAGAGAAGAAAAGTCGATCGATCCCGAGATGCAGCAGCAGGAGGCATTGTTCCGGGCGCCAGGCGCGACGATGGCGGCAAAGATCGACTCAGGAAAAAGCATCATTCGCCTAAACATGCGCGTCGTTGAAACTTTTGACGAAGTCACCGCGCAATCCTTGTTTGCGCTGTTCGTGAAAAATAGAACCTGGCAGTGTCCCACGCTCACCTTGCTGCGAGCGCAGATCGACGACCCGCTACTTGCCGATGACCCTCGACTGAAATACTTGAGCAGAGGGNNAATCCAAAAGGCTTGTCGGGCTCATGTACCGTGCGGGCGTTCCCGTACTTGCCGGCACCGACAGCATGAATCCGCAGTGCTTTCCCGGTTTCGGCCTCCATGATGAGCTCGCGCTGCTGGTCGATGCAGGATTATCTCCGCTTGCGGCTCTCCAGGCCGCCACTCGAAATGCNNATAACACGCGCTCGATTCAGGCGGTTGTGCTCAGTGGCAAGCTTTACCCGCGGGCAGCGCTTGATGCGATGCTGGCGAAGGCGCAGACGCTAGCCAGCAGTCAGGATGCCGGCGCCCCCGGGAAATGAAATGAATGCTGTCTTCCCTGAACAGAAGGTTGTCAAAGCGACCTGAAATTGCGGCCGCCTATGCATTCAAGAGTGCTCTTCCCGGTCCCGGCATCACCACCGGAGCTGAACTTTTTTCTGGGCTTTGGGCAACATCCTCGACATCACTCTTTTCTTCCCTGCAGCGGGTTCGAAATCTCCGCGACTTCCTTCCACCCAACAAACCACATTCCCATCCTTTCGAGTCGCTTTCCGGTCTGAGATTCGTTAGCGGACCCAGCCGTATCAAGGAGGCTTCCGCGAACGTTGCGAAGCTCCGAAGACTCGCCACGGAACGACCGATAGTCGTGGGATATCATGAACCTTCCGTCGTTCCCAGAAGAGATGACACGTAACCTCTAGACTCCTTTTAGGTCGTGTTTTTTCGCGGAATGGCGTTTGTGGGACTTGGGATGTGGAGGTTTCTGGTCGTTAACAATGTCGGCCAGGCTAGTGTTCTCGAGAATAGGGGCCGCTGCGTCTCGCACATCCAAGAACGCCTGATAAAGTTCGCGATGGTCCGCATCGTTCATCGTGTAATTAGGAGGAATCGCCCCACCCATCGTGTGCTATTGCATCACCGTCAGACGCCACCACGACATTTCTTCCTTCTCGAGGAGAGCTTCATTGCTGTCTGAATAGACCAATGCTAGAGCGGCAAAATTAAACATTTTTCAAGCCTCAAGAAAACGTCCGATGCATCCATGCGACTCCCTTTAGAATTTGTAACCAGCCCATAGCGCCCAATAATTCAGGTTGCGACCGGGTCCAGCTTGCTTGAGAAAAGGACCCGCCAAAAAAATGCCGTAGTCTGCCTGGAACCACAGATGGCGATTTGCTTGCCATCGCAGCTCCGTGCCGGGCCTGTTTCCAACGTATCGTGCGCGACTGCCGTTTGCAGCTGTAATTAGAAATCCAGGAACAGCGTACACACCATCTTCCAGACTTTCCCTCCACTGGAAAATCCAATCAAAAGACGCCGACACGTTGTGAGGAAGAGCAGCCTCGACGTGGGGATGAATGTCTATGAAGTTGATCGGACCGGGGCCCGTCGTTGCCAAGACGCCAAAGTAATTGCCTTTCGGAAACAAAGGATTGAACGTTGCCAAGTTATTTCTCTGCGGGTTGTCGCCGCTGGAGATGTCCGCCTTCAAACTTAAGCGGGGTTTCAACGATGCGGTCGTAAAGCGGTAGCCAGTCTCTGAGGCAGTCGTCCATGCTCGAATGCCCGCTGAGCCGAAGGTTCCGAACTGCCAAAGGCCCTCGTAATCGAAATCCCATCCTGGATGTTCGGTTGCAATGGGTCGCGAAAATCGCGCACCCAACGAGTGCCGAACTTCTTGAGCAGTGCCGCGCTCGAAAGCAGCCTGAGCGCGGTCAAGACCCAGGTAATACAAATCAAGAGTAGTTCCACCCCGTCGTGGGGCGCGTTGCGTATACACCCCAGAAACCAACTGCATGATTTGGCGCATTGTCGAAGAAGCCAGGGTTGTCAAGGTCGGGGCGGACGGCAAGTCCGTCGATTTGCCAGGAATGTAGCTTGGTCTTCAGTCTGAAGCCATCGAAGCTGAGCCGGACGTTTGGACCTTCACGCACGTCGATCAAGCGGCCTGAGCCGTATTCGAGTTCCTGACGTCCGACGAGAAGGTTGGCCGAATTTTTCCCTGCAGTTGTTCCCAGTTCCAGAAATGCCGCCTGGAAGTCGAGCTTCTTTTCGTCGATGGGTCGCGGACCACCTATCCGAAACGAATTCAGACCGCTCTTTAGCTCGACGAACGTGCGCATGTGTTTGCCATAGTGAACGTCGAAGTGAACCATATATCTTTCATTGAAATAACCGTTCCAAAATGGCGACTCACCCCAGTTATCGTTTCCGATCTGTTCCCAGACCTCTCGCGCCTCTCCTCCAATCGTGAGGTACCAATCGTTCGCGCGGTTTCGCAACGGAATGTACTTGATCGGGTCCCAGAAGTCCTCCCGGAGGTTCGAATCCCGCAGAAAGCTCCAATTCTCGTCCTCACTCAGCAGCTGGTAACTGCGATCCGGGATCGCGGAAGCGGCTACAGGATCCGACTGGGCACGCGCTGGCAGCACGGCGACGAGGAGGCACGCGGCTGCGATGATTGGAAACATGCGTATGCGAATCGAATTCATTGCTGCAATAAGCTTCCTTCCGCTGAATCGCCTCGCTCATCATGAGTCACCGCGCNNATAAGGGGCGACTACGATCGTGGCTCCGGCCACCTTCGCCTTCGCGAGAGTATCTGCCAGGTTCGCGACCTCATAGCCGGTCATCTCTCGTCCGTATGGATACGGAAGAAGGCCATCTGTCACGAACACGGTCAGCTTGCCGAAGCGCGATTGGATCCGGACTCGCCGGTAGGTGTCATTGGGGCGTCCGATTTCGACGCCGGGCGCGTGCGCGTCGTCGGAGACAACTTCGCCATGTGCGAAGGCCAAGAAACAGCGAAGGAACGCGGCCACCCCTTCTGGAGACAGATACACTCGGTTTTCCGGGATGGTCTGGAGAGGTGCGTAAGACGGCGCGTTCGTATGCCAATAGATCTGCATATTCACGCCGCCGGGCCACTGGATAACCGCATCTCGTCCGATGGGGTCGTTAAACGGCGCGACAATGACGTAGGCCCCGCTCGCACGAGCGGCGCGGATCGCCTCATCCATGTCCGTCACCAGATAGCCGGTTCTCTCCCCGCCGAACGGATACGGGATCGGCGTCGTGAAACCGAAGACCGACAAGCCCCCCACGGGAGTATGTACCAATTGCGTGACGGTGCTGCTCGGGGTTGGCGTCACATCGGCGACTCCCTTCTTGGCGACGGTGCCGCCGAAGGTCGCCAATAGACTAGCAACAAAGCGGTCGAAATCCTCTGGCGCGACATAAACGTGGGTGGTATCGTATTGCGGACCCACGGCCAGATTTGGTTTTGCCGCGCTATCGGCAGTTGTCGGTGCCGTGTTTTGGCCGATCGAGACGCGGGCCGTTCCAACTATCAGAACAACCGTCAAACCAGCCACAAAGAAAGCTCTGGTCTTTCGCATCGGAATCTCCTTTCGTCGCAAATGCTTTGCATCAGGTCCTGGCTAAACGCGCCGTAACACTCTGTCTCCTTGTTGCTTCTACGGAATTGCGTTTGCCAGTCATTGAAAGTTCGAATCCGCATCTTACTCGCAATTCCTAAGCCGCTGCATTTGGAATCGGAATGGTTTTGCCGCTGTGCTCATCCAATGGACGACCGTCGGGAAGTGTACCGCAAAGCCTGTGCGTGAGCTATTAACGGCGTCTCTGAAGAGCTTGACGCAGTCGTTCTGCGATCTCAGCGCCTACCATCGGAGCGATAAGGAACACCCACAGGTCATCTGTGTTGTGAAACAACTGCAGGCTCAAACTGGCGTGCAGGATTCAAACTGCCGCCACTCGACGTGCCAAGCAGGGCAATCCCGAACCCTATTAGAATCGCCACCACTCAAGGTAGCAATGGCGCAAGCTGGGGAACAGACAAGCAGTACCCTAGGGTCCCAGCGAAATCCGTTCCCTCTGCGGTGACACTCACAAAAAACTACGGATGAGCATAGTTTTCGGGCAATGGGGCCTTTTTACCCCTTGCGGCAGTTCCTAGAATCCAAGTCGGCGCAGAACGGGGAATCATGAACGCCGAGTAGCAGCCTCAGAGCGATCAGACGAGAACGCAGCGAGAAGCAAGATCCCATGCCTCGGGGTCGCCGCCTTCTAATGTGGGTTCTGTTCTCGCTGCACAAGGAACCGGCCTTGGCACTGTTTCGCTGCGGATAACAGTTCGCTGAACTCAGGAGTTCCGCGGAGCCTTACCAGCAGCGGATCGGACTGCAGGCTCTGATATGCGCAGTAGTTTTGTTCAATGGCGCTTCTCAGCATGCGCAGGGCGGCATCCTTCTGCCCGCAGTACGAGAGCAATGCTCCGAAGACATATCGCGGCTCCGCATCAACTCCCGCCAGCGCGGCGGTTTCGACCGCTTTCGCGCTTCCCTCTAATTGGGATGCCTGCTGCGGATCAAGACACGCCTGAAGCAGATCATGACCCATCAGAGGATTGTGCGACATTCTCTGGATGCTTTGCCGCGCCTCGGCCGGTTTGTCTTGGCCAATCAGGATAAAGGCCGTTTGTCTTGCCGCCCAATCCGAACCCGGATCGAGGCGAGCAAAATCCATCGCCCTCTGCGGTTCACCAAGTCGACTGAAAACCCAGGAGCACGATCGAAATTGGTAGTTGCCCCGATCCAGCTTAATGGCGGCGTCGCATTCTCGTGCCGCTTCATCCAACAACCCGGCATAGCGCAGCACATAGCTAAGAACGAAGTGGGCGGAGGCGCTTTCCGATCGTCGTTTAACCAAGGCGGACGCTTGCGCGTAGGCGGTTCCAATGTTGCCGCGATCCGCCTGGTTGGTAATCAGCGCCCCAGCGGCAGAAATCAAATTCGGGTCGAGCGCCAATGCGCGTTCGAATGCCGAGTCCGAACGCTTGAGCATTGTTTCCCCTCCGCCTCCAAAGATGGCGTCGTAGTAATACCGCATCCCCAGAGCCGCCCAAGCGGGCGCATAACCGGGGTCAAGACCCACGGCACGCTCCAGCATCGCCATGGCATCTTTCTTAGGCCCAACATCGTGCGGAACCGCGATGCTGCGCAAATATAAGTCGTAGGCTTCTTCGCTCTGGGGCCGGGTCCCGGTCTCCCAAGGGGCCGATGATCCCCCCAGGACGGGGACCAGACCCTGCCGAACCTGCGACGTGATTTGTTCCCGCATCGCAATTTTGTCTGCGGCTGCGACACTGATGGTATCTCGCCAAACACTGCGGTTGTTGGCAACATCTACCGCTTCGAGGGTGACCTCTAATTGATCGCCTGCCCTGAGGTAGTGCCCCGTTACGATGGAAGTTACCCCCATCTCCCGGCCAGCCTGTTGCAAGTCCAGGTTCGCGCCGCTGTACCTGCTGGTAGTGGCAAAGGGACGGATCGAGAGCGATGGCACATAACTTAGAACGTTTGCCACCTCGTCTGGCAGGGCGAGCCGTAAAAAATCGGCGTCCTTATCCGTGCCCGCATTCTCGAACGGCAGCACCGCCACTGAGTGGACGAGCCCTGAGTCCGGATTGTCGAATAGCCGCCGCTTCCAGCCGCCCCCTCGCAGCAAAACCACGGCGATTACGATGGCCAGGGCCATGATCCATACGGTCCTTTTTATTTTTGTGGTTGGTGTCGCTGAGTGCGGAGCCAGAGTTTCGACAGCGCTTTCATTAGCGCCAGACGCCGCGTCGGACTCTTCCGATTCTGCATTCGTCGCCCCAGTTGCGGATGCAGCCTCCGATACATGGGTCGGCGCAATCCAGCGATACCCACGGCGGTCCACCGTCTCCACGAAGATCGGATTCTCGGCCGAATCTCCGAGCGCGTCGCGCAGGCGCTTAATTGCGCTGCGGATGCCGAGATCAAAATCGACGAACACATCGCCGGGCCACAGCGCCTGACGAAATTCCTCGCGCGTAATGACTTCGTTCGGACGGCCCAGCAAAAGCTTCAGGGCGCGAAAAGGCAGGTCCTGGATCCTGATCTTGACTCCGTTCTTGCGCAACTCGTCCGAGCGCAAGTCGGCCTCAAACACCCCGAAAAGTACGAGCGTTTTGGGCATGCGGTTCAGCGAGTTGGCGGGCATAGAACGAAGTCGCCTTGGGGAGACCGAAAGTTTACCATCGAAACCATTGGCGGCGAAACAAACTTCGTTTGGCTTCGCCTGCGTTCAAGCCTGCCTTACGGCCTCATTCTCCAAGCAACAACTTCGCGCATCATACTCGAAACAAACCTCTTAGCGCGTCACACACACTCCACCAACGGATCACGCCCGGGACATTGACCGCGCTTCCTGTTTTAGGGCACATTCGGTGCCGCGTTTTCGGAACCTTGGAAATGAGTCGATGCTCCGCAACCAGAACCGCTGAATCAGGGGTTCGAAGGATCATTCCATTTGCCTAAGCATTCGGTCTCATCTGCAAGCAAAATTCGATTCACCATGAAGGAGATACACCTATGAGGCTCCGCATCAGTTGTGTGATAGTTGGAATCCTGTCGCTGGCACTGTCATTGGTGCAGCTGACTTTTGCCCAGACGCTAACCAAAACTACATCCGCCGTGCCTCAACCGGCGAGGGGCACGACCGAGGGCCAGGCGGGAAGCGCTCTGCCGGCCGCGGCTACGGATGTGACCACAACCGGCGGCACCGCCGACTATCTGCCGATCTTCAACGGCACGTCAACGGTGATTGATTCGATTGTGTCTCAGTCGAGCAAAACCCTGGACGTAATCGGCGCTATAGCCATGCCCGCCACCAACAGCGGCGGAACTGAGGGCGTGCTCGCGATTGGAAACATGTTACTGCACAACTACGGGCCCACGGGCAGTGACAACGCTTTCCTGGGATTCAAGGCCGGCAACTTTACCACCACCGGCTCCTTCGACACTGGCACAGGGTATGCGGCGCTCTACTCCAATACCACGGGCGACTACAACACCGCGACGGGCGCGTACACGCTCAGCGTGAACACGACGGGCCACGGCAACTCCGCCGTCGGTTACGGCGCACTCAACGCCAACACGACCGGTATCCAAAACCAGGCCTTCGGCATTGACGCGCTCCTAGCCAACACGACGGGAAGCGGCAACTCGGCCTTCGGCGGCGGCGCGCTCGCGAAAAACACGACGGGCGGATCGAGCTCTACGACAGGGGGCAACTCCGCCTTTGGCAACTACGCGCTCTACGTCAGCACGACTGCCGGCGGCAACTCCGCCTTCGGCTATTCCGCGCTCACTGCCGACACGACCGGCAAAGATAACGTCGCCGTCGGTGCCGCCGCGCTCGCGAAACTCACGACCGGGACTGGCAACATTGCAGTCGGCACCGGGGCCGGGGGCAACCTCGACGCGGCTGAAAGCAACGACATCTACATCGGCAATAGCGGAATAGCGGGCGAATCGGATACCATTCGCATCGGCTACATCGGAACCATCAAGGCGGCGGCCATCGCCGGCATCTACGGAAGCGCCAGCGCCAGCGGCGTGGAAGTCTTAGTCAACGCGGCGGGCCAGCTCGGCACCACGACCTCCTCGCGCCGGTTCAAGCACCAGATTGCCGATATGGGTGAGGCGAGCGACGTCCTGATGAAGCTGCGGCCAGTGGCATTCAATTACAAGCCCGAACTCGACGAGACGCAAACTCGGCAGTACGGGTTGGTCGCCGAGGAGGTAGCCCAAGTGGCCCCGCAGTTGGTTGTTTTCGACAAGGACGGCGCTGCCCAGTCGGTGCGCTACCATTTTGTCAACGCTATGCTCCTGAACGAGGTACAGAAGCAGCGGCATCTGGTCGAGGAGCAACAGAAAACGAACGAGGAGCAAAGTAACACGATCGCGCGACAGCAGGAGGAACTCCAGGACTTGGCCGCGCGTGTGCTTACGCTAGAGACTTTGTTGCGTGCGAAGCAATAAGCCGGACGGACTTCGCGTCCATCGCAAACCGGAGCGTGCTCCGTCCAAGCTTTGCGCTTGGGCGGGGCCTTTTTCCATCCCAACCAGCAGTGACCACAACCACAGANNGTTCCTGTTTGCCGACCTAACCGGACAGAATCGCCGTATCCGCGCCTCACTCATGAACGTCAACAACGACGCTAGGCGAAGCCAGGAGCACATTCGCGGGAACGGATTCAATAGCGGGTTCAATTAAGATGCCGGCAAGGGTGACGCGCAGTGTGATGGTGCCGGTTGTGATTGCGCCTTTTTCCTCAGTGCCGCCGCGGAAATCAGCGTGATGGCAAGCCCACCCGGGAAGGGCTCGATGAAAGTCATCAGTGAGTTGACGCCATGTGGTGTCTGTTGGACGGCTTCCAGGCGCCTAAACATGTCTTTTATTATCAGTACCTTACTTACACACATTAATTTCATACAATAGCATTCTGCAGAAGCGGGTTCTCCGCCGGGCTTCTCCCCAGTTTTTCTTCTCGCCGATTACGAGCCAAATCGAGACCGATTATTCTTGGCAGAAACAGCCGGGGAGAAGTGGAGGCTCGGTTTTCGCACTGCCATTCTTGGGCGCGGGATCTATTCTAAGTTCCTGTTCCGACAATCCGTGAATTGAATGCGAAGCATCCTGTCCCAGCGCGTTTTAGTGTCCGATTTTGCCATAGCGGTGTCCTGAAACGGACAGCGCGGACTCACCTATCGCATATTAAGTCGTATAGAATGTGACGCTTAGTATTGGCAAGTGTGATGCTGATGCCCCGGCGGGGAGGGTAAGAATATGTCATTCGTTCGCGATCTGAGAGTGGCGGCCCACTCGTTAATTCGGACTCCAGGGCTGGCGATCGCCGTAGTTCTCACGCTGTCGCTCGGCATTGGCGCGAACGCTGCCATTTTCACGCTAGTGCGCGGAGTCCTGCTCAAGCCTCTTGTCAACCGCGACGAGGACCGACTGATCTATATCCGACAAAGTGCTCCAGGCATCGGCAACGAAAACGCTACGTTTTCCGTACCCGAGATACAGGACTTGCGTGCGAGCGTGAAAACCGTGAGCGCGTTTGGCGACTTCTCAACCATGGACTTCACCATGATCGGCCTCGGTGAGCCTCGTTCGATTCGAGGCGGCGTGGTCGGAGGCACGTATTTCGACGTCATGGGCCTTCGTCCTGTGCTCGGTCGCCTCATTGGGCCTCAAGATGACGGTCCCAAAGCTGCCGGCGTCGTCGTTCTCACCTACCGTTTCTGGACGACCTCTTTTCACAAGGATCCTTCGGTCATAGGCAAAACCGTTCGCCTCGGTAGCATCGGTGATCGCTCGGCAACAGTCATTGGCGTCCTCGAGCCTTGCGTCCCGTATCCCCAAGATACCGAAATCATAGCCAACGTGGTCACCAGCCCGCATCATCTTTCCGCAACCATGGTCACTGGCCGCATCCATCGCATGACTGAGATTTTCGGCCGGCTCGCCCCCGAAGTCACTCTCGATCAGGCTGGCGCTGAGTTGCGCTCCGCCTACTCCGCGATGAAGAAGGACCATCCCGAAGCCTATACGCAGGAAGCGAACTTTCAGATCGGGGTGAAGTTGCTTCGTGACCAGATTACGTCGGGCGCCCGGACCGTGCTGCTGGTGCTGCTCGCAGCGTCGGGGCTGATCTTCATCATCGCGTGTTCGAATGTCGCCAACCTGATTTTGGCACGGACGGTTCGCCGCGAAGGTGAACTGGCGGTGCGCGTGGCGCTCGGCGCAGGCAGAGGCGCGTTGCGTCGCATGCTGCTGGCCGAAAGCCTTCTGCTCTGCGGAGCTGGCGCCGCACTCGGTGTGATGAGTGCGCAGCCGATGGTGGCTGTCCTGGCTCGCTACGCCTCGCGCTTCTCCGTTCGTGCGCTTGATTTGACCGTGGATGCCAGCCTGCTCTGGGTAGGAGCAGCGCTGGCTATCGTTGCCGCGGTGATTCTCGCCTTCGTCCCGCGCCTGCCCTCTTCCGGCACGCCGGGTGGACTGAGCCTATCCAGCGGAAGTGTACGGATCACCGGCAGCACGAGCCGCCGCCAGCGGATCTTCGCGGTGACACAGATCGCCGCGTCCTTCGTGTTGCTGGCCGGTGCAAGTACGTTGATCACTACGCTGATCGCACTGCAAAGGGCGCAGACAGGTCTGGACACGCAACACGTCCTCGCTATCGATGTTCCTGCTATATCCTACGGGAAGACACCTCAGCAGGTCGTCGATTTCTACAAGGAAGCGATACGTCGCATTGATGCCCTACCGGGCGTGAGTANNACCCCACCGGCCTCGGTCTGCAGTTCTCCGCCGATGGACACGTCCATGCCGCTGGCGTAGAGGATCCGCGGGCGCAGTGGCGTGTCATCTCTCCCGGATTCTTTGCGGCGCTCGGCGTTCCTATCATTGCCGGCCGCGATTTCAATGCTCTCGATGGCCAGAATAATAAAAATGAAGAGCCTGTCGTTATCGTCAGCGAGACTCTCGCGCAGCGCATGTTCCCCAACCAGGATGCGGTCAATCGGCATGTCTATTGGACGGATCCCGTGCTGCAATTCTTCCCCGGGACCGATCTCGAAAAGTCGCGTCTCATTGCCCCGCACCGAATCATCGGTGTCACGGCCGACATTGATGACGGACACGTCGTTCCTCAGCCCACGCTCAGCGTTTACAGCCCCTTTGACCAGGGTGCAATATTTGGCGGTCGCCTCTTCGTTCACACGGGTGCAAATCCCTATGCGCTGGTCATGCCGGTCACACGCGTGATTCGC
>PMHI01000558.1:0-2490 GCA_003156615.1 Acidobacteriaceae bacterium | reverse complement strand
GGGCGTGATCGCAGAGGGTACCGTGATGGCTGCGGCGGGCGTCCTTGCAGGCGCGGCATTCGGATTGGTGCTGGCGCGTTTGGCGGGAAGATACTTCCTGGACCTCAAGATGCCGGGCGCATTGCCGGTATGCGTTTCTGCGTTCGTGCTGATGGCGGTCGCGGTTATCGCGTCGGTGCTNNTCTTCGCGAAGAACTGTCTTGTTGCTAGGGCAATCTCTTCGACATGCGTTTCCAGCGCGAAGTGTCCGGTATCGAGAAATTGAACGACAGCATTCGGATTGTCCCGCCGGAAGGCCTCCGCACCTGCCGGGACGAAATATGGATCATGCTTCCCCCATATCGCGAGGAGAGGCGGCTGCGATCTTCGGAAGTACTCCTGGAAAGCTGGGTAGAGCCTGAGGTTATTGGCATAGTCGAGAAACAGGTCCAACTGGATGTCCGTGTTACCGGGCCGCGCCATCAGCGCGGCATCGAGCGTATAGCCTTCGGGCGCGATCAAATCCGGGTTTGAAATGCCTGAGGAATATTCCCGGCGCAATCCTTCGAGGTTCAGAGCTTTCCGAATCGCCTCGCGATTCTCCGACGATGGTTGACTCCAGTAGCGCCGGATGGGAGCCCATGCGCTCCCCAGTCCTTCTTCATAAGCATTACCGTTTTGCGAAACGATCGCGGTCACGCGATCCGGGCGCGCCATTGCCAAGCGAAACCCGGTAGGAGCGCCGTAGTCGAAAACGTACAGCGCGTAACGTGTGAGACCGAGTGCGTCCGTGAAGGCAAGAATCGTTTCAGCCAGGCCGTCGAACGAGTATTTGTAATGGCGTCGATCCGGAACTTCAGTGAATCCGAACCCCGGAAGATCGGGTGCAATCACGTGGTACTGGTCGGCGAGGCGCGGGATGAGCTCCCGGAACTGAAAAGAAGAAGTTGGGAAACCGTGAAGCAACAGAACGAACGGCGCATCGGGCGCGCCGGCTTCTCGATAGAAGACGCTTACGCCGTCCGCTTCAATACGACGAATCAAGGTACGCTGCATGTGTGTTCTCCGAGTACGAAATGCTAACGCACAATCCGATCCTCAGCGAGTAGATTGGCAGTTCAGCTAGGTTCGGGCTTCGTCGCTCCCCGCCGCTCCGTCGAGAATCAGTGCGATCTCTCGATGGCCTGCCTTTTGCGCGATCTCACTTAGTGTCTCGCCTTCGGGCGACCGTAGCGCCTCAACCGCGCCGCGCGCGATCAGCAGTCGTACGATCTCTTCACGACCGCGTGTAACGGCGTAGGCCAGCGGAGTCTGCCATGCTTCAGCGTCCAAGGGGAACAGCCCGTAGTCGCTGAAAGCCCGGTTCAACGCCGCGGGGTCTTCTTCGAGGACGGCTTTGACGCGTCCGGCCATGTGGTATTGGATCGCCTCGATGATGTCGATCGGCCCGCGCAGAATCAGGTCGCGGGCCTCTTTGTGACCGGCGTAGTCGGCCCATCCCGCAGGCGTGCCGTGATACTTCTCTTCGCGCGCGCGGACATCAGCGCCGTGCTTCATCAACACATCTATCGCGCTCACGTTCCCGTGCCACGCCGCCGCGTGCAGCGGTGTGTATCCGCTGGTCGAGTCGATCGAGGTCTTCGGATCGTCGTGTACATTCACCGACGCGCCATTGCGGATCAGCGTCTCGATCACATCGCCCGGCGCGCGTTCGCTGGCGCGAAGGATCAAATGGCCCCATCGTCCGCCGGGCTTCAGTGTACCGGGATCTCTACGCAGCAGTCTTTCGACGTCCGCGGTTCGAGCCAGGGCCACTGCGGCCGGCAGCCGCACTTTCGCTCCCCGCTCGAGCAGCACTTGTGCCAGGTCGTGCCTGCCCTCGAGCGCTGCCAGATCGAGCGCAGAAAAGCCGGCTTCGTCGAGCGACTCCGTGTTAGCACCGAGGTCGAGCAGCGTCGCCACCGACGCGGGTTGATTCTTGATGACGGCGAGATGCAGCGGCATGCTGCGCATCCTGGTTCCGTTCATCCGCCGCTCGAGATCGTTCGGCGTGCGCGCGACCAGGTCACGAATGACCTCTGCTTCGCCCATAGCGACCGCGGAAAAGATATTGTGTCGCGCGCCGTGCGCCAGCAGATACGCAATGATCTCGGGATTGGGCTGGATGTAATCCCACGCCGTCGCCCACCCGATCACGCCCAGCTCGTGGTAGTCGCCTTCGCCGATCGTATCGGCCCCATGTTCCACCAGGAGACGAATGATGGGGAGGCGATGCTTCTCCACGGCGAAATGGAGCGGATACGCGTTGTCACCTTCGCAGCGGATGTTCGGATTGGCGCCGCGCTCGAGCAGCAGCTTGACTGCCGCCTCGCTGTTGCCGAAGACGGCCTGATGCAGCGGCGTTCTCACGCCCTCCCCGCCGCGCTCGTCAATGAGCTCCGGATGTGCATCCAGCAGCGCATTGAGTCGCGCGAGGTCACCTCCTCCGGCGGCATCGCGCAGAGACGCGAC
>PMHI01000329.1:3316-20076 GCA_003156615.1 Acidobacteriaceae bacterium | reverse complement strand
TCTCCCTGAATCCTTCATTTTCGTCTATCCCTCGCAAGGCCAGTCCATGTATCCTGATGCGGCCTTGAGCCGGACTGCGCGCCGCGAAGCGCAGAGCGCAGACCCGTCCCGGGTTGTTTTAACTCTTATGTCGGCGATATGCGCGCATGAGACTTTGGAAACGCTGGAGAGGCCGGACCCTGCTGTTCCTGGCGGTAGTGGGACCAGGGATCATTACGGCGAACGTCGACAACGATGCCGGCGGCATCCTGACCTATTCGCAGGCCGGGGCGCAATACGGATTTCTTTTGTTGTGGACCATGATCCCGGTCACCCTGGCGCTAATCGTGGTGCAGGAGATGAGCGCCCGCATGGGAGCCGTGACCGGCAAGGGGTTGAGCGACCTGATCCGCGAAGAGTTCGGGCTCCGCATCACTTTTCTGATGATGCTCGGCATTCTGATCACGAACTTCGGCAACGTGGTGACGGAATTTATTGGCATCGCCACCAGCCTGGAATTATTCGGGCTTTCACGCTATGTGACCGTGCCGGTTTGCGGTCTGATCGTTTGGCTGATCGTGGTGAAAGGTCAATACAAAAGNNTCGCAACCTTCAAGCCGCCCGAGTGGGCTAGGTTTCGCGAGCAGGCGTACTTGTACATGGTGATTGGAGTGGTGGGGACAACCATTGCGCCCTGGATGCAGTTCTATTTGCAGTCCTCGATCGTGGAAAAGGGTGTAACCCGACGGGGGCTTCGGGCTTCACGTTGGGACGTGATCACGGGTTGCATTTTTACGGACGTGGTCGCGTGGTTCATCATCGTGGCTTGCGCAGCAACGCTGTATGTGCACGGATACCGTGACATCAAGTACGCAGCCGATGCAGCCCAAGCTTTGAAGCCGCTCGCCGGGCAGTACGCTTACATACTATTCGCCGTAGGACTGTTTAACGCCTCCCTTTTTGCAGCCTCGATTCTGCCGCTTTCCACCGCATACACGGTATGCGAAGGCCTGGGCTTCGAATCCGGCGTAGACAAAAAGTTCGGCGAGGCTCCGGTCTTCTACTGGCTCTATACGCTGCTGATCGTCGCTGGCGGGGCGGTACTTCTAATACCCGGCCTTCCGCTGGTAAGGATAGCCGTTTTGTCGCAGGTGGTGAACGGCGTGGTGCTGCCCTTCGTGCTGATTTTCATGTTGCTGCTGATCAACAAGAAAGAGCTCATGGGCGAATACGTAAACACGCGTTTGTTCAACGCCGTGGCCTGGCTGACTACGGTCGTAATGATCGGTCTGACGATGGCGTGGTTCTGGACATTGCGAGGCGGAGGTTAGAACGCTGCCGTTCAAACTCTCACCACGGAGGCATAGAGAAATCTCGGGTTGTTTCTTTTTTTCTCGGTGCCGCAGCCTGCCCTGGAGCGAAGCCGAAGGGCCTCGGTGGTGAAGAGCCGTTTCCGCAATTAAATTCTTCCTCTTGTAACATCGGACCTTCCTTCCACACCATCCTTGCGCGAATGTGGCAATCGTAAGGCCTGGATGTTTGTCGTGCCGACTCCTAGGAGACTCACGCCCCTCAGCCTCCCCATGCGAGTGAGGGGCAGAGGGACATCGAATCAGGGTGCTTACGGTAGGCTAACCTGGATCGCCCAGGCCCTGGTGCCCGGTGTTGGTGGTGACCGCTACGATTAAAATTTGAAAGCTGGGGAACAAGATCACGAATAAACGCGGTAGAAGGCGCAGATAAGACCTAAGAGGTTTAGCCTTACGTAAGTCTTCCCGCAGCTAAATCCCTCACCAGAGAAGCATCCGCTTCAAGAAAATCATAGGATGGTAGGTCCTTGGCAGCCGACCACTGCACATCGCGGAAGATGCGGTTCTCAATTTCGCCGCGGTATTCGCGCACGAGGAAGAACCGCAGCTCAACCACGGCGCCATTCGGGTAGGTGTGCTGCAGGCGGGCAATCTCGTCGCCGATCCTGGCGTGGATTCCCAATTCTTCTTCCAGCTCCCGGCGCAGGGCGTCGCGAGGCTGTTCGCCGTCTTCAATTTTTCCCCCGGGGAATTCCCACTTGAGCGGCATGGTCTGGTGTCGCGTGCGTTGGCAGACCAGCAGCTTGCCATTCTTCTCGATCACGGCTGCGACGACCCTTTTCATAATTTGGAAGTAGTGCTGGCGTACCACTTGCTGGGTGCGCGGACCTCGTCCTTTTCAACTTTCACCGCGACTCCTCCAGCCTATTCCCTACCACCTCGGCGCAGTACTGGACCAGTTTCTGGTCCTTGATGCCGAACGCGGCGGGGAAATGGCTATCGATGTCGAGTTCGCCGACGACTTTCTTCTTCACAAAAATAGGCACAACAATTTCGGACTTCGTCTCCAGAGAACAGGCCAGGTAGCGGGGATCTTTGCTGACGTCATCCACCACGACCGTCTTGCCGCTGGAGGCGGCAGCTCCGCAAATGCCCTGGTTGAGCGGAATTCGCGTGTGCGGAGTCATAGCGCCCACGAAGGCGTCCAGCACCAGCGCCGGCGGTTGGGCGCCGGGCTCGAGCATGTAAAAGCCAACCCAGTTGTATTTCAGCATGCGCTCGTGCAACAGCCGGCAGACGCCTTGCATGAGATCTTTGGCCGTCGGTGCCGATGAGG
The DNA here is from genome assembly GCA_003156615.1 of Acidobacteriaceae bacterium. The sequence continues at coordinate 17,451 of PMHI01000329.1, read as the reverse complement.
CGAGCTCCGCGATTTCGTTGCGAACCTCTTCGATTCTGGTGGTGACGGGCATGACCAGAATCTTAACTCAGAGTGGGAGATCCACGGCTGTGGAAGACGGAACCGAGGTAATCTGGCGGATTCCTTCCGTGCCTGGAAACAAGTCGGGATGAATGGCAGAGGCTAGTGCATCGAGACCGCGGAGAAGCGTTGGAGCAGGCGTGTTGAGATGCTCGTCGCGAATGCAGTAGACCCGGGAAGTGCGAGCGGCGCGAGATCCCTGCCAATTGCGCTCGCGGACGATTTTTTCCAGCGGCACGCGGTCGCCCGCTCCACACCAGGCCGCGATCACGATGTCAGGATCCATGCGGATCACCTCTTCTGCGGAAATTTGCCGCCCCGGTGCGCCCACGAACTCACCTCCAGCGGCTTCGACCAGTTCCGCGACCCAGGCTTGCGACGCAATCAGCGGCTTGCCCCATTCTTCACAGAACACTCTCGGACGAGGCAACCCCGCGGTGCGAGCGCTGACTTGTTCGATCTGCTGCTCCATGCCGGCGATCACCTTTTGGCCGCGATCGCTTTCCCCCACTATGCCCGCAATGGTAGCGATGTCGAGATAAATGTCGGCGAGACTCTTGGGTGCAAGGCCCAAGAAACGGGCTCCCGACTTGAGTATTTCGATGACCGCCTTCTCCTGGTAAGGCACTGAAGCAATGACAAGGTCGGGCTGGGCGGCAACAATCTGGTCGGCGTCGGCAGTCCAGGAGTCGGCGAGGATGATAGGGTGCCGCAATGCGAGTTCAGGAACCACATCCGCGCAATACTTCGTGCACGCGACCACGCGGTCAAGTTCGCCAACGGCGGCAAGGATGACCGTCGCGCTGGGTTGCAGGCTGACGATGCGCCGCGGCGTGTGGGAGGATGGCATGAATCTCAAACTACGGCTTAATCTGGCTGAGGGCCGCCACAAGTGCGTCCAGCGCCAGTTGCGCGGCGTGGGTCGAGGCTTGGGGCAGTCTGCCAACGACGGCAATCACGTCCTCGCGCCGCAAGTCCCGAGCTTCATTCAGCATCTTCCCCATTACCAATTCCGTCAAAGCCGAGCCGCAGGCAATCGCCGCCACGCATCCCTTGGCCTTGAACCGCGCCTGGGTAATCCGCCCTGCGCTGGCTTTCAGACTTAGCCGCAAGATGTCCCCGCAGGCGGGGTTTTCAATTTCTGCCATGGCGTCCGCGCCCGCAATGTCTCCGGCATTGCGCGGGTTCTGGAAATGATCGAGTAACTGCGCGGAATACATTGGCGGCCTAATTGTAAACAGCAGTCTCCCGACGGCAAACTCAAGTGCGCGGACGGGTACCCTCAGGAAAATAAATCGCCCAGCCTTTTTCCCGGGCACTGCACTCGAGGTCCGGATTCGGATTGACCGCGAAGGCATGTTTCGCCATCGCCAGCATCTCCGCATCCCATCGCGAATTGCCGAAAGCGGCCTCGATCTCCTTCTTGACGACTTCGCGCAGCGCCTGCGGTTTGCCGGAGCCCGAGGGAACGCGGACCAGACGCCCGGTGACGATGCCATCATCGAGTTCTGCCTTGGCCGCAAGGATGCGGCTTTCCGGTATTCCGAAATGCTTCATCGCGGCGCGGATCACCCATTCGTTCGAAGATGAGACGACCCAGACCTCGCAGCGGTTTTCCTGCAGGCGGCGGACAAGTTCGCGCATGTCGGGAAAGATCTGCGCGGCCAAGAACTGATCGAAGAAGCGGACAGCGGCGTCCATTAGCTTCGACTCTGAGATGCCCTGGTGCATCGTCACCATTTCGCCGCACATCGTGGTTTCATCGACCTCGCCGCGCTTGTAGGCGGCGTGACGCTCTCGCAGAGGCCGATCCAGCGCGCCCGGAACAATGCTTCCTTCTCTCAGTTCCCAATCGAAGAAGCCCTCTCCGGCATCGCCCGACCACAGTGTGCCATCGCAATCAAATGCGGCGACGTGCACGTCGAGACTCAGGACCGAGTCGAGAAATTCGTTGGTAACCGGGAGAAACGCTTCTGCCCCTGTAGCGTTCATCTATCCACGATAACGTGCTTCGGAGGAAACAGGCAATGGTGCAGGGAAGAGCTCTGTTGACAGCTGATGGTTGAGGGAAAGCAAGATTCGTCTGAGTTGGTATTCCAATCAGCAATGATCAATTCTGGAAGGAGCGGCCAGCAGTCCCGCGTAGTCCTCCGGAGTGTTGATATTCAGAGCAACCAGAGGATCGTCAACACCGAGATATTGGATATGCTCCTGATGCTCATGTTCGATGTCGCGGGCGATCGATGTGGCCGGAACGCGGAGAAACGCTTCCATCATTTCGCGCCCTACAAGGTAGGGATGCCCGTGTTGGCCGGAAAACTCAGGCACGACTGCCCAGATGTTTTGCTTGGCGGTTTCGAAAGCATTGTGCAGAATTCGGATGGTCGCAGGACTGACCGGAGGGCGGTCGACCAGCGTGACCATGGTGGCGTCGCGTCCGTGGTTGAGCACTTCGTGCAGACCGAGTTGCAGCGAACTGAACTGGCCGCGACTGGGGTCTGGGTTCACCACCAGGGACGCGCCGTGAGCATAAATAATCGGCGCCAGCGCCAGTTCATTTTTTCCGACCACCACCACCACGAACTCGGTGGCCGCCGCAAGCGAGCGAATCGCCGCCGAAAGAAATGTGTCGCTCGAAGGCGCTTGTCCGGCTGCTGCCGGAGGCCAGGGCAGCAAGGCCTTATCCCTACCCATGCGCGAGGAGTCTCCGGCGGCGAGGATCAGGCCGGCGAAACTGGCCGCACGGGTCATGGTGCGAAGATAGCAGGGAACGGCGAAGAATTGTTGATTTTCGATGGTTGATTATCGAGGGAGAGAAGCGACGTAGAAGGGGGTTTCACAATCCGCCATCACACGTCGATCATCAACCATTTAGTCATGCTCATCGAGTGCCGCGGGCGCATCCGGAACACCCTCCACCTCAGCCGGCGACTCTGGGGAGCGGAACCAGCTCATGTGGGGCAGGCCAGCACTAGCGTGCCGGCGAATCGCGATCAACTCTGCCGTGATCGCAACCGCAATCTCCTCCGGGGTGATGGCGCCGATGTCGAGTCCGATGGGCGCGTGAACCCGGTCAAACAGATGCGCCGGCACGCCTTCCTTCTGCAGCGTCTTGAAGATCTCGATCACCTTGCGCTTGGAGCCGATCATGCCGACATAGCGGGCGCGAGTCTGCACCGCCCAGCGCAGGATGCGCATGTCGTCGCGGTGACCGCGAGTGACAATAACGATATAGGAAGTCTCGTTAGGGTCGAGCGTACGGGTAGCTTCCTCGAAGTCGAGCGCATGCACTTCGCGAGCCTCCGGAAAGCGTTCTTGCGTGGCGTAGGAGGTTCGATCGTCGGTAACGATGAGGTCAAAGCCTGCATTGGCAGCAACCTGGCAAAGGTTTACTGCTACATGACCTGCACCAAAAACATAAAGTAATGCTGGAGGTAAGACGGGCTCGATGAAAACTTCGAGCGTGCCGCCGCAGACCAGGCCGGTGTCGTATTTCGGATCTTGGTTCAGATCGAAGGTGAGAGTTCGCGGCTTTTCCGATTCCATGACTTCGCGAGCTGCCTGCCACACGTCGGCTTCGACGCAACCGCCTCCGATGGTGCCAACGATCGAGCCGTCATCGCGCACCAGCATTTTGGCTGTTCTAAAGGAAGGGATCGAGCCCCGCACGTTCACGATAGTCGCCACGGCGCCGCGGCGTCCTTGTCCGCGAAGCTGGACGATTTGTTCGTAGATATCCATGAGGCTGAAAGCAGCTCCAGTCTTGATTATCAGTCGGTTAACAGGAGGAGTCAAACACGAGAGCTTTGTGTTATTTTCAGGCTTTTGGAAAACACGCCTATGAAAGCAGTCCGCATTCATCAATTTGGTGGCCCGGAAGTTTTGACGTATGAAGACGTCGCCGATCCGCAAGCGCGCAAGGATCAGGTGCTGGTGCGCGTGCGGGCGTGTTCGCTGAACCATCTGGATGTGTGGGTGCGCANNGGGCCAGCGAGTGCTGCTGGCGCCGATGCATTTCTGCCGGCATTGCGAGAACTGTGTTGCCGGACTGCAGAACCAGTGCCGTGAATTCACTGTATTGGGGAATGGCGTGGACGGAGGCAATTGCGAGCTGATCGCGGCGCCGGCGGCAAACGTGATTCCGATTCCCGACTCGCTCGATTTCAATCAGGCGGCCAGCGTGCCACTGGTATTTGTGACCGCATGGCACATGCTCGTGGGACGAGCCGGCATTCGTCCGGGACAGACCGTGCTGGTGCTGGGGGCGGGTTCCGGCGTGGGCATCGCTGCGATTCAGATTGCCAAACTCTTTCACTGCCGCGTGATTACCACTGCGGGGGACGAAGCAAAGCTGGCCAAAGGCCGCGAACTGGGCGCCGACTACGGCATCGATCATTACAAGCAAAAAATTTCCGCGGAAGTGCGGAAGATCACCAATAAAGAAGGCGTCGACATCGTAGTCGAGCACGTGGGCGCAGCCACCTGGGACGAGAGCGTAAAGTCCCTCAAGAGCAGTGGCATGCTGGTGACTTGCGGCGCGACCACGGGGCCGAACGTCGGCATCGATCTGCTGCATCTATTCGCGCGGCAGTTGACGCTCCTGGGCTCTTACATGGGAACCATGGGCGAACTGCATGAAGTGCTGAGGCATGTGTTTGCCGGGCGGCTGAAGCCAGTGGTCGACCGCGTGCTCCCGCTCAGCGAACTCCGTGCCGCGCACGAGTATTTGGAGAAGAGCCAAATGTTTGGGAAGATCGTGGTGAACCCGTAGGGAATCTAAACCAATGATAGTAAATAAATTAAGGGCAGCCGCTAGATCGGCTGCCCTTTTGAGTTGCACCACTTTTGGTGCTACGGTCGGCCTGCTGTACGCGCGTGTGGTAGCGCTTTGCCATGCGCTTAGTCTGGCGATCGCCCATCCTCATCGGCGTCTCCCAGTTTCAGTTCGCCGCTTTTCACTCGTGCCGATATCCCAGCTCGTCGCAATTCCTTGGCTATGTCCGCCAGCCAAGGCTGCTTACCCTTGGCAAAAGTCAACCACAGTGCGGTAGGCACAGAGTCTGCGCTAGAATGGAAATACAATGTCCTCCGAACTGAATTTCGGCCCCTACGTCGACACCGAGAACGGGAAGAAGGTAGTCAAGGACCTGACCTTCGGCAATCCCACGCCGGAGGGGGTGGTGCTGTCCACTCTGGATTCGGCCGTGAACTGGATGCGCAAGGGCTCCATCTGGCCCATGACGTTCGGGCTGGCTTGCTGCGCCATCGAAATGATGTCGATGGGGGCGGCGCGTTTTGATATAGCGCGCTTTGGGGCGGAGGTGTTTCGCCCATCCCCGCGACAGAGCGATCTCATGATTATCGCCGGGCGCGTGTCGAACAAGATGGCGCCGGTGATCCGGCTGTTGTGGGAGCAGATGCCGGAGCCGAAGTGGGTGATTTCGATGGGAGCGTGTGCCACCTCCGGCGGTGTGTTCCAGAACTATGCTCTGGTGCAGAGCGTCAATCAGGTGATCCCCGTCGATATTTATGTTCCCGGATGCCCCCCGCGTCCCGAACAACTCATCTACGCCATCACGCTTCTCCAGGAGAAGATTCAGAGTGAACGCGGGACGATCAAGAAGGCTCTGAATCTGACGTAGGCTTCGCGGTTCCTGCTATGCATTTCCCTGGTTCCCCAGCAGGGTATGATATCGGTCGCGTTGGCGCGTGACGGTTGTCCCAGCCTCGCTTCGATCGTAGGAAAGGCCAACAAAGATTTGTCCGCCGGACCGTAACTTGCCTCCAGAGAATCACTTGGAGGGTCAGGAACCAATGATCGCATCTCCCACCGAGGAGGGCGAAACCATTCCTTGCCCGGATGAATCTAACTTTCCAAGTGGTTGCGTATTGCGAGTAACAGTCGCGTACGGGGGCGAATGCTCAGAACAACCCAGGACAGGAAACGACAGGTGCTCCATGATGACAAAACTAATTGATGTGCTTTTCGGTTGCCGGCACTCCCGGTACAGTTTTCCAGTGACCATTCGCGGCAGGGCACGCCGTCCGCAGGCCGGCGCGTTGACCGGAACTTATGTAGCATGCCTGGATTGCGGAAGGGAATTCCCCTACGACTGGCAGGAGATGAAGGTCATTACCTCACCGGCAGAGAGGCGCGAATACGCGGCCGCGCTCGCCTCGAAACAGGCCGCATAAGCGAATAGCAAGCTTCTTTCCAGGCGGGCTCGAACTAGCGAGCGGGAACGGCCGCAGCCCTCTTTTCCATCGGTATGAACTCCCGCTCTGGGTACCCCGTGTAGATTTGCCGCGGGCGGGTTATCTTCTGCTCCGGATCCGTGATCAATTCCTGCCACTGCGCCAGCCATCCCGCCGTGCGAGCGATGGCAAACAGCACCGTGAACATCTCCGGCGGAAAGCCCATAGCCTGATACATGATTCCGGAATAGAAGTCGACATTGGGATAGAGCTTGCGCTTGACGAAATAGTCGTCTTCGAGAGCGATGCGCTCCAACTCCAGAGCCACGTCCAGTTTCGCATTGCGTCCTGTCACCTGGAAAACNNCGATGTCCGAAGCCCATCAACTTGCCGTGCCCCTCCTTCACCCTCTTGATGTAGGCCGGCACGTTGTCTTTCGAGCCAATCTCATCGAGCATCTTCAGGACTTCTTCATTGGCTCCGCCATGCAAGGGTCCAGCCAGGGCCGATGCCGCTGATGCCGTGGACAAGTACGGATCGGTATAGGCGCTGGCCACGGAGCGCATGGCGTTGGTGCCGCAGTTTTGCTCATGGTCCGCATGCAAAATGAACAAGATGTCGAGGGCGCGCGAGATAACCGGATTGGCCACGTACTTCGGCTCGACCACCCTCCACAACATATTCATGAAATTCTCGGTGTAGCTCAAGTCATTGTCCGGATACACATAAGGAAATCCAACGTTGTACCGGTACGACATGCCCGCGATCGACGGCACTTTGCCAATCAAGCGCTTGATCTGCAGCAAGCGATTTTCGGCATCGTGCACTCGCCGGGCCTCCGGATACACGCTGGAGAGGGCGGCCACCGTGCTCACAAACATCACCATGGGGTGAGAGTCGTAGCGGAAACCCTCCATGAACTTCTTCGTCGTTTCGTGCAGCATGGTGTGGTGGGTGATTTCGTGTACCCAGTTCTTCAATTCAGTCCCGGTGGGCAATTCTCCGAACAGCAGCAGGTAGGCGACTTCCAGGAAGGTACAGCGTTCGGCCAGAACTTCGATGGGATATCCGCGATAGCGCAGGATTCCCCGGTCGCCGTCGATAAAAGTGATGTTGCTGCGGCACGACGCCGTGTTCATGAACGCCGGATCGTAGGTCATCAGCCCAAAATCATCCGGTCCCGTCTTGATCTGCCGCAGGTCCATCGCCCGGATCGTGCCATCGTCAATGGGGACGGTATACAGCTTACCGGTACGATTGTCCGTGATGGTGAGTGTCTTCTCTGGCATGGAAAAAGATGCTCCTCGCAGCTTACGCTATACAGCTAGAGTAGCTCAGGCTAGCTCACCTCGACAACCAGAGGTCGTGACGGAGATCACAGACCGTGTGTGACAGATCGCCGTGATGGGACGGAGTGTGAGGGAAATCAATATGCGTCTTGATCTCACATTCTTTGCGCTCTAAATAAGAAACCGGCGGCCATGGCCGCCGGTTCGATAATCGATTACTTCCAGATCTAGTTCGACGAATCATCCCGCCGTTTCAGGGTTGGACGATCGTCGTCACTCTGGCTGTTACCCGTGTTGGGGTCGCTGCTGGTAGAGGTCCGCCGCAGGCTGGGCTTGTTGGCGTCCTTCGGGTCCACTACCTTGTGGCGATTTTCGATCGACGCCAGCCGTGCCTTGACCTCGTCGAACTCCGACGTGGTCACAACGTATTGCGCCTTGGAAGGCAGTATCTTGCGGATTTCATCCTGTGACTTCTCAATGCGATCCGCAGTCGGCGGGTGGGTTTCAAACGCTTTGGAGATCGTCCCCGGCTTCTTCTTCTCCATCGCTGCCAGCTTTTCGAACATCGAGACTAAGCCCGACGGGTCGTACCCGGCGCGATAGGCGTACTGGATGCCGAGGTAGTCGGCCTGAGCCTCGAAGTTGCGAGAGAACTTTAGGAAAGTCATGGGGATCGCCAGCCCCGACGCCTCGTAGGCTCCGTAGCCAATCGCGCCGCCTACGAAGATCAACGGAATTGTCGCGAGCTGCATCAATTGCGCGCGTGTCATTTCGCGCGCGTAGTGGCAGGCGGCCACATGGCTAATCTCATGTGCCATTACGCCCGCCAGTTCGGCTTCTTCGTCGGCCGCAAGGATCAGGCCGGAGTTCACATAGAAGAATCCGCCGGGAAGCGCCATGGCATTCACCACATCGGAGTCGATCACTTTGATGGTGAACGGCACTTGCGCGTCCGAGTTGCGCACCAGATTCTGGCCGATCCGGTTCACGTACTCCGTAACCACGGGATCGTTTACCAGCTTGATCTGGGCCTCAATCTGCTGCGCATACACGCGGCCCCGCGACACCTGCCCTTCCACGCTGTACCAGTTGCCAACGCCGCGCCCGCAACCCACGTCGCGGTTACCCACCGCATCCACGTCGGTCTTGCCACCGTCGTGCTTGATCTGGTCCTCGTCCTTGGTCGGCAGCGCCGCCGGAGCCTGTTGCGGCGCATTCTGCATGTCGCCGGCTTTGGGCTGGCCATTGTCTGGGTCGTGAGTCGGAGTTTGAGTCGGGCTTTGAGTCGGAGTTTGAGTTTGGGTCGGAGTTTGACTAGGGTTCGGTGTTTGCGCCAACGTCCAAGGCCCTGCGCTGAACGCCGCTAACGCTACTGCGATTGCCCACCAACGCAATTTCATACGAACTCCTTCGCGTCGAAGTACTCTTGGCGACATTATACGCCCGATCCGAACCCCTCCAACCCCAAACTTCTGCTCCCAAGTGAGAGGCTGGCATCCCAAGCGGGGTTGTCCGGAACGTTCGCCTCCGGGGTACATGGACCGATCCATGAGGCCGATTTCGTCTTCCGCTTGAGGATTCCTCCGCCCAGTCGTACCATAGCGCCTTCCGTTGTTGGTGCAGACCGGAGGCCCAATGCTCGATCGCCGTCACTTTCTTACCACCGCCGCCGCTGGACTTGCCGCTTCCGTGGTCTTCCGCGAGAATCTGCTCGCGCAGTTCGAAAAGAGTCCGCCGCTCCCCGACCATTCCCTGCTCGACAAGAACGAGGACGCCTATTGGGCCGAACTGCGCAAGCAATTCCTCATCCCTGAGGACGAGATCTACTTGAACAACGGCACCGTCGGCTCCAGCCCGGCGCCGGTGCTGCGCGCAGTTTTCGACGGCTACACCACCACCGAGAGAATGGATCAGCAGGATCCGGAAGACTACCCCATCTGGGGATACGCCTCGTGGAACGAGTTTCGCGACCCATTGGCCGCTTTCGTAGGCTGCCATCGCGATGAGATCGCGCTACTGCGTAATGCCACGGAAGCGAACAGCTACATCGCGAATGGCATCGACCTGAAACCGGGCGACGAAGTGCTTATGACCGACCAGGAGCATCCCGGCGGCGTGCACCCCTGGAACCTAAAGGCGAAGCGCTATGGCGTCGTGGTGAAGAAAGTCACGCTCCCACTTCCGGTGAAAGACGCCGCACAGGTCGTCAATCTCTTCAATGACGCCATCACCTCGCGCACGCGCGTCATCTTCTTCAGCCACATCACCACGGTTTCTGGTGTCGTGCTGCCCGCGAAAGAACTAAGCGCGCTTGCCCGCTCAAAAGGAATCCTTTCAGCCGTCGATGGCGCCCACGTGATCGGGATGATGCACCTCAACCTGCACGATCTCGGCTGCGACATGTACTCGTCGAGCCCCCACAAGTGGCTGCAAGCGCCCAAAGGCACCGGCTTTCTCTACGTGCGTGACGAGGTCATCGACCGTCTCTGGAATACCATCGCCACNNTGGCCAACGACATCGGCTTAGACCGCATCGAAACTCGCCATCGCACGCTCGCCGACTACATCCTCGGTGAGATGAAAAGGCGCGGAGCCGAATCCTGGACCTCGCCCGACCCGGCCCTACGCTGCGCCATCGTGACCGTCAACGTCCCGCCTGTCCCTCGCATGGACTTGGAAAACTGGATGTGGAAAACGCACAAAATTCGCATCCGGGGCGGCGACCCGAACAAGCTGCGGCTCTCGACGCCCTACTATTTGCAGAAGAAAGACATTGACCGGTTTCTAGAGAAGTTTGACGAGTACAAGAAAGAGAAGAAGCTGGTGTGAAGCGGGAAGTTAGCCTCGGCCTCAGACCCATGCACGGGAGCTGGAGTGGTTTAATCACCCGGCCGAGCGGATGAACTCCGAGGCCGCCGACGTGCTCGACTATCAAGCGGGCTGGTCGAGGGACCTAAGCATGCCGGTTGGATCATGTAGGACAATTCGATCAGCCTGAGAAACAATTTCGCCGTAGAACCGAGATCGGCTGCTGCAGCCTCAGTCGTAATACTCTAACCCCAGATGTGTGATCAGTTCCTCGCCTTTCAAATGTCGGAGCGTGTTCTTCAGTTTCATCAATTGAATGAACAGATCATGCTCGGGATAGAGTCCCGGCACGGTCATCGGAGACTTAAAATAAAAGCTTAGCCACTCTTGGATTCCACGGCCGCGCAGCTCCGAGCACCGTTTCGCCAGATCGACCAGCAACACTAGGTCGAGCACAATCGGAGCAGCCAGAATCGAGTCCCGGCAGAGGAAATCAACCTTGATCTGCATGGGATAACCCAGCCAGCCGAAGATATCGATGTTGTCCCAGCCCTCTTTGTTATCGCCACGTGGCGGGTAATAATTGATGCGAACCTTGTGGAAGATATTGCCGTACAGCTCGGGATAAAGCGCGGGCTGCAAGATGTGCTCCAGCACCCCCAGCTTCGACTCTTCCTTGGTCTTGAACGACCCCGGATCGTCAAGCACTTCGCCGTCACGGTTGCCCAGGATGTTGGTCGAATACCATCCGCTCAGCCCAAGCAGCCGCGCCTTGAAGGCGGGGGCGAGAACCGTCTTCATCAGCGTCTGCCCAGTCTTGAAGTCTTTCCCGCAGATCGGCGCTTCGTTCTGCCGCGAGAGTTCGAGCATCACCGGCAGGTCCACNNGCGATCATTTCATCGTTCTCATGCAGCGCTTTCTCAAACGCCTTTACCGACTGGTGCGCCTCGGTCGCTTCGATGTAAGACTCCGTCGAACCGCACCACATCGTGATGAGCCGGCTAGCTCCGCTGGTTTTCTGAAACGAACGAATGTCGTCGCGCAACTGCTCGGCCAGATCCATCTTCGTCTTGCCCTTCTTCACGTTTGGCCCGTCGATCTTCTTCACGTAGTTGTGATCGAACACGGACGCGCGCGGCGTCACCGACGAAAGAAACGGCTTCAACTGGTCGAGCAGTCGCTGGTCGAGCACGCCCGCCTTTGAGGCTGCTTCATACATGTTGTCTTCGAAGATGTCCCAGCCGGTGAATACCAGGTCGTCGAGCCCCGCGAGNNTTCGCCAGCCCTCTACGAATCGCCTCGACGCCGGCAACGAACGTCGTCGCCACCGCCCCCATGCCCGGGATCATCACCCCGAGTTTCCCTTTCGCGGGTTCGATCGTGACGTCGGGCTTCGAACCACCGCGCGCCTTCCCTTCGGACTTCACGTTATCTCTTACGTCTACGCGGGACACCTTTGATGCTTTCGTCGTTCTTGCGGACTTGTTCCGTGTCGCCATAGTTTGGCCGTTTCCTCAGTAAGAATCTGTATGGATGTGCAAACCTTGTATGTTCTCGTATCGGGCGGGGATTTTGCAAACCAGAGCGGCCAAATGTGCAGAAAATCACTTCAACGGCGTGCCAGCGTCATCCGACGGAGAGCACGCATTTTGATGAGCGTAATAAGTTTTTTGCGTTGGACTCTCGCGCGAACTTCCATGACAATGAAATTACTTCGCAAACCAGCTCTGCAGCCGGTCCCGCGAAGCTGCAGTTTGCATGCCAGCCTTGATGCGGTAGTGCAATTCTCCTGACCCTGTTGTTCTCCATGCCATCTGAGCCCACGCGATTCGGCCTTGCGCCGGTAGTGTGCTCTTCAGACAAAAAGAACAGGAGATAACATGAAATCGATTCGAAGATTCGCCTACGCCGTTGTTTTAACCTTAAGTGCCTTGAACTTCGCACCCAGCTTGGCTTCGGCCCAGGATGCGGTCGGAACTTTCACCTTGCCCCACGAAGTCCACTGGCAGAACGCGATTGTGCCGGCAGGAAACTACCACTTCACTATCGCCTCCAGCGGGCCCTCCGAAATGCTGACGCTGCGCAAGATCGGCGGCAGTGGAGCGGGCTTCATGATGCTGGTGGTCGATACCGAAGTCTCCAAACCTTCGGATGTCAGCGAGCTCGTTATGGTTCCGAGACCCACCGGAAGCTTTGTCAGCACGATGCAGCTTCCCGAGTTCGGAGTGACATTGCACTTCGTGGTGCCAGCCGAAACTCGGGAAGTGGCGCAAACGGGTGCAACCTCGACCACATCCGCCGTCCGCTAGTTCGTCACTGCCAGACCCGGGGGCAGATATCGCTATCTGCTCTCGGACCTTCCTTTGCGACTGTCGTCCTAAGCAGCGTTCTTGCGCAGCAGAGGATCTGGGAGCCGCGCGAAGTGTCGCGTTCTTTGCAAATAGAACTCGCGCGTCTGGCTCGCTTCCTTTAGGCTGGTTTGGGCGAGTGCGAGTCCCCTCTGACCTCGTCACTGAGCACAATCGCTTCGGCGATTTCCTTCATTGGCTTGCGCTTCTGCCGGCTCTGCCGTTGCAATGTCAGGTAGGCTTGTTCCTCGCTCAATCCCAGATCGCGCTGCAGGATGCCTTTGGCGCGCTCCACCACTTTGCGCGTCTGCAGTTGTTCCCACAGGTTGGAGTTGGCATCCTCCAGCCGCGCCCTCTCGATTTCGGCACCCACCAGAAACCCGACCGTCGAGATCAGACGAATTTCCCGACGCCGGTAAACGTGATGCTGGCGATGCTGCAGGTTGATCACTCCCACCACGCGGCCCCGGCACATCAAGGGCACTGACAAAAATGCCTCGTAGCTGTCTTCGGGCAGCTCGTGGAAGAACTGAAAGCGCGGATCCAGCGCCGCCTTTTCCGCAATCGCCACCGGTTCCNNGATTCTTCGAAGCTCGCAGGACGAGCTCCTCCTCTTCCAGCACATAAATCAAGCAGGAGTCGCACTTCACCAGTGCAGAAGCAAACTCGACCACGCGAGTCAGTACTTCGTGGAAACCATCCGCCGTCGCCAGCCGGACGCCAATCTCGTGCAGTAGATCAACCTGTGAGTCCTCAACTGATATTAAGGGGTCCATGGTTAAGAGTATGGGCTCCGCTAGGGCTCTGTCTAATTCCAAATTTCAATGACTGTCATAAAGGATTTCCCGCAGGGTTGTCACCATTCTTTAACATCTTTCGCGGAAGTGCTGCATCGCCGGACAGGGGCGTGTTCGACGCGTTACAAAAGGCAACACCGTCGTCGTCATCCCCTCGCCTACACCCCCAGCAAGCTAGCGGACTCGCTTTTATGCCCGACAAGGTCGCTCTCATCACTGGCCGCGTCCCGAGTAGCGAGCAAAATCGGGTTCTGACTTTACCGGGCACTGGTACTCTCAACTCCGTACTACTTCTCCAACTCCACCGTCTTCATTGGCAAGTCCCAATGCCCGTCGAGAATTTCAAACCGCCGCTGCTCTTCTCGCTGGAACGTCTCCTGATCGGGATACATCTGCTTCTGNNTCGAAGGGCTCGTCGGCCACCGTTGCATTCTTGAAAACAATCGTCACGCGGAAATCCCAGCGCCCGTCTTCCGTGGTGTGATAGCGCGGCTGATCCATCCAGACCCTCGCAATCCTCCCCATCTCCATTTCCTTCTTGAGCACCGGGTAGTGATTCTTTTTGAACAACCTCAGAAACTCATCCGCATGCCCCCATTTCGCTTTGTAGTAATACTCGACCACGAACGGCTGGCCGG
>PMHI01000329.1:1819-3304 GCA_003156615.1 Acidobacteriaceae bacterium | reverse complement strand
CCTCCTGGTAAATGCCAGTTGTACACTAACAAAAAGCGCCGCAGAAACGTTCGTGGCAGCTTACAGGGATCCCGTTCGGAGGAAGCAGTTGCAGATGGAAAGCGACGAACGACAGATCGTTAAGCTCTTCGAAGACGGCGACCACGCCCTGATCGCCACCGACCTCGCCGAACTCTCACGCATCTTCGCCGACGACTACATTCAATATGACGAATCCGGCCATGCTTTCGCAAAGCGGGACGTGCTGAACAATCTCGAGACCGGCGCGATCCGTTACATTTCGATGATCTCCACCGGCCGCCGAATACGCCTACTGAGTGAAGACATAGCTATCGTCCACGGCTCGGAAGAAGATGAGGTCGAGCAAAGTGGACGACGCTTCCCGGTTCGCTATGTCTACATGGATGTGGTCGTGAAGCGCAACGGGAGATGGCAGATCGTAGGGTCACAGCTTGCGTCACCGAGGACCGGTAGCTGACGCCTGACGGCTGATTCTATTCTGCCAGTGCGTCCAAACAAAATAGACGACGCCCGCCACCAACATCACCCCGATCACGGCGTCGAATTTGTGGAAGTACTTCCCTAACTCGCGCCAGTTCTCCCCGAGCTTCATGCCAAAGTATGCCAGCGCGTAGCACCACGGCCATGATCCCAGAAATGTATAGATATGAAACCGTCCGCGCGGCATGCGCGCCACACCCGCGGGCAGCGCAATGAACGTGCGAATCACCGGCAGCAGCCGCCCGATAAATACAGCCAGGTATCCCCAACGGGCGAAGAAGCGGTCGGCCCAAGCGAGTTCGCGGCGGCCCATCAGAATCCAGCGCCCGTAGCGCTCCACGAGCGGGCGGCCGCCATAGCATCCGATCTCATATGCCACGAGCGAGCCCAGGTTGCAGCCGAGGGCTCCCGCCGTTGCCACCCACACCAGGTTGAATGTCCCGGTGAAAACCAGATAGCCGGCAAATGGCATGATCAATTCCGAAGGCAACGGGATGCACGCCGATTCAATCGCCATCAGCAGCGCAATGCCGGAGTAGCCGGTCGCGCTGATCACGAAATTGATGAAGACAAAAACGACAACCAGAAGTTTTTCGGTCATGAAGGCAGTTCTCGGTTCCCGGTAAGAACCGTTGGCTCTCAGGCTGAGAACTGAGAACCAAATTAAGTCTATCGAAAATTAGCGGCGGAAGCCCGCGCCTAGAACGAGCCGTCCTGGGTAAAAGTATAACCGGGTAGAGACGCGCCTTGCGGGCTTTTGGCCACCTTGATGCGCACGGTTGGGGCGTCCGGAGCCGTAATCCCCGCCGGCCGCAGCATGGCATACTGCGTGAACACTTCGCTATACACCTTGGTGACCAGATAATCCTGGCCATCGGCATCGTTGCGCCAGACTTGCCCGAGTTGGATGGAACTCACGGCCACGGTAGTTTCCTGAAGTTGCGAGGTTGGTTCAAGACTACCGGGGCGGATGGTGCGAGTCAA
>PMHI01000329.1:0-1785 GCA_003156615.1 Acidobacteriaceae bacterium | reverse complement strand
GGGTGTATAATTAAGATCGCTAAGTTTGATTCACAAGCAGTTGAAGGTCGGTATCGCCAACCAGCGTCACCCCCTCACTAGCAGCGATTCTTCTCAGCACAATCCCAAAGAAACAAGAATAGGAACTATCAATGGCAGAACAAGGAACAGTGAAGTGGTTTAACGACGCCAAAGGCTATGGCTTTATCAGCCGTCAGAATGGCGAGGACGTCTTCGTGCATTTCTCCGCTATTCAAGCGGGCGGCTTTCGCAGCCTGCAAGAAGGCCAAACCGTGCAGTTCGACGTGACCAAGGGCCCCAAGGGCTGGCAAGCGGAGAACGTACAAGCTGTCTAAGTGACCGCTTCCGAAGCGAAAACAAGTGCCCGCAATCCGAAAGGATCGCGGGCATTTTGTTGGTATGGAAAACGGCAACTCGGCCCGCAGGCCGGCACGAGAGGTTGAGCCTCAGACCCTTTCGCGCGCCCGCTGCACCATCTCTACCAGAACCTTCCTAGCTTCCCCTGGATTGCTCACTTCCCACGAGAACGCAATACGTGCGCCTTTCATCCCATCCTGGGTTTTGAGGCGCACATGAAAACCGAGCCGGTCTACCGAAGTCATAGCCGCTTCCTGAGACTCGATGCCAGCCAAGGTTCGGGCGAGCAGGATGAGCGCATCTTTGTGGTCGGTATTCATGTGTTCGATGATTCCGGCGGCGGCATCGGCCAGCGGGTCGGCTTGCGCCCGATTGTAGTCCGAGGCCGCCACCCAGCCCATTACTCCGAAGCCGCCGACGTAATAAACATCCAACACATCCATGCGGTAAAAAGAAAAGTCCTCGAAGTCTACCCAGTACTTGCTATTGGCGTGACGGTCGAGGTAGAGCTGGCGCGCGTCCGGCACCTCGGGCTGCGGGATTGGCAGAACATTTCCTATGACGGTGACCCGCGACGCGCCCAGCGGCTCGCCGCCGCTGGCCTCAGCCTGGGTTACGAGCAGGCTGGCGCGCGAATCCGCCTGCAGATTCTGCGTATGCATGGCCATGGTGCTGATGAGGAAGATGGGGCGCCCCAGTCCGTCCAGCCCATAGGGCATCAACGAGCCGAAGGGGAAACCGGGCTGTTTGCCTGAGAGCGTGGAAAGGCTGCCAATACGGCCCAAGTACACCAAAGTGCGGGCCCGCTCGGAGAATGAAGGCTCGGGGATTGCGGGCTGATCGCTGCCCGCACCAGGGCCCGCGTGTTTTCTGGGAGATGAAGAGGGCATTTTGTTCTCTTCCACAGTGTAAATGAAACAAGCGGGTGAATTCGTGGCGTGGGCTGCCCGCCCCCATGGACTTACCAATCGGGGCCGTAAAGCCTCGGCGTTCAAGCCGAGGATATGGAAGAACTGCTGGTCGCCGGAAAAGCCGTTCTGAACCGGAGCGGATTTTCCTGCCAGTGAGTCGCGGTAGCCGTCCTACCGCGCGACGAGTTTCCCGGTCGCGGTTCTAAAGGTCGTTAGCCAGCTCTGCCGTCAGTACGGCCAAGTCAATTAGTATGGCGACCGTCACAATGTCAAAGAGCACATGCAGCGTGTTCGGCCGGATGCCGTTGCGCTCCGGCAGAAAAGCATGTGTGTCTGCGTACATCGTT
This sequence comes from Acidobacteriaceae bacterium, assembly GCA_003156615.1. The sequence goes on along the minus strand of PMHI01000329.1, from coordinate 170 downwards.
CGGTAGCGAGCGACTCGCTTTGGATCCGGGCGAAGGAGATACGGCATCCACCAGGCCGTGAACGAACCCCAGCAAGCAAGTCCGTAGGTGATCCACAACCACCAAAAGACCCAGCCCGGGTAGACGCTGCCAAAGTAAAAGCCGGTGGCAGCAAGTCCGATCGCAAACGG
>PMHI01000335.1 GCA_003156615.1 Acidobacteriaceae bacterium | reverse complement strand
GTCAGCGCCGGACTGTAAGCTGCGCCGCCGGCGCAGGGTCCGCAGATAATGGAAATCTGCGGTACAGTTCCTGAGAGCATTACGTTGTTGTAGAACACGCTGGCGTAGCCCGCCAGGCTGTCGATGCCTTCCTGCACGCGCGCGCCGCCGGAGTCGTTCACGAAGATGAACGGGCTTCCTGTCTTCATGGAAAGTTTCATCATCTCGGTGATTTTGGCGCAGTGCACTTCCCCGGCTGCGCCGCCGGCTACCGTGAAATCCTGGCTAGCCAGGTGGACCAGACGGCCATCTATCGTCGCGCATCCGGTGACCACACCGTCGGCGGGGAGATCTTTATCTGCCATGCCAAAGTAAGTGGCACGGTGCCTGGCGAACAGACCAATCTCCTGAAAGCTTCCGTGATCGACCAGTTTGTCGATGCGTTCCCGCGCGGTTAGCTTGCCGGATTGGTGCTGCTTCTGGATGCGTTGTTTGCCGCCACCCTCCTTGATCTTCGCGCGCTTCTCGCGAAGTTCGGCNNTGATGTAGGTCCGAGATTCCCCCGGCCTGGTATTACTGCTCGTGCTCTCCGCGGGCGCCGGTTCGGGGCCGGCTTTGGTTTCACTCGATTCCTTACCAATGTCTTTCGGGCCTGCCTGCCGGGTCTCGAAAAACTGCGCGGCCGTCTTGGGAAACATGGCGTATGTCAAAACATCTTCATCGCTACCATTGCAGCCGAGGGCTAGGGCTTCGGTTCGCCGTCGTTCCCACGATGGCTCGAGCAAATCGGCCGGGCGGCAGGCGATGGCGGGTTTNNTGCCTTGTCGACCACCTCCGGGTTCTTTTCTCCTAACGTTGTGCCGTAATAGCCGAGCATCAAGTCGGCAAACTCACTGGTGATCACTCGATACTCGCCTTGCAGGACATTCAACATTGCCTGGGTGCCGAGGATTTCACTTGCCGGGATGGCTAGCGCAGGATATCCGGCGTCCCGGCGGACGTTCTGGATTTCCGCCAACACCTGGTCCAGCAAATGAGGCGTGCCTTGGCTCTTCAGCAGATATTCCATGTTCAAGATGAGCGCTGCCGGTATCTGGTGCTGGAAAATCTCCGTCTCAACACCGATGGGCTGATTGATGAATTCGCCGTAACGCGGACGGACGCTGGCAATATGCTGTTTGATGCGATGCAGCCTCTCAATGTCCAGACGTGACCGGTAACCGGTCCCCTCCAGCATCGCAACTACGCTCTCGGTGGGGTTGTGCCCGCGGCCCAGCGCCAAAGAGCTGATCGCTGTGTCCACCNNAATCGCCTTCATCAGCGAAACCATGGTCACGCCCGTCGTCGAATGGGTGTGGACGCTGACCAGCGTGTCGCTTCCGCACCTCTCCTTGATCCCCCTGACCAGATCGTAGGCCGCCTGTGGCTTAAGCAGACCGTCAACGTCCTGCACGCAGATGGAATCGCAACCCATTTCTTTGATCTGCTGCGCGATGTCCACGAACACCGGGATCGTGTGCACCGGACTCGGCCCATAGCAGATTGCGCCCTGTGCGTGCTTGCCGGCCNNCCTCAACGCTGGCCTTCAGGTTCCGAACATCATTCAGTGCGTCGAAGATGCGGAAGACGTCGATGCCATTCAGCGCCGCTTTCTCGATAAACCGGCGGACGATTGAGTCATCAAAGTTCCGATGGTCAACCAGGTTCTGTCCGCGCAAAAGCATTTGCAGTCTGCTCTTGGGGAGCAGACTGCGGTAAGTCCGCAACCTCTCCCAGGGGTCTTCATTGAGAAAGCGTATGCAGGAATTGAATGCCATCCCGCCCCAACACTCCACCGACCAATAGCCCGCATTGTCCAGATCTTCACACACAGGGACCACGTCTTCGAGGGCCATGCTGGTTTCCAGAAGGCTTTGTTGCGCTTCTCTCAGCAGCAAGTCGGTGATTTCCACGGTGTGTCCCATGTGACGTCCTTCGCAACAATTCTGCGTCAGTCAGAGGTGATGTGTTCCGATGGTGGAATAGCGACTACGAAACCTGGGTCCGAAAGTCTATCTCCAAAGTCGAAGCTCCCTAATTAGGCGCCGTAAGGGAGTTCCAGACGTTGCCTGGAACTCCGTTGAAAGTTACCGAGTCTCGACCGTCATAGGCTACGCGACCTTCACTTTCCCGGCAACAGCCTTCTTCGAAACTGCGTTGGCCAAAATAGTGCCACAGCCGCCGGTTCCCGAGGCGAAGAATCCGGACCGCTTCTCGAAGTGAAAGGCCATCGTACCCTCGGCAACTTCTTCTCGAAGAGATTCGTCGCTCCTTCCTGCATGCCGAGACCACTCGCCAGGTAGTCAATTCTGATCTTTATTGAACACATCGTAAAGCCTGGACTGGGTATCATAGGAATGCTGGCAGAGAAGTGTAGGGCGTCCTATCACCGGGTAAAGTGGAGAGGCTATGCCAACGGATAATCGCAACCTGCTGGACGTACTGAAGTTTGAACTGGAGTTTCTTGAGNNAAGGCGGATACGGGCGATTGCCGCGCGAATCCTGGCAGGCACGGTTTGTTTTCGAGGATTCCCCCACTTGCATGAACTTTAACTCCAAGGACCGCGAACCCTGCAGCGAATGCCTTCTGATGCAATTCGTCCCAGAGAACGCGCGCGAGGAACAAACTCCTTGCATTCATATCCCCCTCTCGCCGAGTGGAAAGACCCTCGAGGTTTTGTACCGCACCGGGACGCAGCAGGAGATTGAGGAAGCACTCGGCGCCTGGCTCCGGGCAACGATCCGGCGGCTCGAAGAAGAACAACCGAAGCAAGCGACAGTGGTTTTGACCGGCGTCACAAGCCACTGATTCGACGCTACATTTCCGCAGAGAATCCGGTCATTCCGTAGTTGGGCCAGTTCTCTTAGTCTCAAATCATGCCGAGATCTCTTTGAGGACCACGCCGTGCCCCGCCGACTGTATTCTGACAGTCACCCCGCTCAACTCGGACGCAGTGCGGGTCNNTCCGTCAACATTTCCGCGGACACGCGGCTTAACTTTTCATCTCGGGCGATCTGGATCACACGACGAAGCAGTTCGTTCCCCAGACCAAGTTTCTGATACTGGTCTGAAACCAGCACAGCAACTTCCGCCTCATTTCCGGCATGAAGTTTGTTCATACGCCCGACGGCGATAATCCGGCGCTCTCCCGTGCCGGGATCGATGCGCTCGGCGACCAGC
>PMHI01000429.1:4192-14190 GCA_003156615.1 Acidobacteriaceae bacterium | reverse complement strand
TGATGATGGTCTGTCCGCTGTCAGGATCGGTGTGAACTTTGAAGGTGGGGTCTTCCTGGGCAAGACGGCCAAGCGCCATCCCCATTTTTTCCTGATCGGCCTTGGTCTTCGGCTCGACCGCAACCGAAATCACGGGAACCGCAAAGGTAATGGATTCGAGCGCGATGGGATGCTTCTCGTCGCAGATGGTGTCGCCTGTGCTCACCCCTTTGAGGCCCACCGCGGCGCAGATGTCGCCCGCGAGAATCTCGCTGATTTCTTCGCGCTTGTTCGCGTGCATCTTGAGCAGGCGCCCGATGCGCTCCGTCCTGCGGCGACCCGTGTTCAGCACCGAGTCTCCGGTCCTGAGCTGGCCGGAGTAGACGCGAATAAACGTCAGCTGGCCGACAAAGGGATCGGCCATGATCTTGAACGCCAGCGCCGAAAACGGCTGCTTGTCGTCCGCCTTGCGGAAAATCTTCTCCCCGTTGTCGGGATTCAGCCCGTGGGTTTCCGGCACATCGAGGGGCGACGGCAGATAATCCACCACCGCATCGAGCAGCGGCTGCACACCCTTATTTTTGAACGCCGTCCCTACCACGACCGGGAACACCTTCAACGCAATGGTCGATTTGCGCAGCGACGCGCGCAGCTCTTCCGCGGTAATCTCTTCCCCTTCCAGAAACTTGTGCAGGATTTCGTCGTCGTTCTCGGCAATGGTCTCGACTAACTGGGCGTGGAACGCTTCGGCTTTCTTCTTCAGCTCGGCAGGAATTTCTTCCGTGACGTACTCCGCCCCCATCGTGTCGTCTTGCCACACGATCGCCTTCATGTTGATCAGATCGATCACGCCCTTGAACTTATCTTCCTGGCCGATGGGAATCTGGATGGCCACGGGTCGAGCGCTGAGCCGCTTGCGGATGGTATCGATAGCGTGCTCGAAATCCGCCCCCATCTTGTCGATCTTGTTGATGAAGCAAATGCGCGGCACGCCGTATTTATCAGCCTGACGCCAAACTTTCTCCGATTGCGGCTGCACCCCGTGCACCGCGTCAAACACAGCCACCGCGCCGTCCAGCACGCGCAGCGAGCGCTCCACTTCCGCCGTGAAGTCGACGTGGCCGGGTGTGTCGATAATGTTAATGCGAATGTCGCGCCAGGTGCAGGTCGTCGCCGCGGAGGTGATGGTGATTCCGCGCTCCTGTTCCTGCTCCATCCAATCCATCGTCGCCGTGCCTTCGTGCACCTCTCCGATGCGGTGCGTCTTTCCCGTGTAGAACAGGATGCGCTCCGTCGTAGTAGTCTTTCCGGCATCGATGTGGGCCATGATGCCGATGTTTCTGCAGCGTTCTAATGGGACTGTTCTGGGCACGACTCTACTCTTTTCCGGTCCGACTTCTTCAATTCTTGATTTTGTAGTTTTGCAATCGGGTAATTTGGCAATTGAAAATCAAAAATGCACGACCGGGTTCAATTACAAACTCACCCGATTACCAAACTACTCAATCGCCTTACCATCGGTAATGCGCGAAAGCCTTGTTAGCCTCCGCCATGCGATGTACGTCTTCTTTCTTCTTGATAGCCGCGCCTTTTCCATTGGCAGCGTCCAGCAATTCGTTGCTCAACTTGTCGACCATGCCTCGTTCTGCACGCCCGCGGGCATAGGTCAGCAGCCAGCGGATCGCGAGCGATGTGCGCCGGTCGGCATTGACTTCCACCGGCACCTGATAGTTAGCGCCGCCCACGCGGCGGGTCTTCACCTCAAGCAGCGGCTTCGCATTCTCCACGGCTTTCGTGAACAGCTTCAAAGCTTCGTCGCCACCTTTTTCCTGCACTTTCGTAAGGGCGTCGTAAAAAATGCCCTCGGCGGTGCTGCGCTTNNCCTGCCACATCATCGAGTTGATAAACTTCGTCACCAGATCCGAACCATAGACGGCATCGGCTGGCACGGTCCGCTTTGCTGTATGTCCTTTACGAGGCATTCCGCTTTTTAACTCCTGGCTTCTAGCTCTTCATCCTTCTACTTTGAGCTTATTGGCCGCTGGTCACTGACCGCTGGCCACCGCCTTATCATTTCTTCGCCCGCTTGGCGCCGTATTTCGAACGACCCTGCTGACGCCCAGCCACCCCCACGGCGTCCAATGTGCCGCGAATCACGTGGTAGCGCACGCCCGGCAGATCCTNNGCCGAGTTCGGCTTCTTGGGCGTCTGCGTATATACGCGAGTGCAAACTCCACGCTTCTGCGGACATCCCTGCAGCGCCGGACTCGCCGTCTTATACCGCGGCCGCTTCCGGCCCTTCGCTACCAATTGATTAAAAGTAGGCACTCTTCGCCGCTCCTTACGTGGTTAAAGCCGCTCACTCAAGGTCTCGTACTAAAAAGTCGCGCACCATATCCGTCCCTTGCGGGCAGGCAGCGCCCGGCGCTATCGGTTTTCCCGAGGCTGATTGCGCAATCGGACTGGCAGGCACCATCGCCTCGCCATACTTCTCGCCGCACACGAATCGCGGAGAGAGATTCTTGGGTCCAGATCTAGATTTGTGCTGCCGACGGTGGCACCCGGCCAAGACTCCGGGGGTGCTCCGTATCGCCAGCTCTGTCCTGCATATCCTTCCGCAGACCACCGTCACGCCTGACTTCAGGCACTCCAGCAGCCCTCGTGATAGGGCGAAAGGCAGCGCAGGAACGTTTCAGCGAGGAAAATTTCCGGCCCTCAATGCTGCTACTTCACCGGAAACGCATTTCTCAAAAGCTCTACCATGAGTTCCCACGCAACTCTGCGAAACTCACGGCACACACCAAGCCTGGATTGACTCGCGGAACNNAAGCCGACCTCTCTCGACGTTCAACTGGGCTAGCTGGCCAGCTTGCTGAATCCGTCTCCAGCCTCTACACTAACAGTTTTCCATTCCATTGAGCGGCTCGCCCATCGGAAACAACCGTGAGGCGACGAGAGGGTGCATGGGAAGGTTGCGTTTGCGTCGGTGGGCGTGGCTCGTCATCACCATCTTCTGGTTCCTGTTCTTAGCGGCCTGCGGCGGCCACAAACCTCCCGGAACCTCGCCCTTCCCGGCGAAAGTTACACTCAATCCCAACCCCAGCTATTCCCTGCAATTAGGGTCCACCTTGGTGCTCACCGCCAGTGCGCAGAACGGCTCCGGCACCAATATTAGGTCAACGTTCACCTACGCCATCAACCCTTCGAGTCCTGCGGGAGTGCTCGACATCGCTCCCAATGGCTTCGCTTGCGCCGGCACTTGGAATGCCCCGGCCTACACGATCTGCACACCCGCCAACACCGGCGTAGTTCAGGTAACGGCCTCAGCCCTGGGGGCGACCAGCGCGCCTACCTATATCTTCGTTCATTCGCCCATCGATAACATCCAGGTCAGCGTCGTTCCCCCNNGCCAGCAATTACTGCCTTTCGCAGAACCAGGTCCAGACCTTGCAAGCTACCGCCTATAGCGGGGGCGTCGACATTACTGGCCAGGTTGGTCCCTTCACCTGGACTGAAGTCAGCCCCAGCGTGGCCAAGATCACTCCTTTTGTGACGGTTACTCCCTACAACGTTCCCACCAACCAGGCCACTGCATCTCCCACCACGCCGGGGCAGACCCAGGTGATCGCTTCAGCCTCGGGAGTCTACAGCCAACCCTACAATTTCGAAGCTTGCCCGGTGCAGTGCATCGCGCTCGAGCTCAGCGTAAACGGCCAATACACCGACCAGACAAGTTTTGTTGCTAACAAAGGAACGTCGGAGACAATCGCTGCCACAGCTGTCGACGTCCAAGGCTGCATTGTGGCCAAGCCCCCGCTGACCTGGGTTTCCTCACAGCCGGCTGTGATTTCCGTCAGCAGCGGTTCCACAAGCTCCGGCAGCGGTTCCACAAGCTGCGCCGGCGGCACAACCTGCTCCGTGTCCACTCCCCAGCCGGGCGCGTCCGCCATCACAGCAACTTGCACGCCGCCAACTTGCAACATCGGGTTCCCGCTGAATCTGGCGAATCTTCCCGCACCCTACATCCCGCAACCGGTCTATCCCGTCACTGCCATTTCCGGACTGGTAACTGGCGCCCCCACTTCGACCGGCGTGCTGGCAACCAGTCAGGACTGTTCCAGCGACGAATTGTGCGCCGTGGCCCTCTATAACGTTTCGACTTCCACCAACCTCCCCGGTTCCGCGACCGAGTTGCCCACTCCGCCCAATTCTCTGATGTTCGACGCGGCTGGATCCGAAGTCTTCATGGGCAGCGAATTCGGCGCTTTCTCCATCAACCCCTCCGGCTTCGGAGGCACGACCAGTCCGTTTACGCCCCTGCCCGCTCCCGGCACCACCCTGGGCCTGGTAACCGGCAAGGTCCTCGCCGTCTCTCCCAGCGGCACCCTGGCCCTGTTCTCCGATACAGTCTCCACTCCCAATCAGGTCTACGTCGTCACTTCGTCACCGCAATCGACCACAGCGCTGAACATTAATAGCGCAACCGCCGCGGCAATTTCGCCCGACGGCTTGGAAACCCTCATCCTCGGCAATGGTGGCAACACCTTGTATGCCTATTCCAACCTGCAATACTTGCAGACGGTGCAGCCGAACCCTTTGCTCACTCCCGTCAAGTCGATTGCCTTCAACTCGACCGGTTCGTTTGCCCTGCTCTCGGGCGGAAGTCCTGCGGGCAGCCTCGCCATCTACGACACCTGCGACAATTCTCTGGTGATCCCGTACCTGTCAGCCTCAGGCATTCCCACTCCTCCGTTGTTCCTGAAGATGGTCCCAGCAGGCAACGTCGCTCTGGGCAACGAAATCGTCCCGATCCCTCTTCAGACCGCAGGCCTCGACTTTTTCTTCGGCGTCGACAACACCGGCATTGACGTCATCGCCACTACCTCTTCCCAACCACTGCTAACCGCCCTCTGTCCGCAGCCAATCGCCCTCGCCCAGACGACGGCGAAGACTCCATTTGCGCCGGTGCACATCAATATTAATCAGGGTACCTTCCAGCCCATCAACTTTTTCCTGTCGCCGAACGCAACTCAGGCTTACATCGTGACCAGCAATCAAGGCGTCCTGGTCTATGACTTCGACACCAGCTCCGTCTCCAGAATCCAGCTATTGAACGACGCAACTCCGATTGCAGCCGACATGACCGTGGACGGCACACTGATCTACGTGGCCGGCTCCGATGGACTGCTGCACCAGCTCAACACGGTTCTAGGGGTCGACCTGTACCAAACATCCTTTGTGCCCCTCCCCGACTCTTCCAACAACTTTTGCTTCACGGGATCAAATTGCGCCTTGAATATCGTGGTCGTGAAACCCTAAGGAGTTGTAATTGTGTGACCGGGTTATCGGGCAATCGGGTGGAGGGACAACTAAACTGCGGCAAGGGTTGAAACTGCAGAATTACCCAATTGCAGAATTGCACAATCTGTTTTTCTCACGCCGTCTTCCCCAGATCCTTCGCCACACTGTCCAGCACGCCGTTGACAAACTGCACCGATTCCAGACTGGAGAATTTTCGCGCGATCTCGAGCGCTTCGTTGATGACCACCGCCCGCGGCGTCTCCGGATAGGCTAGAAACTCCGCCACTCCCGCGCGCAGCAGGTTGCGGTCCACTGCCGCCATGCGCTCCATGCGCCAATGTTCCGCGTGGCCCTCAATCAGCTTGTCGATTTCCGCCCCCCGATCGGTCGCCACGCGAAATAAGTCGTCGGCAAATCCCCTCACCTCGGCGCTGGCCCCGCCATGCTCCGCCCAAAATGTGAGGCGCACCTGGTCCACCGTCTGCTTGCCCATGTCTGCCTGGAACAGCATCTGCAGAACCAGTTCGCGAGATTTGCGCCGGGTACCCATTAGGGNNCCGAGCGGAAGGAGGAATCTGTTTTTTGCTGGCCGCACTGCGGACGCCGGACGCCGGATGCCGGATGCCGGCCGTCAGGCTCGCCATCTCCACCGCCGCCAGCGCCGCCTCGAATCCCTTATTACCCATCTTCAGCCCGGCGCGGTCGATCGCCTGCTCCAAAGTCTCACAGGTAAGCACGCCAAAAGCATGCGGGACGCCCGTCTCCTGCGCCGATTGCCCGATCCCTCGCGTTACTTCATTCACGATCACGTCATAGTGCGCCGTGTCGCCGCGAAGCAAGCACCCCAGACAAATGATCGCGTCGTATTTCCCAGTCTCCGCCAAAGTCCGCGCCGCCAGCGGAATCTCAAATGCCCCCGGCACGCGCACCAGGTCAATCTCTTTTCTCTTCGAACCCGAGCGCACCAGCCCATCGACTGCGCTAAGCAAAAGCCGCTCAGTGATGAATGCGTTGAACCGGGAAACAACCATCGCAAAACGTTTGCCCGAAGCGCTCAGCGTTCCTTCGAGCGCCGGTGAATCAGGCCGGGAAAGAGGCTCCACGATGAAATCCTTCTTATGTTTCTTCTGTTTCTTCGCCGTGATTCCGTGCCTCCGTGGTGGGTTCGCTCGCTCTACCCTGTGCTCCTCTGTGTCCGCTGGGTTAGAGCCTTTGATCTTACTTCCCCTTAAACGCCGCCGCCCGCTTCTCCAGAAACGCCGTAGTGCCTTCCCGTTTATCTTCGGTCGCGCAGGCCACGGCGAACAACACCGCCTCCAGATACAACCCCTCAGGCAAGGTCATCTCCATGCCCTTGTTCACGGCCTCCATGGCGTACTGCACCGCCAGCGGAGCGTTGGCGATGATCTTTGCCGCAATCGCTTCCGCCCGTGGAATCAACTCGGCCGCAATCGTAACTTCATTCACCAATCCAATGCGATGCGCTTCCTGCGCCGTGATCATCTCGCCCGCCAGCACCATCTGCATGGCCAGGCCCTTGCCCACCAGCCGCGGCAGCCGCTGCGTCCCGCCATACCCCGGGATAATTCCCAGCTTCACCTCAGGCTGCCCCAGCTTGGCGTTCTCGCTGGCCAGCCGCATGGTGCAAGCCATCGCAATCTCGCATCCCCCACCCAGCGCAAATCCATTGATGCAAGCAATCACCGGCTTGCCCAGGTTCTCAATCAGGTTAAGAACGTTCTGTCCCCGGTGCGTGTATTCCTTGCCCGAAACCGCGTCGTTTTTGGACAACTCGCTAATGTCCGCGCCGGCAATGAACGCCTTCTCGCCCGCACCGGTAAAAATAACGACGCGAATCGCCGTATCATTCTTAATGTCATGAAACGCCGCCCGCAGCTCTTCCATGGTGGCCATGTTCAGCGCATTCAAAACCTTCGGCCGGTTGACGGTCACATAAGCAATCGAGTTTTTCTTTTCCAGAAGAATGTTTTCGAAGTTCATAAGTTCACAACCTGCCATGAATTATGGGATAGAGGCGAAAATCTTCGTCGCCTGCCCGGTTCGGATCTCCGTAACCTCGCCTCTTCAAGGTTAGCCGGCATTTGCCCAAATCGCAGCCCTAACATTTGCTCAGACAGGAGAAGCGGTCGAGGACCGCTATCAAGCCTCCGCTCTACATTGCCCCACAAACCCGGATCGGGCAGGTCGCAACCAAGTGCTCCGAACGCGTAAATTCCGCGCCAGAAAATAGCCCGCAAGAACCAGCCCGAGACCAGCCCATCGGCCCGACTCAGCCTCTCGAACTGGCCTCAGCATGCCCAATATCGTTCGCGCTCATCGGGAGTGATGTCGGCAATCTCCTGCTCCTCGGCTGCTCGACGAAATCGATTCGCGCTGAGCCTGTCCGCAAGACAGAAAGAAGTTCACTTCCCCCGCGCCACCGACGCGACCTGATCCTTGCTCAAGTCGCAACTGATGCAGCGCTGTGTCCACAGCCGGCGGCCAAATATCTTTCCGCAGCGCGGACACCTCCACTCCGTAAGCCACCACGCACCCGCCAGGTACACTCCGATCCAGCTTAATGAAATCGCGAAATCAGTAGGCTCGCCCAGCTTGAGCTTCCCCATCATGAAGCCCAGGAATAGGAAGCTGAGAAAAAGCGCTACCACCAGATTTCGCCGCGCCACGTAGCTGTGCCATGCCCGGCGATACACCGCTACCTCCTGCGGGCTGCCTTCATCCGGCATCTGGTCGGTTTTTCTACGTCTCTCCATGCCCCGTCAATCTTAGCTGGTTCGATCCGGAAACTTCGATGCTAAAGTTTATTCGCCTTCGGATTATTCGGGTCCGAATAATCGTAAAACCCTTTGCCCGTCTTCTTCCCGTACCACCCCGCCATCACCAGCCGCTTCAGCAGTGGAGGCGACGCAAACCGCCGCTCTTTGAACTCGTCAAACATCACATGCGTAATGTAGTAAGTTGTATCAAGCCCAACAAAATCCAGCAGCGTAAACGGCCCCATCGGATAGCCGCAGCCCAGCTTCATGGCGTTATCAATGTCTTCAATCGATCCCACGCCTTCTTCATAGGCCCGGATGGCATCGAGCAAATATGGCACTAGCAGCCGGTTTACAATGAATCCCGTCTTGTCCGAGGTCCGCACCGGAACCTTGCCCAGCTTTTTCCCAAACTCGTAAGCCGTCTCATAAACATCGTCGGCAGTGGCGATCGTCCGCACCACCTCCACCAGCTTCATCAGCGGCACCGGATTGAAGAAGTGCAGCCCAATAAACCTTTCCGGCCGCTTCACCGCCGTCAAAAGCTCGGTCACCGAAATCGAAGACGTGTTCGAAGCAAAGATCGCCTCTCTCTTCGTCACGCCATCGATCGAGGCATACATCTTCTTCTTCTCGTCCACGTTCTCGATGATGGCCTCAATAATAATGTCGCACTCGGCCAAGTCGGCCTTATTCGTCGTGCCCTTAAGCCGCGCTCGGATCGCGTCTTTCTGCTGCGCCGTGATTCCGCCCTTCTCAACCGGACGCTCCGCAAACTTCGCCAAAGATCGTTCGATCCCGGCAAAGCCCTTGTCCAGGAACTGCTGCTCCACTTCAAGCACGGTCACATCGAATCCAGCCGTAGCGCAAACCTGCGCAATGCCGGATCCCATCAGCCCGCAACCGAGTACACCCACCTTCCTTATCTCCATGTATCTCCCTGCCGTGACTAAGATTCAGAACCACGGACGAAAATAGAATTCGGTTCGCACATTATCCGGGTCGCGAAGCCAGATGAAATCTTTCTGACCATATCGGTCTTTCCTGATCCCGCTGTCCTGATCCCGCTGGGGACGACCTGGGCCTGATCCCGTCTGGCCCGCACCGATTGCAGCTCCTCGACGGTAACTACTCCAAAGGCTAGAGGATTGAGGCCGACATTTTCCTTCTGATACTTTGCCTCGAGGATTTGACGGCAGCGAGTGAAAAATAAGGTGTCTCACCAACCTGGTACATAGCGCTGTCATCCGCTCGCTGGGGCTCCTGTTCGAGAACGGTTGTATAGAATCGCTCAGTTTTACCCAGGTCAGCCACACGCAAGACGAGATGGTCGACAAACTGTGGGCTGCGCATGACCTTGCGTTCTCGCACGAATCAATTCAAACTCTCCACAATCATTGCAATCCCCTGTCCGCCGCCAATGCAAGCCGTAGCCAGCCCATACTTCTTCTTCCGCCGCCGCAACTCATAAAGCAAAGTAATCACCAGCCGCGTTCCGGTCGCGCCAAGCGGATGCCCTAACGCAATCGCTCCGCCATTCACATTCACCTTGTCACGATCCAGATCTAGCTCTTTTTCCACCGCAAGATACTGCGCCGCGAACGCCTCATTCACTTCAATCAGATCAATGTCGTCCAGCGACAGCCCCGCCTTCTGCAGCGCAATTTTCGTCGCCGGCACCGGGCCACGTCCCATCAACTTGGGCTCCACTCCAGCAATCCCCCAACTCACAATCCGCCCGAGCGGCTCGATACTTCGCTTGCGCGCATCCTCCAGCGACATCAACACCACCGCCGCCGCGCCATCCACAATGCCGCTCGCGTTTCCAGCCGTCACGGTTCCATTGCGACCAAACGCAGCCTTCAGCTTGGCCAAACCTTCCATCGTGGTCTGCGGGCGCCGATGATCATCTTCCGTCAGCGATTCTCCCGTAGCCTCGCC
>PMHI01000429.1:0-4166 GCA_003156615.1 Acidobacteriaceae bacterium | reverse complement strand
GTATTCGCCATGTACAGCCCGCAATAGCTGTCGAGCAACGCCACCATCAGGGAATCTTCGAGCTTCCCGCCCGGAGCCAAAGTAAATCCGTCGCGCCCCCGAATCACAAATGGAGCCTGCGACATGGCTTCCATCCCGCCCGCCAACACNNCACAGCCGGTTCACCGTCAGCGCCGGAGTCTCAATCGGCAGTCCTGCCCGCAACCCCACATGCCGTGCCCCATACAGCGCATCGCCCGAAGTCTGCTGCGCATTGCCAAACACCGAATGGTCAAATTCCTTGGGATCGATCCCGGCCCGCTCAATCGCACCCTTGGCCGCAACCGCGCCCAACTCCTGCGCGGTGAAGTCCTTCAATTTGCCGCAATAGCGGCCAAAGGCCGTGCGCGCCCCACTCACAATGGCAATATCACCCGGTTTCAACATGATTTTCCTGACAGACCGTGCGCTCAGAGCGAATCAAAAGTGATCGTCAAACTGGTTAGTGTAGCAGCGCGGGACGAGATTTGACCACCGTCGGAGGCACCGAGTCACGGACAAAGATTATGAGGAAACCAGACTGTAATTGCGCCTCGGAAACGATAAGCCCCGTCCGATCTTCTTCGTGACTCGGTGGTGGATTTTGGCTACGCCACCGCCCCCGCGGCCAGCGCCGCCACCAGCACCACAACTTTCCCCAACCCGTGCGCCAGCGAAGTAGCCAGCGCATGCTCGGCGCGGTTGATCACTTCCGTCACAATGTCCACCGGATCGTAGCTCTCCTTGATCACCGCCTCGGCCAGTCCCGCCGAGAATTCGATCGCGTGGTCTTCTTCTGAACCCTCTTTGGCGGGCAGGCGCACTCCGGCAATAATCTTGCGCAGTTTCTCGATCGCCGTCATCGCTTCTTTTTCCGTCGTGTCCCCCAGAATGATCGCGATGGTCGTGGTGTCGTAGCGGAATGCCAGGTCATTCGTCCGCAGGTTGGCCGCAAACTGTTGCCCAATCTTTTCCATCGTGCCCTCCACGGCGGNNACGCAAAGCGCCGAGGCGTTCTGCACCGCCCGCTTGCTCTCCGCCAGCAGCAAGTCAAGGTAGGATCCCCGCTTGAGCAATCCAGACTTCTCTTCCGTCACTGAAAGATTCTTCACCAGCCGCCGCAGCCCAGCATTGTTCAACGCAATCACCATCTGGTCGGCCAGCGTCTTCAGCACCACGGAATCGGTATGGGGCCAGTCCCGCGGCTTGTTGTGCAGCAGCGCCAGCATGCCCACTGAATCCTCGTCATTGCTCAGCGGAAACGCCAGCACCGCCGTAGTTCCCAGTTCAGCCACCGCTTTGCGCACGTCCTGCAACTCCGGAGCCGTCTGCGCATCGGCCAGTTTGATCGGTTCCTCCGACGCCATATCCTGCAGCGCACACATCACTGCTTTGATCGCCGCCGGATTACCCGCCTCCACTTCTTTGCCGCAGAACTCCTGCATCGCCGTCGGCGCCGAACCGGGCGTACGCATCAAAGCGACGCAGCGCGATACCTCCCAGTGCCCGCCAATTTCGTTGACCGCCGTGGTCAGCACTGCCGGCGCCGTCCCCTGGTGATAGAGCTTGCGCGTGATCTCCGCCACGCGGGTAACGTTGCGCATCTCCGCCATCGGATCCACGGCCGGCGCCGGGGCGGAGGCGGAGGCGGCAGCCGCTGCGGGCGGCGCTATCGAACCCGCATAGCTCGGCTTCACGCCCGCCGCCAGGTAAAGCCTCTGCAAATCTTCGTTGCGCTCTTCTTCGCGCGGAAAAAGTTCCTGGATCCTCTGCAGCCGCTCCACTGCTTTGTTGCGCATTCCGTACTGCACCAGGATTTCCGCCTGCAGCATCAGATCCTGCAGCGTCGCAGCCCCTAGCGTCGCCTCCTGCTCATGCTCCGGCTCGATCGGTTTGCTCCCTGGCGTGAATCGTGCAGCAATCGCCTTAAACTTGTTCTCATCAATCTTGCCCTTCAGAATCTCCAGCCGCTTCGTATGCCCGGACTCATAGGGGTCTACTTCTCCCGCCCGGTCCAGGAATTCCGCCGCCCGGGCGAAATCTCCCGTACCGCAATACACATCAAAGAGCTTCAGCAGAGTCAGACAGTAGTCGCCCTCCCGGTTCGATGCGTTGAACAGCTCGCTGAGGAACTCCAGCATTTCGGGCGAGGCCTGCCGCGCCGAGGTTATTTCCTCCATCACTGCCAAAAACTGCCGCCGCTCTCCACGCTTCGCCTGGAACTGACCCAACTTGCGCGCCAGTGACACCGCGGCCTCATCCTGCTCCGCATCCGCCAACTGTCCAATCAGCGCCGTCACCTGCGGCGTCCGCTTGGGATTTTCTTCAAAGAGTTGCCATACCATCGGCTCCGCTTCCGCGTAGCGGCCAGCCGCCAGCAGCGCCTCGCAATAGATCTCCCGCAGTTGCGGGGAACTTTTTCCCGCGTTCACCTGCGGCGCGAGAACAAAGATCGCTGCTCCTACCTGCCCCTGCTCCAGCAGGCTCCTGCCGTAGGCCAGAGTAATCTCCTCGTCCGAGGAGTCTTCCTGGTACGCCCGCTCGTACCACTGCCCCGGCTCGCCGCCTCCCGCAGCCGCTAGCTGCGCCGCCCGCTTGAACGCTTGCGCCGCGGTCTTGCTGTCCCCTGCTTCGGAGGACAGTTCCGCTAGCCGTAGAAAATTCGCCTGCACCGGCTCGAGCGTCACCATCCGCGCGAGCACCTGCAGTGAACCTTCCTTGTTTTCGAGCTTCGCCAGATCGCTCAATGCGGATTCATAGGTGCCCACCGCCAGTTTCTTGTTCGATCCTTCCAGTAACTGCCCAAAGCTGAATTTCTGTTCCCAGGTCGGGCTGCTATGCCGCGCCAGTTTCTTATAGGTCAGGCTGGCCCGCGTAGCATCCCCCGCATTCACCTGCCGCTCAAACAGCTCGCCCAGCAGCTTCACGGCATCGTAAGTCCGGTTCTGTGACAAACACAAATCGGCCGCCAGTTGGCGCACCGTATCGTTTTCTGGATCGTCGCGCAGGGCCAGCAGATATTCTTCCAGCGCTTCGCCGGCCTTCCCCTTCTGCAAAAGCTTTTCCGCGCGCTCGGCACGCCGGTCTAGCTCGGCTCGGTTGAGACGTTTTGTGATATCGGGCATGGGTCGGTTCTGGGCAGAGTAGTACTCCCTCGATTCTAGGAGCCGCTCCCGGACCCAGCAATCTGTAAGGCCCACACCCGATTACGAAAGTCACCCAGCCATGTCCTAGCCTGTGCTTCCTGTATTTAAGCTTTCTTGGGACGCTACTCGGGAACTCGGGAGTGGGTCAATTCCTAGCACAACTGGCAAGAACCTCGAACCACAAAGGTCACCAAGTTGGCGTTTCTTCGCGTAGCTTCGTAGCCCACGATGAACGTAGAGTTGGCGAACCAAGGCCCAGTCACGATCCTGCTGGATTCACACCAGACTTTCTGAACCCTGCTTACTGGAGAGGAACAGAGCTTGATGCTACCCTCAAACATGCCCTCCGAAACCGTCCCGAATTCTCCTACCGCAAGTCGCTGGGCGTCCGCCGCAATTCTTATCTCGCTCATCTCAGGATTATTCGTTGGTATCGTCGGCCTCGGCGTGGCCGAGTCGTTACTGCTGACGCGCAATTCCGGTCGCGCGTTGTTGACCCACGCCTGGTCCGCATTTACCGGCAGAACTCTGAGCATCGACGTAACCCAGCCCACGGTGGTCGACCGCATTCAAAAACTGCAGCGCCTCGAAACCGTCGTTTACAACATGGACAAGCTGGTTACCGGTGCAAAAGAAAACCGCATCTTCCCGGATTTTCTCGCGGGAGATCGGCTGCTCATGATGGTGCATGGCGAAGTTGTCGCAGGAATTGACTTCTCGAATCTGACGCCCGGCGACGTTAGAGTGGATGGCAAGGCGGTTCAGCTACATCTTCCCGCACCCGAAGTTTTCAGCACGCGCATCGACAATGCCAAGACACGAGTTTATTCCAGGCAAACCGGCCTGCTGGTGCCCACCGATCCAAATTTAGAAACGCAGGTGCGGCAGGAAGCGGAACGGCAACTGCAGGAAGCGGCTCTGGCTGATGGCATCCTGAAAACGGCTCAACAAAATGCAGCTTCGAACCTTAGCGGCTTGCTGCAAGGATTGGGCTTCGAGAAA
>PMHI01000323.1:20717-20873 GCA_003156615.1 Acidobacteriaceae bacterium | reverse complement strand
GGTAAAGATTCTCGACTTCGGTCTGGCGAAGCTGGTGAGACCGGAGGCCGCCCTGGGCGAAGGGGAAACGCTCGAGGCAGTGCCAACCTCTGCCGGCGTGGTTCTCGGCACGGTCGGATACATGTCACCCGAGCAGGTGAAGGGCGAGGTTGCCGA
>PMHI01000323.1:9913-20569 GCA_003156615.1 Acidobacteriaceae bacterium | reverse complement strand
GCGATTCTTATTGCCGGGTTCGTTGTTCGAGGAGGCTGGCGCTTGAGCCGCCGTGCGGGTGCTGTTGCCCTGCCTTCTTATCACCAACTCACGTTCGAGCGCGGTTTGGTCTACGCGGCGCGCTTTGCGCCCGATGGCCGCTCGATCTATTACAGCGCAAACTGGAATGGCCAGCCTGTGCAGCTCTATTCGACGGTGCCGGATAGTCCCGAATCGCGCCCGTTGAATGTGATCAACTCGACTTTGTTTGCGGTTTCCACTTCCGAGATGGCGATTTCAGTCGGCTGCCGGGACCGGTACATCGGAAATTGCCAGGGCACTCTGGCGATGGTGCCGGTTTCCGGCGGGTCGCCACGAGAGATCGCGGAGGATACCCTCTCGGCGGACTGGACGGCCGACGGCAGCGAGATGGCCGTGATCCGCCAGGTGGCGGCGAAATACCGCGTGGAGTTTCCCCGCGGAAGAACGATTTATGAGAGTACNNTTGGGACCGTTGATGGGGACGCAGGACGCGTGGTTGCTGTGGACCGTGGCGGAAAGGAACTGATTCGTTCGGAGATATTTATCAGCATCGAGGGGCTGGCGTGGCCTCCATCAGGAGAGGAAGTATGGGTTGGGGCGGCATCGCAAGCTGGCTGGGCCGATGCCATTCATGCTCTTAGTCTCAGCGGTAAACAGCGAATTGTTCTGCGGCTACCCGGCATGCTCAGGCTGCACGACGTATCGCGTGACGGCCGGATTCTGTTGTCGAGAGAATCGTGGCGGAGCGGGTTGCAGTTTCGAGGTCCGGGCGACGCGAAAGAACGCGACCTGGCCTGGCTGGACTATGCGGATT
Source organism: Acidobacteriaceae bacterium (assembly GCA_003156615.1). Next base: position 19,734 of record PMHI01000323.1, on the reverse strand, counting down.
TGAGGGATATCTCGAGCGACGGCGAACAGATCGTATTCGATGATTGGGGATCGGCAGCTGGCGCTTCGGATCTGGCTTACTTGCGAAAGACCGATGGGTCGCCTGCAGTGAAGCTGGGCGCGTGGTCTTCGCTTGTTCTCTCCCCAGATGGGTCTCGGATCGTTGCATCCGAAGCCACAACCGCGACCGGTGGACAACACCTGGTTTTGCTGCCGACTGGTGTTGGGGAAACGCAGAAGCTGAACGACATCGGCTTGCAACAGGTGAGTTCGATGGCTTGGATGCCCGATGGAAAGGCTGTCTGTTTTGCGGGCGACGATGGTCACGGATGGCGAATGTACGTTCAGGACCTTGCCGGCGCGCCACGCGCCGTCACCCCCGCGATCTCCGTGAAGCCCTCGCACTTTGAATCCCACCTGGTTTCGCCCGATGGCAAGTTCGTTTTCGCGCGGGACGTGAGTGGAAAGGGCGGGCTCTATCCGTTCGCCGGAGGAGAGTTCCGGAGCCCTCCGGGCTGGCTGCCAGAGGATATTTGGATTACATGGTCGGCGGATGGACGCTCGGCTTACCTATANNGAGACAGCTAGTTGCAACGCTCGCCCCCGGCGACCCAGCAGGCGTTACTTCCGTCTACAACGTCCGCATGACGCCCGACGGCAAGTCGAGCGCCTATTCCTTCGCTCGAGAACTGTCAGACCTGTTCCTGGTTGAAGGAGTGCACTGAACAAGTCGAAAGGGAAGAAAGTACGGCTGGGAGAATTAGAGCGCCACGCATTTCCTCAGGTTAACTCCTAATAAAGGTGAGCGAACGCGCCAGCTATGAGCGGGTTTCGTGTCCGGGGGTCCCGCAATGAATTGTCCCCCGAGTCAAGGGCAATACTGAAGTCACGGGACCGCCTTCTCAGTTTCCAACAAACCTCCTGAGGTCACCAGCGCCCGCGTGAGACACAGGAATGAGAGAGAGGGATTGTCGAGAAGCAAAGACATGGCTAGAATTGCCTGGACTTTGGCAGGTCCCAGCGTATCCTTCGAGAAGTTCGAGTGCCAGGCTGCCCGGAGCGCCGGGCGCGCGACTGGCGGGAATTCTGGGTGAAGGACGGGAAGAATGCATCCTTTGACACGTCGCAAGTTCATGCGGATCGGCGCAGGCTCCGCTGCCGCTGGGGCCGTAGCGAAGATCACCTTGCTCGATCCCTCTTCCATGTGGGGCGCAGACCGTGCGGTGGCGGCGAGCGATCGGGTGCGATTTGCCGCGATCGGAACGGGTACGCGCGGATGCCAACTGCTCGAAGCGTCACTGCTGGTGCCAGGCATCGAGTGTGTCGCCGTGTGCGATCTCTACGACAGCCGGCACGAGGCGGCTCAGGAGTCCGTGCAGAAAAAGGTTCCGGCCACGCGGAATTATCGCGAGATCCTGGACCGCAATGATGTGGATGCGGTAATTGTCGCCGTCGCCGACCACCAACACCGCAGGGTGGTGGTGGATGCTTGTGCGGCGGGGAAGGACGTGTACTGCGAGAAGCCCATGTCGCACACAGTGGAAGACGGCTTTGCCATGGTGGATGCGGTGCACAAGGCGAATCGCATCCTCGAGGTGGGCAGCCAGCGCGTAAGTTCCATCGTCTACGAGAAGGCCCGCGAGATCTACGCCTCGGGAGCGCTGGGCGAAGTGTTCTTCATCGAAGGTTCGTCGGACCGCAACTCGCCGGGCGGAGCGTGGGTGTATCCGATTCCACCGGACGCGAGCGAGCAGACTATCGATTGGAATGCGTTTCTGGAGGGCGCGCCCAAGCGGCCGTTTGACGCGGCGCGATTCTTCCGCTGGCGCTGCTACTCCGACTATGGCGAGGGTCTGGCGGGCGACCTGTTTGTGCACCTGCTCTCGGGGATTCATTTCATCTCCGGAACGAATGAAGTCGCGAAGCGGGCGCAGTCGAGCGGCGGGCTGTTTCGCTGGAAGGATGGACGGGACTTTCCCGACCTGATCGAGACGCTTTATGACTATCCGAAATTTCGCGTCTCGCTGCGCTGCAATCTGAATAATGCTGGCGGTGAGCCGATCAGGTTTCACGGCACCAAAGGCACCATGGAAATCAACGGCCAGACGCTGACCTTCACGCCGCAGAATGTAAGCCCGAAACCGGAGACCTATTCGACGCTGGGATGGCCGGCGCGGCTGCGCAAGCAGTATCTGGCGCAGTGGAAGGCGGAACATCCGGAGCCCGCGCCGCTCGACTATGAGGCCAACGAAGCTATGATTTTTTCTGCGCCCGAAGGCTACAGTGATCTAGCGGCCCACCAAGCAAGGTTCTTCGACGCGGTTCGAACCCGCAAGCCCACTGTCGAAAACGAAGTGTTTGGCAACCATGCGGCGATCGGCTGCCACCTCGCCAACTACGCCTATTTTGAGAACAAGATTGCGACGTGGGATGCGGCGGCGAAGACGATTCGGGGATGAGTGCAGCTTCTCGCGGGTTTGTAATGGATGGCTTCGCTAACAGAAAATGATTCGTAATCTTGGACACTTTATGCATCGGATTTCACGAAGAACATTCTTATCGACCGCTTTAAAGACCGCCTCCGCTTCGGCGGCCGGGGCCGCGCTATGGGGCAACGTGCCCCGGCTGATGGCCAATCCGCTGGGACTGCCGATCGGGTTGCAGCTTTATTCGGTGCGAGATTTGCTGCCCAAGGACTATGAGGGAACGCTGCGGCAACTCAGTGCTCTGGGCTATCGCGAACTGGAGGCCGCCGGCTTTTTCGGCCACAGCCCTGGCCAGGTGAAGCAGGCAATGGATCAGGCGGGCCTGCACTGCGTGAGTGCGCATTATCCCTTGAGAGATCTGTTGTCGAAGGGGGATGAAACGATTCAATTCGGCAAGGATTTGGGACTCAAATACATCGTCTGCTCCTCGCCATGGCTGAAGGATCCCTCGCGGGTGAAAGATCCCGGCTCGGGCGCGGCCAAAGACGCGATGACGCTCGACGATTGGCGGTGGAATGCGGAACAATTGAATCGCATCGGAGAGTCCGTCAATGCCGCCGGGATCCGGTTCGCGTACCACAACCACACGGCGGAGTTCCGCGCTGAAAATGGCGTGGTGTTCTACGATGAATTATTGCGCACGACCGATCCGGCGAAAGTGACGATGGAGATGGATTGCGGCTGGGTCGTGGTCGGGGGCAAGAACCCGGCGGACTACCTCATTCGTTACCCCATGCGGTTTTCCATGCTGCACGTCAAAGACTTCAAGATGAGCGGGACGGCGGTGGGCTCTACGCCTCCACCTTCAGCAGAGCTAGGTCGCGGCTCGATTGACTATCGTCCCATTTTCGAAGCGGCAAAGAAGACTCACATCGAGCACACCTTTGTGGAGCAGGAACAGTTTGACATGCCGCCNNGCGGGCTGCGTCCAGGATTTCCGAGACGGTCATATTATTACTTAGTGAAGAGAGGCTGTTTCCTTCCCGGATATCTCCGTTCAGGAGGGCGGTCATGTAGTGCAGGGGATCGTCGTAGGGTGCGGTGAGCATTTCTCCCTTCATGATCCGGCCTTCGGGCTCATTTTCTTTTCGGACCTCGATCCGCTCGGAGTCGATTGACTTGGCATAGCCGGTGCGCCCATAGACATCCATCTGCTTAAGGTTGAACGGCCAATTCCAGGAAGCCTGAACGATGGTGACAGCGTTTTTGTAGGTCAGAACGATCTCCGCCTCATCGTCAACTTCGGGATACAGGCTCGGCTGCAATTGCGTGGTGACTGCGGTCACGGATAGCGGGGCCTCGCCGTCCATAAGCCAGGTCATGAGATTCGCGCCATAGCAGCCAAAGTCGAAGAGAGCTCCCGCACCGTTCTGCCGCGGGTCGGTCAGGAAGCTGAGGAACTCCGGTTGGACTCCGATGAGCTTGGGGCCCGGATGGCCGTCACGAAACACAGTTTTCACGATCGGTCCCAAAGCACCCTGCCTCAGCAACTGGAACGCAGCCGTATTGCTTGCATACCAGGACGTTTCCAGGTTGACGAGCACATGAATGTTGCCGCGCTGCGCGGCGTCCTGAATGGCGATTGCATCTTTGTAGCTGATGGTCAGGGGCTTCTCCACCATCACGTGGACGCCCAATGCGGCGCATTCCTCGATCACTCGCCGGTGTTGGCTGGGAGCGGTGAAGACCAGCACTGCCTGCGGACGCGCTTGCGAAACCATTTCCTGAATGCTGCGGAAGTGCAAGCTTCCGGCGAGATGATAGCGCTGTGCATAGGACTCGAAGAGTTTCTGGTCAGGTTCAACAATTCCAACCAGCTGAACGTCGGAGCGATTCAGAAGTCCGCCGGCTGGCGTGAGCCCGCCACCCTTCAGAAAGCCCTCGACATGACCATGCACCATGCCGACTATACCGACTTTCATGGGCGAGCGAGGCGTGGAGTTGGCAGCGCCGTGAGCGTCAACAACCGCAAGAGTAAGCATCAGCACAAGAATCAGTTTCATGACGTCCCTCCTCAGCTAAGCTCTAGCTGGAACGCTTAAGAGCCTCTGACAAAACCGGTGCTGCAACGTTAAATCAAGGAAAGAAGACGACTTCACTGTAACTTTGCGTACTCGGCCTTGGCTTGCTTTAGGATGGGGATCTCAGGGTCAGCGTCTTTCCACAGGGTGAAGAAATCCTGGTATTCGGTTTTCGCTTTGGCCGCGTCTTCCTGCAACATGTAGGCGCGGCCGAGCTGAAGATGCGCCAGCGCTTCGGTGACGAAGTTCAGGACGATGCCGCGGTGACCTAGTAGTTTCTGAAACTCGGCTGCTGCGGCCCCTCCGTTGCGCGCCCGCAGGTAGGCTTGGCCGCGCACATAAGCCGGGTATAGATAGTTGACGAATCCGGGCGTACCCAGTTCGTAAGGCGTGGCGGCCTCGAGGGCTGCCATTGCCGGCACGGGCTCGTCCTGATTGAGTGCAACGATGGCCTTGACCGTCGGCAGCCAATAGAGTTTCAGCATCGTGTTGGTCGGATAGCTGCTTTCCAGTTCCGCAGCCAGGGCTTTCGCTTTGGGAGCGTCACCAACTCGGGCGAGCGTGAGAGCGGCAATGATTTTCACGTCCCTACCCTCAGACAACGCCAAGGCAGCGGAGACTCCTTGCCTTGCGGCAGCAGCGTTGCCCACCTCCGCCTCGCGGAGCGCTGCATTCATTTGCCAGGAAGCCGCCGTTTCTTTGGAGTCAGCGCCGAGCGCCGAAGCAACGGCGCGCTGCGAGAACCCGCGCGCTTTGTTCATCCGTCCATAGTAGGCCTCGGTATCCGATTGCATTGAGAGTAACGCGTCTTCGTCGCCGGGCTTGCCTACGGCCCAGGCCAACTGTTCCTGCATCTTGGCGTCGTCACCGTGCAGGAAGGCAAGAGAGTACATGTTCACGCGCAAAGGACCACCGTCCAGTTTCCGGGCTGATGCCGCATCGAAGATGGTTTGCGCTTCCTCCAGCCGGTTCAGGTTGATGTAGGTGCCGCTCAGATTGACATAATTGACGATGTTGTCAGGTTCGAGCCGCAATACCTCCTGATATTCCGCGAGAGCTTTACTGAATTGCCCCATGGTCACGTAGTTCGCGGCCAGGTTGCCGCGGGAAGCGGCGTCGTGAGGGTAGACCGCCGTCCACAATTCATAGCTCTGCGCCTCTTTATCCAGTTCTCCCGTGGCGCTGAAATAAGCGGCAGAGATACGCAGCTTTTCGCGGGCGCTCGCGCGGTCGCGCAATTGGTAGGCTTTGGTCGCGGCTTCAAGGGCAAGCGAAGGTTGTCCAAGATTGTCATAAGCGATCGACAATACGGCATAGGCCATGGGGAAATTCGGATCGAACTCAATGGCTTGCTTGAGGAATGGAACGTACGCCGCGTCTCCCTTTTCGTGCCGTTCTTTCATGGCCACACTGTACGTCTTCAGCGCTTCGAGTGAGGAAGTTGTGACTGCGATGGGAACGTCGAACTTGGCGACCGAAGGAAGCGATTCACCCAACTTGGCACGTAAGCTGGAAGACGTTCGGCTCAAGGCGGTGAGGATATCTTCCTTATTATTGGCCTCGACTTGCTCGCGGGCTAGCGTGTCGCCGGTGCCGCAGGCGACGGCATCAAGGTAAATCACGTAGTGGCTACCCAGCCCGGAGACAGCGCCGCCCAGCACCGCTTTGCTTCCAGTGCGCACACAAAGCTCGCGGCCCACGTCCATCGTGATCCGTTGGTTTGCCGGCCGGCCCATCAGGGCGAGGGCCTCCGCGACTTTGCGATCGGAGAGCACGTTCAGGAAAGGCGATTGCTCAAGTTCCATGCCCAGAGCTTGCCTGAGTGCGTCGTCGAAGACGGGGTCGCCCGTCTTGTTATCGAACTCGGCCAGCACGATGCTGTCTTGCTCGGTCAAAGGCTTGGTTTTGCGCGAGCGGTAGAAGATGCCGCCCGCGATGAGAGCGGCAATCAGAGGAAGAAAAATCGCGATCCGACGTGCCAACTTCTTTCCAGCCGGGCTGGTTTCGCGTGTGGTGATCCGGCTCGAGCCTGTGGCCGCGCGCCCGCTGTCGCTGTCACGCTTCAGCCGTTGCAAGTCGCCGCGCATGTCGGCGGCGCTCTGGTAGCGCAGGTCGCGGTCTTTCTCCAGCGCCTTTTCGATCAGAGCTTCGATTTCCGGAGGAACTTGCGGATTGATCTGCGATGGCGACGGGGGCGTGCTGTGCAGTATTGCGCCGCAAATCTCGCCGGAACTCGCGCCCTCGAACGGCAGCTTTGCCGTCACCATTTCGTACAGCACGGCTCCGAAGGAGAAAAGGTCGGTGCGGGCGTCCAAGTCCTTGGCTCGCACCTGCTCGGGAGACATATAGGCTACCGTGCCCAGCATCGCTCCCGCGCTGGTCAACTTTAGGGCATCCGAATCTGCGATGGTTTCGGCGTCGCTGCTGGATTCTGCGGCCTTGCCGCTTACTTTCGCCAGACCGAAGTCGAGTATCTTGGCGTGACCACGCCGCGTGACGAAGATATTTGCCGGTTTGATGTCGCGATGCACGATGCCTGCACTGTGCGCCGCCTCCAGCGCGTCGGCCATCTCGATGGCGATGGGAAGAAACTGCTCCGATGGGACGGGCCGAACCGCGATCAGGTGGCTCAGCGTTTCGCCGTCGAGGAACTCCATGACCATAAAAGCGCGGCCATCTTGTTCGCCGATATCGTAAATCGTACAGATGTTGGGATGATTCAGGGCCGACGCGGCCCGAGCTTCGCGGCGAAAGCGCTCCAGCGCCGAGGGATCATGAGCAATGCTATCGGGAAGAAACTTGAGGGCCACAAACCGGCCGAGGCGGACATCCTCGGCTTTGTAGACCACGCCCATGCCTCCGCCCCCGAGTTTCTCGACGATGCGGTAGTGCGAGATGGTTTGGCCAATCAATGAAAACTCGCCCCGTGAGCGCCATAGTAGAGGGCGAAACTGAGGCTAGTCAATGCATTGCGGGCAAAGCGGAACCCCGCCACCCCATCGCCTCGCAGGCAGCGCTAGCAGATCAGAGCGCACCCCAACGACCAAGAACGCCTCGTGAATGTCCGTCCGCTTTTCCTAGCGCGCGTGCAGCCGCCGGAACTGGTTCAGCCCAGCAAAGGTCCGGCTCCACCACCCAGCGCCACCACCGCAGTCCGTGCGTGAATTGGCAAGTAGAAAAGCAACCCGCCGCGTCATAAAGGCGGGTCTTTTGCTGCAAACTAAACACACTTTACGTGCGAATGGAGTTACCACGCTATTTGCGAAGGAAGGCGCCCGGACCCGTTTCTCTCCCCAAAATGTTCTTCTTGGGTTTCGTTGCTGATCTCGCTGTCTAAGGAAGCATATTTCTGATTGCCACATCCAGGCCCACCATCAGTACAGCGGAAGCGGGGATCACCAGCAGCGCCCTTTTCAGCCGCGTCATTTCACTGCCGGCGATAAGGCCGATAATGCGAGAGCTCACGGCGAGGCCGATCCATCCGCACGTAATCACGAAGCCGATGGCGGTGCCAGTCATGCGCGGGAAGGCACCGCCCACAATTGCCAGCGTGGTGGGAAAAACCGGCGCCATGGAGAGACCGGCAAGAAATACGAGCGCGGCGGCCACCACAGGCCGGTTGGTCCGGAGCATAAGAAACGTCGTAACCGCCATCGCGATCGATCCGACGAGCGTAACGGTAACGGCGGGTATGTGGATGAGAATCGGCAAGACGGCGGCGCGGCCGATCAGCAGGCCGAGCGCGAATCCCAGCGAAAGAATATTGAGGGCACCGGATTCGGAAATGCCCTGCGCGATGAGGTGGCGGGGCAACCAATTCCACACGCCCACCTCGCAAGTGATGTAAAGAAAGACGAAGAGTCCGATCAGAAAAAGCAGCGGGCGCTCGAGCACGGGACCCGCGTCCGCGAGCACGAAGCGCCCGGCGCCGGTTGGTCCGGGCATTTTTGTGACGGCATGAATCAGCAACGTCACTACGGTCAGAGACGCGATGGTGTAGCAAAGGCGGACCCAATTACGCCGAAAGAGATTGGCGGAGACGAACGGTGTGGCGAAAGCGCCAACTCCGAAGAAAAGGTTGGTCATGTTCAGCGCAGCGGCGCGATGCGTCTGACTTATATCGCTGACTAGAGCGTTGGCTGCGGTCACGATGGTGCCGCCGCCGGCCCCAAGCAGAAACAGCAGAAACAAAATGCTACGGAAGCCCTGCGCGCGCGGCAAGGCGAAGAGCGCGATCGAGATTAAGGCAAGGCCGAGGATGAGACCGACTTTATTGCCTTCGTTGTCCAGCAGCGGCCCAACTCCAAGCGAGGCAAGGATGAGCCCCAGTGCTTGCGCGAAGGCGATGGTACCGTTCTGGCTGGGTGACAGGTGAAAGCGATCGGACAGGTCAGGCAGGATGGTACCCAACATGGCTGCGATCATCCCATAAATGAAAAAGGCGAGAATGGCGGCGAATATCAACACGCACTCCTTTCACTTGCCGGTTTCAGCTGCCGGCCGCACGCGTGGGAACATCGATCCAGCCCTGATGCCGGTGCCGAAGGTTGCCGTTCTTATTGGTTTCATCGTATTTCCCACCCACGCATGTTCGACTCTCCGGCTAGACCCACCAGGCAGCGCCAGGCTGCTCGCGAATCACGATGGAGTTGAGGAAGTTCGCGGCCTTCATCAGGCCCTCTTCCGGCGAGAGCAAACTGTCTTCATGCTCGATGGAGAGCACAGAATCGTAACCAAACATGCGCAAAGTGGAGATGAACTCAGTCCACCATTCGGCTCCGTGACCGTAGCCGCAGGTGCGGAAGATCCAGCCGCGTTCGCGCTCGTCGTTGTAGGGTTTGGTATCGAGCACGCCGGTGCGCGGAAGGTTGGTCGGGTAAAGCTGGGTGTCTTTGGCGTGGGCGTGGAAAATTGCGCCCTCGAGTACGCGGACGGCGGCAATGGGATCGATACTCTGCCAGAAGAGATGGCTCGGATCGAAGTTGCAACCCACGCTGGGTCCTGCGATGGAGCGCAGCCGGAGCATCGTCTCCGGGCTATAGACTACGAACCCGGGATGCATTTCGACGGCGATCTTCACGCCATGGTCAGTGGCGAACTTCGCGTGCTCGGTCCAATAGGGCGCGACGACCTCGTTCCATTGCCAGTCAAGGACCTTGCGGTAGTCGGGAGGCCAGGGGCAGGTGACCCAGTTGGGAGCAGTGGCGTGCGCCGAATCGCCGGGGCATCCGGAGAAGTCGACTACCACCGGGATACCCAACATTTCGGCGAGCAGGATGGTCTTGCGGCTCACCTCCCGGTCCTGCTGCGCGCGG
>PMHI01000323.1:0-9886 GCA_003156615.1 Acidobacteriaceae bacterium | reverse complement strand
GGAGCGCCGCGAGTTTCTTGAGGACCGCCGGCAGTGGAAGCTGCGACAGCAGGGGGGTAAAGACTCCGACACGCATAACGATTTCCTATCTCCTGGAGATCACAGGCGTTGAATCATTGCCGCTGCCTCATTTTATTTCAGCTTCCTCGGCGGGGAGCAATGGATAACCTACAAAGGCGACCTTCCGGCTGTGGGGGGACCATGAGGGCACGTTGAGCGTGCCCTGCCCGCCAAAAAGCTCCGCCAGAACCGTGGTCTTGCCTTCGATTTTGCCCCAGTAAGATTCATGACGCCAGCTCTACATCCTTATTGGGTGGATGGCCCTTCACGTCGCTCCCGTAAGAGAGGAAGACCATCCACTTACCACTCGCGAGCTAAGCGGTTCCGACACCGGATAACCCACGACCAACAAACAGGTGGTCAGCGGTACGCGGCAGCCTGGATGCTGTAGAGCTCCGAGTACTGACCACTGGCGGCCATCAGCTCATCGTGGGTGCCAACCTCCACCAGCCGGGCCCCATCGAGCACGACGATGAGATCCGCCATTCGGACCGTCGAGAAACGGTGAGAGACGAGGATCGTGAGGCGTCCGCTATGGCTCGCGCCAGTGCCGCGCGCTGCTGCGGCGTAGTGTTCGAAGAGCGCGTGTTCAGTCTCGGCGTCCAGCGCGGCGGTGGGTTCGTCGAGAATCAGCACTAGAGGCTGATCGCGCATGAAGCCACGCGCCAGCGCAAGTTTCTGCCACTGTCCGAACGATAACTCGACTCCACCCGGCCAGGTCGGACCAAGCTGTGTGTCGAGGCCTTTGGTCAGACGGGCGATGACTTCACCCGCTCCGGCGCGGTTGACCGCCGCGACTACGGCGGGCTCGTCGTCCAGTCGGGAGAGGTCGCCCAACCCAACCGTGTGGCCCGCCCGGAACTCGAAGCGGAAAAAATCCTGGAAGGCTCCCGCGAGACGCGCCCGCCACTCTCCGGCCGGCATGCGCGCCAGCGGCGAGTCATCCACGAAGATCGAACCTGAGGACGGCTCATACATCTTCGAGAGCAGCTTGACCAGGGTGCTCTTGCCGGCGCCGTTCTCGCCGACGATCGCGACCACCGCACCCGCGGGCAGCGTTACCGACACATCATCCAGTACAGTGCGCGATGTGCCGGGGTATGCGAACGATACGTGGTCAAGCCGGATCGACCGGTGCAACACGTCGGGAACCGGCAGCTCGCCCAACGCCGCGACAGAAGCAGCGTAGTCCTCCAGCCAAGCCAGCCTTCGCGAGCCATCCATCCAGAATCCGCGCAGAAATCCAATCTCGCCGACGGTGGCTCCGATGTATGCCGACAGCCGTGCCCCAGCGGCCAGAACCAGCAATACTGCACTGGCTGGCGCCCGCAGGCCGGACGAGACGAACACGATCGCGCCCACATAGGCCACGCCGAATATCGCCCAAGCCAGCGCATGCCATAACGCTGAGCCCCAGCGAGCAGCCTCCACAGGTTTGTAGCCGCGCTCCCACGCCGCCCGGCGTTCTGTAATGAGGCGCTCTGCGATGCCGGTGACCCGTACTTCTTTCCCCGGTGCCGCGGTCGTGGCGANNNGGGTGGATCGACACCAACAGCGCCATGGTCACCGCCAGCCGCAGAATCCAGCCAAGCGTGGAGAACAGCGACACGTACATGTGGTCAAGCACGAACACCTGATTGCGGAGAACCGACAGCCGATCAAGATACTCCGGGCGCTCCTGATGCGCGATCGTCGCGATCGATGCCTGCAGTCGCGCAACGTGCGCCTCGAGCGCAATCGTAACTCTGTCACGGAAACGGCGCTGTACGCGCGTGCTGATCGTGCGGAGAAACCAGGTCGCGGCGGCCGTCACCCCTAGGCCAATCGCCGTGCCTTGCACCAAGCCGGGTCTGTGCTCGAGGACGCCCTTGCCGAGCAGCATCAGCCACAATGCGAGGAGTGCATCGGGTAGCGCAGCGAGCTGCGACAGCACGAACGCCGCGATCATCAAGCGGGGCTCGTGGCGATATCCCAACTTGCACAGCCGCCACATCGACGACATTGCGGGAGGCAGCGGCTCGATCGCCTGCTCGACTACCCGCTTGCGATCAGGAGAGGACGTCATATGTCGTGCCCTCCTCCTCGGGAACATTGAATCGCTGCGCCTGCAGTTCGAACATTGTTCGGTAGCGGCCGCCGAGCGCCATCAGTTCATCATGCGCACCGAGTTCGATCACTCGGCCGTGCTCAAGCACGCAGATACGATCGGCATGGCGGACGGTGGAGAAGCGATGGGAGATCAGGATGGTCGTGCAATGCCGTGTCGCGGCGAGCAGGCGAGTGAAGATCTCCGCTTCACCCCGCACGTCGAGTTGCGCGGTCGGCTCGTCGAGCAGCACCACGCCTGCGCCGAGCTTGACGGCTGCCAGCGCACGGGCGAGCGCGATCCGTTGCCATTGTCCCCCCGAAAGGTCGGTGCCCCCGTCGTATCCGCGGGCAAGCACGGTGTCCAGTGATGCCAGATTTGCCGCTCCCGCCGACTCGAGCGCAGCGCGCACCACGTCGTCCGGCGCGCCTACCGGCGCCACATTGTCCCGCAATGGCAGCTCGAGGCGGATGAAGTCTTGGAACACAGCCGCGACGCGCGAGCGCCACGACGCGAGATCGAGCTCGCGAAGGTCGACTCCGTCGATCTCGATCGTTCCCGCTTGCGGATCGTACAACCGGCACAGCAGCTTGGCGATCGTCGTCTTGCCGGCGCCATTCTGTCCAACAATGGCAAGCGAGGAGCCGGCGGGAATCGTGAGATCGAAGTGTTCCAGCACGGGCACGCCCGCCGGATACCGGAACGTTACATCACGGAGACGAATCTCGCGCGCTGGTGTCGTATCCGCGGAACGATTGCCAGAGCGCAGTCCTCCCGCGGGACGCATCGCCGGCTCGAGTCGCAGCACCGCGGCGACCGGGGCAGCAGCGCCGTCGAGCGCCCAACTGAATCCGCCGAAGGCGATCATCGAAACGCCGATGGCACACTGGATGTAGACGACGACTTCCCCAAGGCTGATGCGGCCCGCGGCAGCGGCGCTCGCCAGCAACCAGAACACCAGGACATTCGCCGAGACGACGAGGAGCACGCTCCAGATGAGAGGACGCTCGCGCAGACGCGTGGCCGCGTACTGCAGTTCGTGCAAGCGAGTGCGTCGGGCGATGAAACGGTCGATCGTCCAGGTGCTGAGGCCGAACAGCCGCAACTCCTTGCTTGCGGGCGGGTCCACCGCCAGCCGGTAGGCGTAGTCGGCATCCCGCTGCGCACCGCGTACCTCCTCGGTATTGCGGTCGTGCCAGATCGCGCTGTCGCTCAGTATCCAGTGCGTCGCCAGCCACGCGCCCGCGAGCAAGATCGCGACCCACCACGCATATCGGGCTAGGATCAACGCGGACGCGACGCCTCCAATCATCTCGACCATGCCGGTCGCGATGAAATCCATGGAGATGGACAGCGGCGGCCCAGTCATCCCGAGATCGAAGTCGCGCGCGACGGTGAGGTCGCCGGTGAGCGTCGGATCCTCAAGGTGTCCCATACCCGGCGGGGACACGCAGGCCTCGGTGAGCCGGTCATAGAGCCATGCGGCAGTGCGGTCGCCCAGATTGGCGCTGACCGCCTGATGAATCGGGCTGAGTACCTGAAGCAGCACGAAGATCACGCCAACAAACGCAAGCGGACCGGCGAGAGGGTTGCCGCGTTGCACGGCGCCCACGAGCACACCCATCGCGATCGCGAACGCCGCCGGCAGAATCCCTCTCAGAACGAGGGATGCCCACCAAGCGGCGGCCAAACCAGGGGCCGCCTTCGGAAGGACGGCGAAGAACTTCCATTCTTTGCGCTCGGTCAGTCGTTGAAGCACCACCGCATTTTGCCACAAACTGAACGTCGGGCGTCTAAGCCTTTGGAAACTTCTCAGTGGGCCTGAAAAAGCAGAACACGAATCCGTCCCGAGCCACGCGCAAACCCTCGCTTACCAATAAGGGAAGGTTATGCCGACCATACGGGAATAGCCCAAAAAGCCGACGCCGCAACCTCCGCAAGGCGGCTCCAATTCAGCTTCCACGGGCCTTGAAAGGCGATTCCACCNNGGAGAGTCGCGAAAGGAATGGAGATCGAGCGGCATGCTGAGAATCGGGCTGAGAGTAGGGTCTGATCTCCCCCGCCGGTCTCCTTGACGGCACCTCTCCGCCGCATACCATCAATCGGCCAATATGAACCAAGATGATCCCCTCATCTCGCAGTCCCTTTTGCATTACCAGATTGTGCGCAAACTGGGCTCGGGTGGCATGGGTGTGGTCTACGAAGCTCAGGATTCCCATCTCGGCCGCCGTGTGGCCCTGAAGTTTCTTCCTCTGGAAATGGCCAAGGACAGCCAGTTGCTGGAGCGCTTCCAGCGCGAGGCGCGCGCCGCTTCTTCCCTGAATCACCCGAACATCTGCACCATCCACGCGATTGAACACCACGAACGCCGGCACTTCATCGTCATGGAGCTGCTGGAGGGGAAGACCCTAGCGCAGAACATGAGCCGGCAGCCTATGGAAATGGACAAGTTGCTGGTGCTGGGCATGCAGATCGCCGATGCGCTCGAATCGGCCCACGCCAAGGGGATCGTGCACCGCGACATAAAGCCGGCGAATCTGTTTCTCACCGAGCGCGGACAGGTGAAGATTCTGGACTTCGGTCTAGCGAAGATCAGCAGTGGCGAGATAGCACGGGGAGCCGAGGGGGAGGACGAGACCCAGGTGTTCAACAACGAACTCACTTCGCCAGGTTCGGCCGTGGGTACCGTTTCCTACATGTCGCCGGAGCAGGCCCGCGGGCAACTGGTGGACTCGCGGACCGACCTCTTTTCCACCGGTACGGTGCTCTACCAGATGGCCACGGGAACGCTCCCGTTTCAGGGAGACACCTCGGCGGTGATCTTCGACGCCATCCTAAACCGCGACCCTAGGCCGGCTGCCGAGTTGAATCCCATGCTGCCCGCAGATTTTGTGCGCATCCTGGAGAAGGCCTTGGAGAAGGACCGAAATCTGCGCTGCCAGACGGCCACCGAGCTCAGAACCGACCTCAGCCGGCTCAAGCGTGACTTCGAATCCAGCACACGGCGGGCCAGGGAGAAGACCGATTCGGATGCTGGCGTCCACAAGCAAACGAAAAAATCCGTGGCCGTTCTCTACTTTGAAAACCTAAGCGGCGCCAAGGAAGACGAATACCTACGCGATGGCATCACCGAGGATGTCATCACTGAACTTTCCAAGATTCGGGGATTGAACATCTATTCGCGCCCAACCGTTCTTGCCTTCCGGGACAAGCCGGTGACTCCGGCGCAGGTCGGCCAGCAGCTTGGTGCGGCCTATGTCCTCACCGGCACCTTGCGCCGCGCCGGCGCTCGCCTTCGCATCAACGTGCAGCTCGTGGATACGCGCACTGATTTCCAGCTCTGGTCCGATCGTTTCGATCGCGAGATGAAGGATGTTTTCGAAGTTCAGGACGAAATAGCTCGCAGGATCGCCGAGGCCCTGCGTGTGACGCTTTCCCCGGAGGAACTTGAGGCTCTGGCAGTGAAGCCCACAGAAAACCTGCGAGCCTACGACCTCTACTTGCGCGGCAAGCGCTACGCGCGGCGTCAGACCCGCCAGGATCTCGAGTTCGCCCTGCAGATGTTCGAGAATGCGGTGGCCATTGACCCGAGCTTCGCTCTGGCCTACGCCGCCAGCGCCAACGCCTGCGCCATGTTCTTCTGCAACTATAGCCGCGACCAGGTGTGGGTGGAACGCGCGCGCGATACCTCCGGCAAGGCCGTAGCTCTGCGCTGGGACCTCCCGGAAGTGCAGGTCAGCCAGGCCTGGGTGCTTTACGCAGCCGAACTGCATGACGAAGCCGTGCGCATGGCCAAGAAGGCCATCGAACGCAAACACGACTGTGAGGGCGCCCATTACCTGCTTTGCCGCGCCCTGTTCGCCGCGGGGCGCTACCAGGAGGTTTTGGACATTGCGGAAACCGCTGTGGAAGCGAGCGGTGAAGACTACAACGTCTATGTGCCCATCCTGAACTGTCTGGGTGCGATGGGCAAAGAAGAAGGGCTTCGCAACATGCGCCAGCGCAGGATGGCGGCGCTTGAAAACCATTTGAAACAAGTGCCCGAAGACGCGCGGGCGCGCGTCCTGCTGGGTTCCGACTACGCTGATTTGGGACGGTCTGACGATGCCTTACGCGAGCTCAACCTGGCGGTTACTTTACGCGCCAATGAAGCGTCGATTCTTTACAATGCAGCTTGTCTGTACTGCAAACTGAACAGAAAATCGGATGCCCTGGATGCCCTGCATAAATCCTGGGAAGCGGGTTTCAAGGACGCCTCGTGGGCTCGCCGCGATCCCGATCTCATCCCTCTTCACGACGAGCCGGAGTTTCACCGCCTGTACCCGGAGAAACCTGCGCCTCCGCCCACCTCCGGTTCCCATTAGTTCCACCGTAAATCTCGTCCGTTGAACTGAGGTGGCCACGAGTATCATCGAGCCAATGCAGTTTGACTTTCGACATCAAATCGTGAAACGATTATTTCTGGGCGGAATCGCAGTATGTGCCTCCCAGTTTGACCCTGTTTTCACCCCTCTTGCGCATTTTTTCTTTTTTAATAAAGGAATTTTTCTTCTGCGCATTCGAAACTCTTGAGAGGGGCCAATTATGACGCCGGTAGCGGCCAAGAAGGCCATCAAATTCGATTCCAAGACATTCCTTTCGACCATCAATGGCGGTCGAAAGATCGAACCTTTTCTCAAGAAGCGGACCATCTTTGCTCAAGGCGACCCGTCCGATGCTGTTTTTTATATAAGGGAAGGAAAGGTAAGACTCACCGTTGTGTCGCAGATCGGGAAGGAAGCCACAATCGGCATTCTGAACAAGGGCGATTTCTTTGGAGAAGGCTGCCTTACAGGGCAGCTTCTCCGCCTTTGCTCCGCAACCGCAATGACCGATTGCTCCGTGATGAGAATCNNGTGAAAAAAGACTGGCCCGGATATTGCTATTGCTAGCTCAGTTCGGCAAGGACGGCAAGCCCGAGATCCTGATCCCCAAGATCAGTCAAGAGACGCTCGCAGAGATGATAGGCACAACGCGGTCGCGGGTCAGTTTTTTCATGAACCGGTTCAGGAAATTGGGGTTCATTGATTATCATGCCGGCAACGAATTGCAAGTCCACAGTTCACTCCTCAACATCGTTCTCCACGACTAGAACTTCGTCCCGCAAAAACGGGTCTAGTCTCTTACCCCGCTCGCTCCGCTGCCATTCCGCGACGGCGGCTCTGTGTTACTTGAGCCACACATGAGCACTGGTCCTGGTGGAACATCGGGTGATGATGACAGTCGTATGCGACTCCACCAACCGTCGCTCAACAAGGGTTAGCCCGCAACCAGACTGGGTCTAATCTGCCAAGTCTGTGGTCAATCCAGCGAGTCTCAGAGACTTGCTTTGAGCGGAACCCCGCACATCAGCTGCTGGGGACAGTATCGGGGTCTGCTTTCGACCTTTCTAAAGCATGCGCGTTGTATTTGAACCACTCGTCGGATACGCAAACAGCATGTGCTTTAAATCCGTGGCTCGCATCCCAGAACGGATAGCAAGCGTGAAGAGATTGATGACTTCACCGGCCTCGCTCCCTAGAATGTGAGCGCCCAGAATGCGGTCTGTGCCTTCTTCCACCAACATTTTGTAGCCGGAACATGTTTCCCCAACCCGCCGAGATGAATACCAGGTCGAGGTCATCTCCTTCTTGACCCTGAACTTAAGGTTTTGCTCACTTGCCGCGCGTTCACTGAGACCGACTGCAGCCAGCGGGGGAACCGTGAACACGACCGAGGGAATGCCGATGTAGTTTGGTTTCTGATGGTTCCCCTGCAATAGGTTTGCTGCCACGATCAACCCTTCATAACTTGCCACCGGAGCCAGCGGTGGGCCTCCGCTGGCGGCGGCATCTCCCGCCGCATACACCGCTGGAACGGACACACTCTGCAAGAATTCGTTGACTCGCACCCCCCGTTTCTCCCATTCGATCCCCGCAGCATCCAGATCCAGATCCTTGATCTCGGGTACGCGACCCGCAGCATGCACAACCATATCCGTCTGAAACACGCCCGTCTTTCCAGAAGCCACTGCCCGGACAGTCAACTGACCGGAGCTCTTTTTGATCCCGATCGCTTCGGTTGCCAGATGAACGTCAATGCCAAGTTCGCGAGTCCGCTCAACAAGCTGATCAACGAGATCCGGGTCAAAGAGGGCCAGTGGGCGCAGGCCACGGTGTAGGACTGTGACCTGCGATCCCACACGCGCCGCCACATGCGCAAACTCAAAGGCGATATACCCGCCTCCGATAAACAGAATCCTCTTCGGGAGCTCGTCCAGCTCCAAGAACTGATCACTGGTCGTAAGGTGCTCAGCGCCGGGAATCTCCAAATCTGCTGGACACTGTCCGGTCGCAATCACGACGTACCGTCCCACCAATGTCTCTTCCCCTACTCGTACTGTGGTTGGACCGGTGAAGCGTGCCCGACCCTGGAACGCTGCGATGCCGGCTTTCGCAAATTCTTCTTCGCGCCGTTTTGGAACCGGCTCAGTGAAAGAACGCTTGAAACGCATTAACTCGGGCCAATCAATCCGAAGCTTCTCGGCCTGAATTCCTTTTCCCTTCATTCGATGAATCCAGTCAACGGATTCGGCAGCTCCGACGAGCACTTTCTTTGGGTCGCACCCCCGCAGAGCACAAGTACCTCCGTACGGCCTCGAATCCACTATCGCAACCTGCCATCCTGCTTTGCGAGAGCGTGACGCCACCGCCGAGGCGGCTGATCCGGTTCCAATTGCGATCACATCAAATTTTTGAGTCATAGTTCCCTCCAGGCATTTGCTTTTGGGCACGAACTCGGAAGTCGCGGCGAATCACTGCTGGCAACACTCGCCAAGAAGCGTTTGAGCTGATAAAACGAGGGCCGCGTTCTAGGAAGGGTTAAGGATTGCTCCCCATACATCGGACCCCGGATGTGCGGTATTGCTCCCGGGTGATGGGCTACCCTTCCATAAACACGCAGGATTCGCCGGCGCGAAACAAGGAACTCGATACTCGCTCCCTCATCTGGTCGCATATTTCACGTGCGACTTGTCCTTGTGGGAAGGGGTTACGTCCACCGCGGGTTTCAATACCGGGACAAGGTAGCTGGCGAAGCCGATGCCGACAAGAATGGTCCCGAACGATCTTTCCGGCGTGTACGTCCGAACGACCGATTTCCCAATCTCGAGTTTGTAGAACCTTTTTTGATAACGCCGCGCAAAAAGCTGCTGCATCGCTTCCCGTAGATTGGCTTCCGCTTCTTCGATCGATCCATTGCCAGCATACTCGCACGCAAAACCGCCCAGGTAAGAGCCGTCTGAATTGCGATAGACCTTGGCCAAAAGGAGACCGGCTGTGATGCGTGTTCTAGGTTTATCGGTATGCTGAATGGCAATGATTCCCTCAAGCACCGACCCATGGTGGATGTCAGGCAAGTGTGAGAGCTCGACCGCATCGGGGGGCAGCACGGAGGTGTAAAGCATTACGTTGTAATTCTCGATGCCGGCCATGTGCAGGGCGGCGTCATAGGATCCGATCTCGGTTCCGACATCGCTCTCTCCCCAGCCGATCACCCAGAAATATTCTCTGGGAATGCGGCAGCCCGTTTCGAAGTAGCGAGCAGGAAGATGATTCGGCATTTTGGCTTCACCCGGCGCAGATTAACGTGGTTCCGGCCGGACGTCAAATGGAGCTCCTGATAATGGACTCGTTAGAAATGTCCCCATCGTTAACTCGTTAG
>PMHI01000659.1 GCA_003156615.1 Acidobacteriaceae bacterium | reverse complement strand
CACCAGGCATCGGGTAACGGGGCGAGCTTAGTCTCGGCGTAGGCACCTACTGAGTACAGGAGCACAATAGCGGCCAGCACTGTGATTTGAACGCGGCTCAACTTCCGCTTTGCCGACGACCCATGCATCAAGTGAGAATCAAAGACTTGCTATTCATAGCGCTTCCTTTGCAAAACGGAATTCAGTTTCGTCAGGAACCATTTGGCTAAACTTCACACCATGGCAATAACTCTGAGCCAGTTTGACAACAAGGTCGATATCGGCCCGCGCTGTTCGCAACCCGAAACGTACCTCCGTCAGAAGTACGCTTTGGAACTTGAAAGCGCCATGTTCTTGTCGAATAATCCTGGCTTCTTGTTCGTATTTCCAGGCAGGGCATTTTGTTCTTAGGTACCTAAGTGCGAGCGCTTCAGCAAATGTGACTTGGCGATTTGGCATTCGTTGAGAGAATTGGTCTCATGTCCCGAGGTCTGACTGGCTCAATGCCCTTGTGAGTCGAATGAGACCCTGCCGTATCGCAAGCTCGTCAAATCCGCCAAAGCCGAGGAGCAACGCATTCGGNNTCATTCCATTCTTGAGGTACCCGATCGTGTAGAGGCCTGCCCTGACGTTAGAGATCTCAAGCAACCCACCCAGATGTTGCTTGGCTCCTTCCATGAGCGTTGAGAGGCGCTCCGCATACAGATTCCGCATCCTCCGCAGATGACGCGCAAAATGCCCATCGACGATGAAGTCGCAGAGCACTGCCTGGTCAAAGGATGAATTCCGGAAATCGGTTCGGTAGCGGAAACTCAGGAAGAAATCTATTAACGGCGCAGGCAATACCACGTAGCCCACGCGTAAGGCTGGGAATAGCGTCTTGCTGAACGATCCGATGAAGATAACGCTTGAGTGATTGTCGAGACTTTGCAGGGCAGGCACAGGCGGGCCCTCAAACCTATACTCGCTGTCATAGTCGTCTTCAATAACAAAAGCGCCGGCGCGTGAGGCCCAGCTAAGAAGGGCCATCCGCCGCTCCAGCGACATCGTTACCCCCAGCGGGAATTGGTGAGCCGGCGTTACGTACGCGCCCTTCGCATCCGGACAGATCTTAATTCCGGCGGAAACAGACAGCCCTTCATCATTCACTGGTACAGCAATAATCCTGGCTCCGACATTGTCGAACGCGATTCTGGCTCCGAAATATCCAGGATCTTCCATCCATATCGGATCGCTCTTTTTCAAGAGCAGCCGTGCCAACAGGTCGAGCGCCTGTTGTATTCCGGAAACGAGGACGATTTGTTCCGCAGTGCATCGCACCCCACGGGACGTGCGCAAATACTCGGCGATTGCATCGCGCAATGGCCGATACCCGCGCCGATCAGCCTCTTTCTTTAACCATGACCTGAAATTACGTGCTCGGTCTGCGGCAATACGTCCCCAAACCTCGGAAGGGAATTCGTTGATGGCTGGCACCCCGATCCGAAAGGGGCGGATCCCGTCAACAAAAGCCAGGTCGACCCAGGGTTGCGGCCGTTTATATGTCGAAATGACGCGACGAATATATGCCGGTGTCGTGGTTGCCTGGCGGGCCGGACGAGGCGCCTCTACACGATTGACCCACGTACCGAATCCGACACGGGAGGTGATATACCCCTCGGCTTGTAAACGCTCCAGAACGCTGACGACTGTACCCCGGGAGAGTTCATACTGGCTGGCAAAATCTCTGGATGCTGGAAGTCTGGCGCCCGGCGCGAGACGACCTTCCAGAATGGCAGAGCGCAGTTCGCCATACAACCAATTGGTCAGGGTCTGATGGCGCGACCGGCTTTTGAGAGTGAGCTCG
Organism: Acidobacteriaceae bacterium; assembly: GCA_003156615.1. Next base: position 1,034 of record PMHI01000659.1, on the reverse strand, counting down.
AACGAGCTAACGGCTTTGGGCATCTCAAATGGTCCAATAGATTTTACGAAAATGGCTCTGTTCAATGTACCACTGCGGCCATACTATCAGTTCTGAAGTCGAGAACGCATGTATCGTCATTGGGTTCTGGCTTCTCGCCAAGCGACTCATGGGAGATCAACAGATGAAAGTTGGAGTTTGGTTCTATGGCCTGGGCACTGCTCTCACCGGCATTCTGGATATCGCCTGGGGGGCATTCGATGGCTCTCATCAGCCCATCCAATCTCTGGGCAAGAATTTTCCAGGTCAGCACATACTGGCCTACGTCGCGGGCGTCTGGCTGGTCGCAGCGGGTCTTGCAATTTTGTGGCGGCGCAGCGCAAGGATTGGCGCCGCGGCATCCGCCATCGCCTACTTGATTTTTGCGGCATTTTGGCTCCCTCGGTACTATGCCGGAATTCATGCGTATGGCTGGCGAATCGCCGTCTTCGTAGGCATTTCTTTCGGGCTCGCTCAACAGTTAATGCTGGTCGCTCCGGCAGCCATCGTTTACGCCTCCACCGCCTCACCGGATTCCCTGTTGCAAAAGAGAGCAGCGATCGCGGCACGTTGGATGCTCGGATTGCCTCCTGTCATCTTCGGCTTATTTCACCTCACCAGTATTCGCGTCTTCGCGAGCATCGTCCCGCACTGGATGTCGTTTGGATATTTTTGGGCGGTGCTCACCGGAATCGCCTTCTTCCTGGCAGGAAGTGCAATTTGCTCAGGAATTATGGATGTCCTGGCCGCCAGGCTGCTTGCGTTGATGCTGATGCTGTTCGAAGGTTTTGTAGAAATACCTCCTATTTTTATCCGACTGCACAATGAGAGAACATGGGGCGCCGCTGTATACAATCTGGCTGCGATCGGGGCATGCTGGATATTCGCCGAGTTTCTTGCAAGCCGCGCAGATCGAGGACGAATCGGCCCCGCGGTGAATGCCGCCATGTCACGCCCCGATCCGGTAGTTGCGTGATTTCAGTAACGCGTGGTCGTCGACGGGTATTAGGGTCGCC
>PMHI01000059.1 GCA_003156615.1 Acidobacteriaceae bacterium | reverse complement strand
CTTTGCGCTAGCTGATCCTAGCCTCTGACTGATTGATCATGAAGGTAGACATCTCATTGAAGAATTTCCGAAGAACTTCTTAGGCTTTGCTTGGCAGCGAAGCTTCCCTCAACGCATTGTCCATCAGCCGCATCCAGCGGTCGCGGATAGTCTGATCGATGTGAAACGGCGAATGCCGCGGCGCCCGGAGGCGAGGATGGCCTCTTTGTTCAATGTAAGTCTGGGGCTCCCGAACCTACCGATCAGGAAATCTCGGAGGCGCTGCTCGGCCCCTGGAAGATCACTTGCCGGGTAGATTGGCCCTAGAAGGTCGTCTTGAGGGACTTGTCGATAAAAGGCGGCGACTAAGCTTGCGAAACCTTCCGCGCCAATCATGGAATAAATTTCGAGTTCCAGCAGTCCCATTAGCTCTCCTCATCGAAAAGTTCTGCGATCAGTTCTTGACGAAAACTGTTCGCCATACGTGACGCACTTCGATCTCGGAGGAGGAAGACGTCAGGAACTTCAAGTGAACGGACAACAAGTTTTCGGAAATGCAGGGAAATGGCAGACGCCGTGACAGGGCGAACAGATGTTGGTTGTAGTAAGTTGCTGATTTTTAAATCGCTTACATCATTGTGACGGTGAGAAAGGAGCGTTCTAACCAACTGAACTGAACTACGTCCCCAACTTGTTTTCTTACCTTTATCGGAAACCCGCGTCTTTAGTGGCTTTCCTCTCAGATGAGTACAGGTTCTGTATGAATGTGGTGCGGCCGTCTTCGGCATCACAAAAGAGCGCCCGGCTTTCCTCGTCCCTTTCGTTGATTCACTCCCGTTCATTTTAGTATTGAAACCAGCTCTGCGTTCACTTCTCTGGTCTTACTCTAATGGCGAGCCGTGTCAGGCCTTGAAAGATTTTGCTGAAGGCGCGTAAGGAACGTTTCGCAATGACTAGACCGTTGATTCCCGCACACTGGTAGGGCGCAAACTTTTCGGGGCCGACATTAAAAAAATTGCAAGACTTAGAGGTGCCTCCCGGCGCTGTAAGTCGCTGGGACAACCACACGAAGAAGCCCCGGAGGCTGTTCATTAATCGACTTAAATATGTCAGCAGCAACCTGGGATTTGGCCGCCAAAATAGGACAGCGACTTTAGCCCGACGCGTTTTGCATTTCGAGCAACTGATTCTGAAACAGTCGCTTTCTCGCTTTCAGACTTATCGGCACGTTTTCTGACCGCGCGAAACTGCATGTCGCTCATTCTAAAGATGAAAACTAATGCCGAGAGTGGGTTACGGATAGACCAAAAATCACTCCAACGTATTGATTATAACGGGGTTGAAGGAGAGAGTGGGATTCGAAAACGCTCCCCAATGTAGTTCCATACACCTAGACCGCGGCAGATGGCATCTAACGCGGCTAGTTCGGTGCAATTTCGTGTTAACGGCACGGAAACGGCACGGGACGGACATGCAAAACTGAACGCAGGCGGAGCGCGGACCCGCGCTTGGGGGGTTGGACTCTGGAGAACTACCTAACTCATATTGCGTTAACGACTGAACCGCCGGGACGTCTGATGACGGCTGTCCTCGACGCGGAATATCAAATTCCTGGCAACTTGCGCGTGGTCGGGCTCGACGATGTCGGCGGCTCCGGCACGGGTGCGAATCTCTCTACCGCCGCGTTCTCTCGAATTTTCGACGCCCGATACAATCCCAACCTCGAACGCGTTGCCTTCCTCCATCAACTAATCAACACTTTCCGAATCGACACTTTCGACTTTGGTTAAGCCCTCCAAATCGCCCGATTGCGGTCACGAGGACTTCCTGCGAAATGCCGAAGATCCTAGTTTTTGGGTTGCATTCGCATTCTTCTTGTTGATCCCGCTCGTTGACCTTAGGTTATCGCCGCTGAGTGAGCCGAGCCGCATCCACGTGAACCAGATGCGCCTGCGCGTCGCGCCTTGCGAGCAGTCTCTCGAAGCGATGTGCCTCGCCTGCATCCTCGTGATGCCAGAGCAGCAGGGTTCCGTCATCACGATAGAAAACCGGTTCTGGCAATTCGGCGAGCCATTGCGGCCACACGCTAAGCCTGCGCCGCCCCATCGCTACGATTTCCGGATTGGCATCAACGGCCTCTGCCGAAGGAGTAATCATCCCTGCTGCCACCCAAGCGGCTGAGCCTTCTCCCCGACTGCTTGCGGCATCGTAGAGAGCGACCCGCGCACCTGCTTTCGAGGCGCGCCAGCCTGGAGGAATGAATTCATCCCTCCAGAACAGGAATCAGCCTATCCAGATCCTCCACAGTGGCATCTGGCGTGACACCCAGTTCATCTTGAGGAAGACTCCACCGGTTGACCCAGCACGTCCAGAACCCAAAGCTTTTGGCCCCGGCGATATCCCAGAAATTCGACGATACAAACGCAATCGCACTGTCAGGGACGCCCAAATGCTGCGAAACCAACCCGTACACACGGGGACTTGACTTATAGATCTTTACTTCGTCAGCGCTGATCACGTCGCTAAATATGCCTCTCAGACCCGCGTGCTTCACTGCGGCAGCGAGCATCTTCGGCGAGCCATTCGACAAGATGGCCAGCTTATATTGCGACAATTTGCTCAATGTCGCCTGCACCTCAGGAAATGTTTCAAGGTGCAGATAAGATTCCATCAACTCTTGGCGCGTCTCGGGAGGGCACTCAAGGCTGAGACTACGGCACGCAAATGTCAGGGCCGATTCCGTCACACTCCAAAAGTCTTCGTACCGTCCAACGAGGCTACGCAGCCAGGTGTACTCCAGTTGCTTGGTGCGCCATAGCTTGCTTAGTTCAGCGCCCTGGCCGGGGAACTTGCGGTCGCAAAGTGCGATCACCGAATGCACNNGCGAATCAGGTAGCGAGGGCCGACTTCTCACGAAGGGGCTGCGGCCTCGGGGCTCTCCTCCTCCACAAATAGCCAATTGCATAATCGACAGAGATTTTTCCCGGGCCGAAGATGAGAATAAGCACGGAGGCAAAGAGGAACGTATACGCGTCGGAGGCATAGAACTTGCCGGGATCCGCGAAGATGGAAAACAACGCCTCGCGGTCGGCTGTGATGTAGGCTACCAGCATATCGATCGTCAGCGGTAGTGCGATGATTCTAGACCCAAGGCCCAGAAACAGTAAGGCTCCGCCCACAAGTTCAAGCGAACTGACGAAGTATGCGTTGAACGCCGGTAGCGGTATCCCCAAACTCGTGAAAAGCCCCACGACCTTGGGAATGTGCATTAGTTTACCGAGTCCAGTCTGGAAGAATTGCCAGCCCCAGTAGAGGCGAACAGCAAGGAGCAGCGGGGACTGCAAAGAAGAGAATGCCCGTTCAAAAAGCGAATATGCTCGCTCACCAGCATCGACGGTCTTGCTCATGATTGTCTTCCTGACGCGGAAATAAACCCCTGGTCTGTAGAGTTGGGGGCGCAAAACCAGCCTAGACTCGACCAATTCTCAAACCAACCTTGCACTGTGTCGATGAGCTTATTCTCTTGAATGTCTCGTCCCTCGAAAGCCTGCATCACTGCAACCGAGAGGCTCTTACCCTCTCGCAGAGCCTTGAGAAACTTGAAAGCTTCAGGCTCGATTCGTTTGAAGTAGATTGAATCGTCGACGCGGTGCACTACCAAGAAAATCGCTTGGGGCTTTTGACGCGCGACTTTGCGCAGGTGGGCTCGCTTTCCGCGCTCCGAAACCGCGTTGCTGGCCATCTCGCTGTCAGAGTCATCCTTCCTGATAGCAANNCCGTCGAAAGCTTCGATTTCAGCCCATTCTAAGCGAACCATATCCAGCGCCAAGCCTGCGCGTGGTTGAAGGTGTTCCGGATGGCTTCGTAACCACCACTCCAAGCGAGAGCCCAGGTTTCGAAGAGTAAATGACTCAGAAGGACACTCGATAAGGTAAGCCTTGCACAATGCTTCAAACCGTCGGGGGCCGATGATCGCCCGAAGACCCCGAAAGTCTTCGTCCAAGGAGGCGAGTACGCGAAACCAGTATTGGCGATTGTAGATCTCAAGACGCTCAAATGAGCTCAGGCGATCATTCGGTTTGATGAACTCTGCGGCCACGTCGTGCATGGACCTGCCGTCACGAGTATGCGGCTGCATCTGCTCGTCGTTGGTGAGGGGTTGCATGACCGCGTCTAGCATGCGGTGTTGGATTTCGAGCAGGTTCATGATGTGACCGCCATCTCTGCGACGAACTGATTCGCTTTAAGTGCTTCGTTGTGAACCTCTTCAAAGGATGGGATTTTGTCGTCCCACTCGAGAAGCGTCGCTGTGCGGCCTGTGCGTTCGATGGCGCGAGAATAGAGCTTCCACACCGGATCAATCACCGGATGATCGTGCGTATCCAGAATGTATTTTTCGAACTTCGAGTGTCCTGCGATATGGATCTGCGCCACTCGCTCCGCTGGAACCCCGTTCACGTAATCGAAGGGATCGAAATTGTGGTTTCTCGAAGAGACATAAATGTTGTTTACATCCAAGAGAATTCCGCAATCGGCCAGTTCTACCACTTCGGTGAGAAACTGCCACTCCGTCATCTCCGATACATGGAATTCGGCGTAACTGCTCACGTTCTCAACTGCGATCGGAATCTCAAGGAAGTCCCGTACTTCGCGAATTTTCTGTGCGGTATGGCGAGCAGCCTCGAACGTGTACGGCATGGGTAACAGGTCATGGCTGTACGTGCCATCTACACTGCCCCAGCAAAGATGGTCTGTGAGCCACGGGGTCTGGGTCCGCTTGACCAGAGTCTTGAGCTTTTTCAGATGCTCCCGATTCGGTGGTTCTGGGGAACCAAAATACATGGAAACCCCATGCTGTACAACCCGGTAACGATCAAGAATCTGATCGAGGACATGCAGCGGGCGCCCACCATCAATCATGTAATTCTCTGAGATGATCTCGAACCAACTCACAACCGGCGTCTCGGCGAGAATATGCCGATAGTGAGGTACGCGAAGACCTATCCCAACTCCAAAATCGGTGAATCCGTTGAAAGGATTTGCTGGCATGTCATTTTTTCCAAGAAAAAAGAGGGCCGGGACACTCAACCCCGACCCATTGGGGTTGAANNCCGCCCTTGCCCTTGCAATCGTTCTTGCCAGCATGCTTCTTGTCGCCGCCGCCCTGCCCCTTACAGTCGTTCTGCCCCTTACAAGCATGCTTTGGAAGTTTGTCTTTGTCCGTCTTCGTGTCCGTGCCGCCATTATCTTGCATGCTCACAGATCTGATGCCGGCATTGTTCTGGTTTTGGTTCGTCGTCTGTGCCTGAAGCTTCGCACTGGTGCCTGTTAACAAGCCCGCCAGCGCCGCTCCAGCCAACATCGCCTTCATTGAATTACTCATCTTTTTGCTCCTTTTGCGAATTGATTTTGCATCCTGGTACAGCAACACTCGTTCTCGGGAGGAGCCCACGTCCCCTGCCTGGGAGGATTAAAGCGAATTGTCGCAAGTCATCCCCAGGTTGGAGGAAATCTCGCTGTTTCGCTCCCGATGAATGTCACTTTCTGGCCATACGATGTGGGATCGGACAAGAAAGTTACAACCGGGGAAAGAATGTGTGCCGCGGGACTTGACCTGGATTTCGGCCTGCACTCTCAACTCGACAGAGCGGCGACAAGCCTAATGCGGGTTTGCACCGGACTTCGGTTGATTGGGCGGATTGCCCTGAAAATATGAATACTCCTCTGAAGCAGTACTCGCGACCAGTTTGTCCTGATGTAACTTCTGGCGATCTGTGAACATCGAATCGTCGAGTTCCGGGGAACACGTTCACGAACGCAATGCTCGGGTGATTTCCCAGGGTGACGGGAACCGCGCTGCACCGGCGCCACCGAATCGTGGAAGAAAGAATGAACGTCCCATGAATGACTTTCACGTGACTGAGAAGGCTATGGCGGAGACTGGGAAAACCGCGAACGCCGGAGACATTGATCTCCCGTACGCCCGATCGGCTGACCAACCTCCAACCAGGGAGGATCCTGATGAAGACTCAGGCAATCGGAAGTCCCATACCGGAGGGGGCGCTGGAAGACCGGGAATCAACGAACCGTTCTCTATGTAGACGACAACCCAAAGGCCGTAAGAATGCTGAAGTTCGTGATTGAAGGGAGCGGATATAAGGTTATAGCCGCTCGTGACGCAGGTGAGGCGTTGGAACGGATGCAGCAAAGCGGGTGTGACCTGGTCCTGGTGAACTATCGAATGCTCAAAATGACTTGGACCCGACCCGATACTGGCCATTAAGCGCTTCAGTCCTGGTACTCCTTCGTCCTAATTTCTGGTTATGCTCTTTTGCGACCGCAGGAATTGAGCCGCGTAGACGCTCATGTAGACAAAGGCGCGACCCTAGACATCTGGCTGGACAAAATACGAGAACTCGTTGTAGCACATGAGTCAAGCCCCGCTGCTGCAAGCGGCTCACTCGAAAAGCGAATGAGACCAGACTTTCAGCGTAGCGATTAGGTCCGACGCTCTGTTGTCCTCCCCGACCGCAGGTTGCTGCATGTTTTTATAAAACAGAAACCTGGAGTTAGGAATGAGGGGAAGTATAGGTTCGTCTTCGCTGTTAATGATCAACGCGCTTTCGAAAGTTGCGCTTCTGACCTACGTGCTCGCATTTTCTAGAGGTACCGGAAGCAAACCCACAACGATCATGGCCCCTGGTGCTCGCATCGATGTGTTTGTCTCCGGCGAGGGAGGAGCTGTTACCCAAGAAGACTTGATTGGCTGGGTCAGCGCTGCTTCCAAGTCCGTCTCCACCTATTTTGGTCGCTACCCTGTACCTCATGTGGAGGTACGAATCACTACAGCCGAGGGCAGAGGCGTTCGCCATGGTAGAACCTTTGGTTCGCCAACGCGAATTACCATTTCAGTCGGCCGCGACACGACCGTGGTTGATCTCAAGCGGGATTGGATT
>PMHI01000589.1 GCA_003156615.1 Acidobacteriaceae bacterium | reverse complement strand
TGGCTATCGACCTTCCGCTGAAGGCGCTGGCGTGGCAGGACGAGCACGGCCAGGTGTGGCTCTCCTACAATTCGCCGGAATACCTTCAGCAGCGGCACGGGTTTCCGGCCGACCTCATGAAAAATATCGCCGGAATCGCTGCGTTGGTTCAGAAGGCTGTGGAATAATGGCGGCCTGCCAGAATCCCTGGTTCGAGCATGCCCGATAATACGAACCCTAACCGTGCGCGCGATCACCTCGCTAACGAACGGACCTTTCTGGCGTGGCTGCGGACCGGGATTGCGACCATTGTTTTTGGATTCGCTATTGGACGCTTTTCCATTGCGCTGCGCGAATTCATGAAGGTGCAGGGGTACGCGTCCAGTACCCCCGGTTTTACGACGTGGCTGGGCATTATTTCAGCGGTCGGCGGAGTGTTGCTGATTCTGGCTGGTTTGAAGCGCTATCGTCAGACCAAGGTGCAACTCGACTCGGACACCTTTGAGCCCGCCGGTTCGGTGATTGATGTCGTGTCTTGCTTGCTGGCCATTTTTGGATTAGTGCTGGCGGGCTATCTGGCGTACATCGAAATTTTCAACAAATGAGCGACGAGTGATTCATGGCGAATGAAGGAGAAAAAGAAGCCGCGGGGCGCGCCGCGGCGAAACTGGTTCGCGACGGAGATATTGTTGGCCTGGGCACCGGCTCGACGGCCTACTTCGCGGTGCTGGCGCTCGGCGAGCGCGTGAAATCGGGATTGAAGATTATCGGAATTCCGACGTCGGCGCATACCAGCGATCTGGCTCGCTCAGTTGGCATTCCGCTGACCACGCTGGACGAACATCCGGAGATTGACATCACGATNNGGTGCGTTGACACGCGAGAAGGTCATCGCGTTCGCTTCCAAGAAGATGGTGGTGGTGGCGGACTCCAGCAAAGTGGTTGAGGCGCTCGGCAAATTTCCGTTGCCGGTGGAAGTAATTTCGTTTGCGCGAACCGTAGTTGAGAGAAAGATCGTGTCGCTTGGGGCGTCGCCGAAATTGCGCGCGGCGGCTGACGGCAGTCTTTACCTGACCGACAACGGCAACCCGATTCTTGATTGCAGCTTTGGGGAGATTCACGATCCTCCGGCGCTGGCGCTTACCTTGAGCAATATTCCAGGCGTCGTTGAACATGGGCTGTTTGTCGGGCTGACGAAGTTGGTGTTGGTGGGGCGAGGGGACCGCGTGGAGGAGTTGCGGCAGGTTAAGCCGTAATCTCATGCAACGCCGCCAGCAACCGCTCCACTTCCTCCATCGTGTTGTAGTGCACCAGGCCGATGCGCAGGAATCCTCCCAGCCGCTCAACGTCCAACTTTTCAGTGAGGTTGAGGGCGTAGTAATTTCCATCCCAGGTGAAGATGCCACGCTCGCCCAGCTTCGTTGCCAGTTCCAGAGGCGAGCGGCCTTCGATGCGGACCGCGAAGGTTGCGCAACGATTCTCGAGGCGTTGCCGGTCGCTGATGCCGTACAGCTTCAGGCCGGGGATGGCGAGCAGGCCTGCGATCATTTTTTCCATCAGGGCGCGCTCGTGCTCATGAATGGCTTCGTGCGCGGCCAGGATCGCGGCGCGCCGGGTTGTGATCGCGGGTTTCGCGTGCCGGCCAAGTTCTTCCCAGTAATCCACGCAGGCCTTGATTCCGGCTATGCACTCGTGGTTCAGCGTACCCCATTCCCAGCAGTTGGGAATGCTGTCGGTGTTGGGCCGGAGTTTATAGGGACGCAGTCTCTTCAGGTGCTCGCGCTTCCCGTAGAGCACTCCCATGTGCGGACCGAAAAATTTGTACGTTGAGCACACCAGAAAATCGCAGTCGAGCGCGGCGACATCGATGAGTCCGTGGGGGCCGTAGTGTACGGCGTCCACATAAGCGAGTGCGCCGGCGGCGTGCGCCAGGCGAACGATATCCTTGACTGGATTGATCGTGCCGACTGAATTCGACGCGTAACCGACCGCAACCAGTTTGGTCTTTTCATTGATCTTCGAGGCAAGATCGGCCAGGTCGAGGGTGCAATCGTTTTCGTGAAACTCTGCCCAGCGTACTGTAACGCCTTTTTCTTCCAGCGCGAGCCAGGGCGAAACGTTGGCGTCATGATCGAGACGCGTGACCAGGACTTCATCGCCGGGGCCCAGGTCACGGCCAATCGCGCGTGACATGGCAAACGTCAGCGTGGTCATGTTAGAGCCGAAGACGATTTCGTCAGCATTGCAGTTGAGGAAGTCCGCCATCGCGGCGCGCGCGTCGGCGACCATGGCATCGGTGCGGCGGCTGGTCGCGTAGGCGCCGCATGTATTGGCGTTGTCGCGCCGGAGGTAGTCGGAAATAGCGTCAATCACGCGCTCTGGAACTTGCGTTCCGCCTGGTCCGTCAAGGAAGACGGCGGGGTGTCCATTGACGGTTTCGGCCAGCGCGGGGAACTGCGAGCGGACCCAGCGGATGTCGAGGGCGGCAGTAAGGTCCATTTCAGTGATTGCCATGACGGGATGAAGGTCTCCTCGGCCGTAGCGCTAGTGTCCCGCAGGCTGGCCCCTTTGGTCGGTTCCGGAACACCGCTCGAGCTCTATCCCATCACCGTCGTGTGCTCAGGCTTAATCTTGTAAATCACGCGCACTTCGCCGGGCTGGCCATAGGGATACTTGTCGACGCCGAGATATTTCTTGGCCATCTTATCGATATGAGCGCTGGCGCCTTCCTCGGTGATCTCGACCACCCGGCCGCGAATCTCGAGATAGCGGTAGGGATTCTCCGGGTCCACCAAGGCCATGGCCACGCGCGGATCGCGGCGGACATTCTTATCTTTCTGGCGTCCTTTGGCGGAGTTGAAAATGACGTGCTCGCCGTCAAAGTCGCACCAGACGGGCGTAACCTGCGGCCGCCCATCGGGCATGAGCGTGCCAAGACTGGCGAAGGCGCGCTTCTGAAAAAGATCGCGATATTTCTCGGGGATAGCTTCCGGCATGAGATCTCCTTGCAATCGTGCAATGAATTGACAGCACATTATAGATCGGACGGAACGAATCCGCGCTTGATTTGCCGCCGGGCCGCTCTCCCCAGTATTCTTTCAGACCATGATGACGATAAACCGAGAGAGCCCGGCTCGCGCCAGTGCCTTATCCCGCCGGACGAATGGAACCCTGGCTAGATTCGTGCTGGTACTGCTGGTGCTGATGCCTGTGCTTTCTGCGTTGGCGAACGTGCAGACCGCGAAATATCCGCCGACCATCGTCTTCATGACCGACTTCGGCGTAGTAGACGATTCCGTTGCCATCTGCCGGGGGGTGATGTATTCGATCATGCCCGAGGTGCGCATCGTCGACCTTACCCACGATGTGACGCCGTTCTCCATTCTTGACGGTGCGCGCTTTCTTGCTGGTGCCACGCCGTACTATCCCGCGGGGACGGTTTTTGTGGTGGTGATCGATCCGGGCGTGGGCAGCACGCGCAAGGCGATTGTGGCCAAGTCGAAACCCGGACAGTATTTTGTGCTGCCCGATAACGGCCTGCTCACGCTGGTGGAGCAGCGCGACGGCATCGAGGCGGTGCGTGAGATCGCGAACACCGACTGGATGATCGGCGCTAAACTTTCCTCTACGTTCCACGGCCGCGATGTGTTCTCGCCGGCGGGCGCGCATTTGGCTCGCGGCGACGACTGGAGCACGGTCGGTCCTGAAATGCCCGTCAAGAATCTCGTGCGCCTGAATCTGCAGGCAGCCAAGCTCGATGACCAGGGGCTGACGGCGGAAGTCATTGCCACTGACGGTCCATTCGGCAATTTAGTCACCAACGTCGCCGCGGACGTTTTCCTCAAACTCGGCTATCAGCGCGGCCAAGAAGTTCCGGTAGAAATAGGCGGAAAGAAAATGCGGGTGAAATTTGTAAATACCTTCAGCGATGTACCACTGAAACAGCCGTTGTTCTATATCAACTCGCGTGGATATTTGGCTGTAGCCGTGAATCAGGGCAGTTTTTCCGCGGTGTACGGTGTGACTCCACCGCTCAAATTGCTGATCCCCCGCGCTCGAAAGTAGCCATCGCCGCGCCTGCCGTCTGCACTCAGCCGGCTATGGCTTTGTCGCTCTGAACCCGCGGCAGCACGGCGCGCAACAGCGCCTCGAAGCTGACCCTGACGCGCTCTCCGGTTTCCATCACTTCTTGGTGCGAGAGCGGCTGATCAACAATGCCCGCCGCCATGTTGGTGACACACGAGATCGCGAGCACTTTGATCCCCATGTGACGCGCGGCGATCACCTCGAAAACCGTCGACATGCCGACCAGGTCGGCACCGATGGCTCGCAGATACCGAATCTCGGCGGGCGTTTCGTAACTGGGGCCAAGCAGCGCCGCGTAAACGCCTTCGTGCAGTGTCATTGCCAGCTTGCCCGCTTCCTCTCGCGCCAGCTCGCGATAGGATTTCGCGTAAGCGTGCGTCATGTCGGGAAAGCGCACGCCGAAACGGTCGTCATTCGGACCGCTCAGCGGATTCGCTCCCTGCAGGTTGATGTGGTCGCCGATCAGCACCAGCGCGCCTTGCTGATAATTCAGATTAATCCCGCCCGCCGCATTGGTCAGGATGACGGCGCGAATTCCCACGCGCCCGAACACGCGCATGGGGAACGCGACCTCCTGCGCCGAATATCCTTCATAAAGATGGACGCGCCCTTGCATCACGGCCACGGGGACGGCGCCCGCCTTGCCGATCACCATCATTCCCGCATGGCCAATCGCAGTAGATCGCGGGAAGGCCGGGATCTCGGAGTAAGGGATGCGGGCCGCGTGGGCGAGAGAATCGGCAAACCCGCCTAGACCTGAACCGAGAACTAGGCCAATGCGCGGCCGCAAGGAGGTTTGCCCGAGGATGAACCGCGCGGCGGATTCAGCAGCGTCGTAAGTGTCGTTGGTCATACAGACGGTCGTCAGAACTTCTTTTCGAACTTTGCGAACTCGCCCTCCAGCTTCCACTGCATCCGCGCGCGTTCGTTAGCCGTGAGGAACTCTTCGCATCCCGCCGACGGCTTGTCCGCACCCGGAACATCCCCCGTGCACGCCGGCGTCATAGGAAACATCCGCTTCCTGTCCGTCCACAGGCTTTGACCCGGCAGGAAGCTGTGTTCCAAGCTCTGCCGTGCCATGCGCTTCAAATCCGAATAAGACAAGTGGTAACTCTCTACCGCACGCAAATATTCATGCGTCAGGTCCGAGCGCGACACGCCCTCGTCGTCAGTCGCCAAGGCCACCGGAACGTCGTACTTCATGTAAATCGGCAGCGGATGATCATCCCCGCTCACGCCCAGAATCACGTCATTCGAGGTCAGACAGATTTCCACGAGTACATTGTGCTCTGCCATTTCATGCAACAAGCCGATCGCATCTTTTTCATTCATCACGTCAACCCCGTGGCCGATCCGCTCGGCATGACCGCGCTCGATCGAAGCGCGAATGTGGAACGTCAAATCCTCCGGCGGTACGAGCCCCATGGCAAGTTCGCCCGCATGCAGCGTGATGTGCACTTTAGGATAGACGCCGTGCAGATAATCGAGCATAGCCATATGCTCGTTGAAGTCGTGGAGGGGAACGTACCAGTCTTCGGGCATCACCAGATTCAGCCCGACAAATCGCGGATCGGAAGATACCAGCTCGAACCCAAGCAGAATCTGCGCGAAAACGATTTCATGCGGCAACCCGCGCAGCACCTGATAAAGATAACGCACGGTCACGCCGCATCCGGGAGCCGCATCCGCAGTTCCGCACTTGAGAATCTGTTTCCCGCGGGCCTCGTCGGCAGCGAGTCTCTTGGAGGTCTCGGCAGCCACATCTTGCATGCCGGCGCTCAGCAGCGCCTCGCGCATCTTGGCGTAATCCGGATTCCATTCAACCTTTCCCGCCAGTTTTGCCGCCGCGCCGCCGTCGGCGGTGTGCATAAACTCGACATATTGCAGATGATCCATGCCCGCGCGATTCCTGGCTGCGGCAATTTCCTCCGCCACATGGGTCAGCAAGGCCAGTCTGAATTTGTCGAACGTGGCAAAAAAATGATCGTGGCCCGATTCGTCGCCCGGTCTCCAGTTGCGCATCGACCAGGCGTCAATCATCTGGTTGTAAAGCAGATGGTCGCCGTAGCTGCATCGGGCCGCGGGCTTGGCCCTGTAGCTTTCGCAGGAATCGCAAGGCGGAGCCAGCAACCGCGAAGAGGTTCGGTCCACGCACAGCCCGCCGTCCGCCGCGAAATCCACCAGGTCTTCGGCATAGGTCGCGCCGTCCACATGATTGTGCAGATCTCCACCCTTGGGCAGGTCGCGCAAAAAAGCCAGCAACAACTGTGGTTGCTGGCGGACGCGTTCTAAGTGAAGCGACGTGCGCTGCTCAGTACTCTGGGCAGCGGCCAAACCGGTCAACAGCAGAACCAGCAAGCGACGGCAGAGCACCCCGCGCATGGTTGGTGGCACGATCAGCCCTTCCAGATGAATCCTCCGGACTAACCCTTCGCAGTCAGGAAAGGAATTGTAATCTGTCGCGGGGCACAGCATTCATAGAAAAGATTCACGCAAAACAACGAAGATGAGACTGAGGAAGGTCAGCGCAACCAGACCAGCGCGCCGATCACGATCGCGACGACCAGCAAAGCTCCGAGGATGTACTTGTGGGCCGCGAACCAGGATTCTGACGGCGCAGCCGAGCTTAAGAACAGAATGGAATTGTCGGAGTCGGACGCATCCTCTGGGACATTGTGCGGGACGCTTTGCGGCAAGTCCGCAACTACGGGAGCGGCAATTGCGACTTCGCCTAGGGATGGTTCCATGGCTGGGTCCGAAGTTTGAACCGAAGAAGAATCCTTCAAAACAGAAATCTCGGGCGTATCAGCCTGTGCACCGATGACTTGGGGTTCCGGTAGGGTTGCTTGAGGTGCTTCTCGGCCCGCGGCGACGGCCGCTGCGGAAGGCTGCGGAGGACCATCGCCGCGCCATTGCTTCCCTTCGCAATCGACGCAGAACGTGCGTCCCTGCGACACAGGAAAGCCGCAAGCCTGGCACCTCTGCAGGTTTTTCAGCTCNNGTCTTTTCCAGTTCCGTGGACAGAGTACCTTTTCCTTGCGGCACGGCCGCACAGTCCGCGCCGATCACATTTCCAGGAGATTCAAGTGGCCAGGCATGGGCTGCGATCACATCCCCGGACGGCTGACTTTCCGCACCGGCCGGTTCCTCAACTGCGGCCAAACCTTGCGCCGCCCCCGCATGCCTCACTGCGGTTTCGACCATTTCGCCCAACCGCCGCAAAGCGGAAAGATCACGTTCCTCAAAGGCGTGTGGCTTGCCTGAAAAAAGCTCGAAGACACCAAGCACCTGCCGCTCGCTCACGATCGGCATCACCACCACCGACGCAATGCCCAACTGGCGGCAGCTTTCACGGTTCACGCGCCGATCCTGTGCGGCGTCGTCGCAACGCAGGGCTTGGCGCGTGCGCACGCTTTCCCCCGAAAGCCCGTATTCCATGGAGAGCAGTGCCCCCAACTCGGGCGCGTTCGATCCCGCGCTGGCCCGGCAAAGCATGTCGGAGTGTTCGCCGCGGCGCAGGGCAATGGCGGCTCCAGTGGCTCCGGTAATGTATTGGGCGCGCTCGGCGAGCAGTTGCAGGGCGGCATCGAGATCGAGCTGGGCCATTTTGGCCAGCGACTGCCCGCCATCTTCTCCCGGAAAGCGCGGCTCGGTCTCCAAAAGCTTGGGCAGATGCGCGTTGGCCGCAGCGATTCCCGCCGAGACGCTCGCGGTTGCGGATCGGCCTTCGCTGGTCCCTGCCTCAACCGATGCGGGGTTCTGGTCGACAATCGAGTGATGATCCATAACGCGCATCAGTAATTGGAGTCTCGCTCGGAGACGGGATGGTGTCAAGGCTGGTCTCAGGTCTTAGGTCTTGGGTCTTAGGTGTTAGGTGTTGGGTCTTAGGCCTGCCTAAAGCTCCCCCCTTCCCGCGCGCGGTTCGTCCGAGACCTACGACCCGAGGCCTGAAGGTTTGGCATCGCGCGGTAGACCATGTACTGGTGGTTATGGCGTACCAGTTCGTTTCCCAAACAAGAGATCTATGGCCTGACCAGTCAGATGAGGTCTGTCCATCCAAGCAATATCGCCGAGGGCAAGGGGCGTTTTCCCGGCAAAGAGTTGTTACAGCTGCTGTTCCATGCCAGGGGATCTTGGTTGGGGCTTCAGACCGAAATTACCTTCGGATGCGCGCTCGGATTTCTGATGCCTGGGGACGGAAGAAAACTTACAGAATTGGCTTTGGAAGTCGGGCGTCTTCTCAACGGGCTGGGAAACCGATTTCAGTCACCGGTTGAGCCAGGGCTCCAGATCTTAAGGTCCTAGTATTAAGCGAGGGTTCAAGAGGCAGGTCTCTAGCAACGCTGTTAGCCGGAGCTTAGACCTAATGCCTAAGACCCGCTTCGCGCTCCCGCACCGCTGTATTCGCCAGCTGATTCGCTTCGGCATTATCCTCCCGCGGCACGTGAGAGATGGAAAAACTGAGGGCTCGAGCCAATTTGCGGCACGTCCAATGCAGAGAGTAGAGGCGCGAACTACGGCAGATGTACTCGCCGCGCATCTGCCGAACCACAACTTGCGAGTCCGAGTAAACGTGCAGCGCCTTGGCCTTCAGAGACAGTGCGCACTGCAGCGCCTCGAGCAGCGCCACATATTCGGCGACGTTGTTATCCTGGTGGCCGATCCACCGCGAGATGCGGATAGGGCCGCTGGCGCAGCCATCGATGACCACCCCAATACCCGATGGCCCCGGATTGCCCAGGGAACCACCGTCCACATAGGCCACGAGTTCTGACATCAGTAATTCTTTGGTGCTGTTAGCAAGATGCGCCGAGATTGTTTCTGCGTCAAGATGAATTTTTGGGTCGCCTTGAGAATTTTTCCAGGTCGCGGCAGTTGTGTAATTTTTTGTGTAAAACCAGTCCCAATTCAAAACGCATCTTAGTAAACTTCCGTGCTGCAATAGGTTACATTATTCGTTATTCACAGGGTCAAGCTGATGCGTTGCACCAATAGTTTGCGTTGACTTTTGTGAACGTTCTGCTAAGGTAGCTTCCGTCGACGGTTGAAAGGGACAGCGAAATAAACCTTGCTGACCCGAAGTAGACTGGGTGATCAGTCGGGCGGGGCAACCTGCAAGACAGCCGGACCTGAAAAAACCGACGGCTCTGCGAGGGGCAGTTGGGGTCTGGGACTGTGAAAACAGTGATCGCATCAAGGGGCTGTGACGGTACATGCGTCCACGCTGTTGGCTCCCTCGCAGGAGGCGGCGGCTAGAGCATAACCAATGTCACGGCCCTTTCAATTTTTGGCCGGCTTTTTGGTCTTCCTGCCCAAGCACCGTCGTTAGAAAACTCCACATTCTGGCTCTTTTGGCGTCCTCCGCGGATTTTCTTCGCGACATTCACGGTTCAGACTTTTAGGATGTGGCTATTTTCATCTTTTTCCAGGGTGGGATTGGGATAGAAGATGCCTACGCGGCGACCTCGCCCGCAATCATCTCGTCCACGTAGCACCATATCCAGTCTTCTCCAGACTCGATCGAGCGCATCACCGGATGCCCGGTGTGCCGAAAATGCTTCGTAGCGTGTTTGTTCTTCGACGAATCGCAGCAGCCCACCTGCCCGCACACCATGCACATCCGCAGGTGAACCCAAGTGTCACCCATTTTAACGCATTCTTCACAGACGTGTATGTCGGTGGTCGTGATCTTGATCTGATCCAGGTGCTTGCATTTCTTCGCCATTTCCGCCTCCCTATAATTCCTCAGTCAAACTCTTTCAAGTTCCTTTCGATCCCACCGGGCAAGCTTCGCTCCCGCCTCGTACGTGCTCTGCATGAAGCTGAGCAGCGCCTGGCGGGGCAAGGCAGCGCAGCGCACATCGTCGTACATCAGCAGAAATTCATGCAGTTGCGGATGATAAAACGCCGCCTTTGGCTCGACTGGTTGCTCGGCAAAACCGGGAGGCTCAGGTGCGGCATAAGCATAAAACGCGGCACCTTGAATGTCGCCACCGCCCGGCCAGAATCCCGCGCTGATCACCTCATGCGAGTATGCCTCGCGGGTCACGGAATCGGCGCCCGCGCGTTCCGGAGCCCGCCGCCCCGAGAAGCGCGTCACGCAGAGATCGAAGCTTCCCCAGAAAAAATGCACAGGACTATCCTTGCCGATGAAGCCTGCGCGAAATTCCTTGAAGATGCTGTCACACAAAACCAACACCTTCCAGAAGCGATGCGCATATTCGCGATCATAGGAGGCATGTTGCGTATCTTCTTCGAAGCGCACCGGATTAGGAACCTCAACCGGCATCGTCCAGATCTTTACCTCGATGCCCAGCGCCCGCAAGGCCGACATAAACTCAGCGTGAAAGTCAGCGACCGAACGCGGCTCAAGCGCCATCCTCTTCGACGCACCCCAACTGGTGTGGATGATCAACTCGTGCTCGATGAAATCGAACTGAACTTCGAAAATTTCGTTTTGATAGGGAATCGGTGAAGTCGTCAGTCCCCGCGCGCTGACATAAAGTGGTACCTCCCACCATTGGTTGAGGCGCGGGCTAAGCGCCAGCCGCACCTTGCCAACGATCTGAGTCCACATGTGCAGGGTGGCGTAGGTATTCTGCCATGCCTCCAGCGGCAATTCGGGCCAGCAATCCTGGTTCGCGCTGTAAGGGTGCGTGGCCATAGGCAAACCTCGGCGGATCAACCAACAGAAATGGTAACACCCTGAGCCGAAGGAAGCGTCAGCCTGTCGATTGACTAACTATGCCCGGCTTGCTCGGCGTCGGTCTGGGGCGGCGAAAGCACTCCCCGCATGATCGCCTTTCAAGCGCGCCTGGAGTTCTGATCTCGACGACGTTCCTTTGTCCAGCGCGGGACGATCCTATCCTGACGAGGTATCCTGTTGTTGAACTTCCGCGCGATCTGAAAGGTACTGCCATGGTCCGAGCCATGCTGCTCTGCGCGATGCTGTTCCAGGGCGTCCCGCAAACGCCGCTGCAGGCGGCGATAGAGAATGACCGCGTTATCGTCTGGGACGTAACCGGCCCCATAACTGCGCAGCCTTTCGATTCGGTGGTCGTGTCGTTGTCGGGCAAGGCGGCGTTCCTGCCGAAGGCCACACCGCCGAACGTCACGGGGAGATCGATAGTGATCGATCTGAAAGACCAACCAGTCGTTCCCCTCGGCAATACTTCCGGCTATCCCCTCGCATTTCCTCGGCCTGGATCGAAGAAGATCCTCGAAAACGAGCGCCTGATTGTGTGGGATTACACCTGGACGCCGGGAGTGCCGACCCCGATGCACTTCCACGATAAAGACGTCGTAGTGGTGTTCCTCGATGATGGCGACCTGAGTTCGACCACTCCCGACGGGAAGGTTACCGTGAATTCGTTCAAAGCCGGCATGGTCCGGTTCAATCCCCGCAACCGCACCCACACCGAAACGCTGGTCCGGGGAAAGCAGCGCGCAATCATCACCGAACTGAAGTAATTGCGGCGGCGGCTCGGCGAACCCGTTCCATCGGCAATACCTTAAGCCGTCTTCTTCTTCGCATAAAACTTCCGCACTTTGGCGCGGTTGCCGCACTGCTTCATGCTGCACCAGCGGCGGTGGTGATTCTTGCTGGTGTCGAGAAAATACCACTGGCAGGTTGGCGACGAGCAGGCGCGCACCAGCGCCACATCGCTTGAGGCCAGCAGGTCCGCGGCCGCGCGCGCGATCGGCCACAGCATCGCATCGAAGGCAGAACCCAGGTCGTCAAAGCGCCACTCGCAGCGTCCCGCGCTTGGCAGCAGTCGCGAATGCAGCGCCGCATCCTGGATGTAGGCATTGAGCGTGTCCATCTCCACCGGCGGCACGGTTTGCCCCTTCATCAAAGCTGAAAAGACGGCGTACACGGCCTCGCGCAGCTTGATGGCGCGGCGCAGAGCGTCCGCAGCCTCCTCGGGCATGAGGGGAACATTTTCGTAGAAAGAATCTAGCTGCTCCGGCGCGAGGATGCCGGCGTCTTCCCCGAAACGCGCCAGTTCGTAGTAGTCCTTGAGCAATTCTTTGGGTTTGTCGCTGGGACGATCGTCGAGCGTGTTGATGAAATCGAGGCAGACGTTTCCCCCGATCAATTCGAATTTGGGTGGCCGTCGTCTCTTTGGTTTGGTTTCGCTCATCGTGAAAGGCTGTAACCTTCCTCCCAAATATATAACCATCAAAATAGTCTTTACAAGTTACATCGAACGACTTAGTATCGCATATAACCTTTAAACATAGTTTAACAGGTTATTCAAGGAGGTCCGTTTCATGATGCTCGACCGACCTTCTCAGATTCGGGCCATGCTCGGAAGCGGCAAGATCATCCATATTGGAGGTAGACCTGTGGTCGTCCCTCACAGCAACCCCGCGAGTTCGCACGCCAGAAGTTACACCATCCAGCTGGCGCTGGCTTTTGTGGCGATCTATGTCATATGGGGATCGACCTACCTCGCGATCCGTTACGCGGTCGAGACCATTCCTCCGCTGGTGACGGCGGGAATCCGGCATTCGA
>PMHI01000378.1 GCA_003156615.1 Acidobacteriaceae bacterium | reverse complement strand
TACTCGAAGGGAATGCGACAGCGCATCTTGCTCATTGCGGCCCTCATGAATGACCCGAAGCTTTTGATTTTCGATGAACCGCTGTCTGGCCTTGACGTAACTACCGCGTTGATTCTTAAGAACCTGATCAGGGAGCTCGGGCAGCAAGGGAGGGCCGTTTTCTACTGCTCCCACGTTCTCGAGGTCGTGGAGCAGGTTTGCTCTCATCTTCTGATTCTGCGTAAAGGCGCCGTCATAGCCTGCGACACTACTCAGGCCATCCATAGCCGCATCGAGGACTCGTCCCTAGAGGCCACATTCATGCACCTGATCGAAGAGGTGGACACACACCAAATCGCTCGCGATATTGTTACCGCGATCGAGGCCAACTGATGTCGTCTATCATGCAATCGATCCGGCAGAACTTTGAGAAAGTGTCTCAGAAGCCGTTGCCTCGATTAGTGCGTCTTTTCGTCGACCGAATCTTTCGGGGCGGCGAATCGAGCGAAGGCGAACTCGATATGAGCATGGGTTTGGTTCTTTCTCTCCTTGCCCTGCCCGGCGGTTTCTACTCGGTGTTTCTGCTTGAGAAGTACTCCACTCTCTTGCAATGGCTGCGGCACCAACACGAGGTCGATCCCCTCGCCGCGGCTCTTCCGGATGAGTATTTCTTTATTGTGCTGTCCATGGCCGTCACGGGTGTAGTTGCGGTCTGGCGGTGGGACAGCATTTTCCCCGATCGTCGCGACTACTCCAACCTCGTTCATCTTCCGATCTCAACCCGGACCATCTTTCTGGCGAATCTTGCAGCTGTTGTGTGCCTGGCCTTAGTACTTGCCGTTGACGTCAACGCCGCCTCCGCGATTCTGTTTCCATTAGCGGTCAGCGCCTCGAAAGAAACTTTTAGCTTCTTCGCGCACTTTGTCGGTATACACGTATTCGTCGTAGTGGCAGCGAGCGCTTTTAGCTTTTGCCTCGTGTTCCTGATTGTCGGCATGCTCATGGTCTTCTTGCCCTACCGCACGTTTCGTCGAATCTCGCTGTACTTGCGTGGGCTGATCCTTGCCCTTCTAGTGGCCATGCTCTCAACAGGTTTTGCCATTCCCTCTATGGTGGCGGACTTGCCCAGAACATGGGTGAGGTTCTTGCCGCCCGTATGGTTCCTCGGTCTCTGTCAGTTGCTTCGCGGTAAGGCGACTCCGTCACTCGCTGGTTTAGGGGTGAGAGCACTGGTTAGTTCGGCAGTCGCAGCCGTGGCTGCGGTTGCGATCTATGGCCTCAGCTACCGAACCTGTTTTGCGCTGATTCCAGAAACAGCGGATATCATTTCGGTTAGCGAAACCGATCACCTGTCCTGGGCGTTCAAAGGCCTTGACCGATGGGTCTTGACCAGCCCGTTTCAGCGTGCTGGCTACAGGTTCGTCATGAGAACCCTATTTCGCAGCGAACGCCATGGGGTGGTGCTCGGCGGATTCTTCGGATTGGGGATTGTGATTGCTTCTCAGTTTCTCTTCGCTTCCGTCAACGGCAAAACGCTCGACATTGCCAGTGCACCATCTGCCGAGCTGTTTGCGATTCCGCTAGTTTTGAGCTACTGCACAATCCTCGGTGTCCGTTTCGTCCTCGACATACCCGTGGAGATGCGGGCTAATTGGATTTTTTGTCTTTGGCTTGACAAGAACAAGCACGAATGTATCCCGCTAGCCCGCAAGGTCATGCTGACCTTTGTCTTTCCATGGGTGTTTGGCATGGCTCTTCCCCTCTACGCACATCTCTGGGGATGGAGAGTCGGCTTACTACAGGCGGCTGTTGTCAGCCTGTGGTCCCTGCTACTGGCAGAGATTCTGCTCGTCCGCTTCCGAAAAGTCCCATTCACTTGTTCTTACCCCCCGTTTCGGGACTCAGCCGTCGTCCTTGTCCTGACTTGCGTCCTGGGTTTCTTCGTGTTCGTGGTTCTGACCTCCAACCTGGAGCGATGGGCACTGTCCAGCCCGGTGCTGATTGTGTTGTTTGCAGTTGTCCCCTTTGGGGGTTGGTACGCGCTGTCCCGATGGCGGGAGGAGATTCCGGAAATTGACAAGGAACTCATATTCGAGAGCAGTGCAACCGGTGGATTCGAGCTGCTGGATCTACGGCACGGAAGTTAAGGGCCCGCGAACGGAAGGAAGAATCGAAAGGTTGCAAAGGTGGTCTTGCGCCATTGTCCTGATCGGGTACATCTGTGTAACCTCCTGACGTTGGATCAGAACCAAAGTGCCGGCTTAAGTATCGTCTCCCGTCTTGCGATCGCTGAATTGCGGCAATACTAGAAAAAGACTAGAGATGGCCCCCGGACAATCCGTGTACGATTTCGTGCCGACACCGCGGCAGGCATTTTGACGTTGGAAGGAAATCGTGAACTCGCCTCCTCACCATCAAACCGCAAATGCGAAGCAACCCGCCGAAATGACATCCGACCTCACGGAATTCGACTTCGGCTATTACGGCTGGAGGGTAGTGTTGGCGGCGTGTCTCGGAGTGATGGCGGGATTCGGCTCGCTATTCGTCTATACCTTCTCCGTTTTCGTGAAACCGCTAGCAGCGGAATTCGGCTGGAGTCGTGAGGCCATCTCCAGCGGCTTCGCAGTTGCCGCCGTCACGCTGGGCCTGTGCTCGCCGCTGCTGGGCCGGTGGATTGATCGCTTCGGCCCTCGCCGCATCATTCTGATTTGCATGACCGTGTATGGGTTCGCCATTGCCTCATTGTCGTTGTTGCGCTCCGGATTGTGGCAGTTTTACCTGACTTGCTTCGTGCTAGGCGTTGTTGGGAACGGGGCAGCTCATCTGGCCTTCTCGCGATCGATTTCCACTTGGTTTCATCGGCGTTTGGGGATGGCGCTAGCCTTCGTAATGGTTGGGGCGGGCTTGGGCGCCATGATTTTACCCGTCGTCGCCCAATCTATCATCAGTTGCTATGGCTGGCGTGCAGCGTACGTGTCACTCGGCGGTCTTGCGTTGTTACTTGGGTTACCCCTCAGCTGGCGCTACATTCGCGAGCGCGGTGTAACCGGGATTAAGTCCGCTTCGGTTACCCATTCTGGAATGACCTGGCAGCAAGGCCTGCGCGATTCTGCCTTCTGGATCATCACCGCCATCCTTTTCGTGAGTTCAATCAGCATGAACGGAGCGATCACTCACCTGTCGGCGTTGCTGACTGATCGAGGCCTCACAGCCGGAACTGCGGCGCTCTGTGCTTCCATACTCGGTGGATCAAGCCTGCTCGGCAGGATCGTGGTGGGATGGCTGCTGGATCGATTTTTCGGGCCACGTGTCGCGCTCGTGATAAACCTGATTACTGCGCTGGGCATTTTTCTCCTCGCTCGGGCGACTAGTTTTCCTGCGGGTTGCCTTGCTGCAGTGCTCATTGGCGTCGGGGCCGGAGGCGAAGCCGCCATTACACCCTACCTGCTGACGCGGTACTTTGGGCTCCGCGCTTTTTCCACCCTTTACGGCCTCACCTGGACGTTTTATGCCGCTGCGGGAGCCATCGGGCCGGTGATACTGGGGCGTGCCTTCGATGCGACTGGTTCCTATTCCTCTTTGCTGATTCTTCTCGCAGCAGCGCTGGGAGTAGCCGCCGCGACGAACCTTCTGCTTCCAAGCTATTCCGATTCGTTCGCGATTGAAATTCAGTAACGGGACCTCCGGGCCTCCTGGTAATACTTATCGAGTATTGCTCCGGGCGCTCTATCGCCTGTAGTTTCCCTCAGGAAGCAAATTAAAAAACATGGATCAGAAGATTACAGTCTTACTCGTCGATGGCCACGTTCTGGTTCGGCGCGGTTTTCGACGCATCCTTGAGGATGAAGCGGACATCACTGTCGTGGCGGAAGCAAGCAATGGCGTCGAGGCAGTCCAAATGGCTTGCGATCTAAGGCCAAGAGTTGTCCTTATGGACTACGCAATGCCTAGGATGAATGGGTTGCTGGCGACGAGGCGGATTCTGCGGGCACGCCCTGAGATCGCGGTCCTCATGCTGAGTATGCATTCCGAAGAAATGGGGGTCCGCGAGGTTATCGAGGCTGGTGTTCGCGGATACATCCTCAAGAATGCTTTGGACTTGGATCTGGGTTCGGCAATCAGGCAAGCAGCCGCCGGTGAACTCGTGCTTGGTGTGCCCTTGCCCGAACCACGCGTGCTTAAGAACGGGCGCCGCTCCGGACTGACTCCGCGTGAGCTTGAGGTCCTGCAATTGATCGTTGACGGAAAATCAAACAGAGAAATCGCAGCACTGCTCAACCTTAGTGACAATACCGTGGGCGTGCACCGCGCGAATATGATGACCGAGCTCGGTATTCATAAGACGGCCGAACTCGTAGTCTACGCAATCCGCAATACCCTGGTTAGTATTCCGTGAGTCACAGTGGCTGGTTCGCGGCTCCGGCTCCCGCGGAAAAGCGGATCAGCTCTGCGGCTACAACCTAGGGATCGCTAAGAGAATAAAGTGCCCCGAGTCGACCACAACGACCTTTGACCGAGGAATTAGGCTCGCCGCGCGAATATTTCAGGTATGGCCTCGTCGCGCAAGCCCTGAACAATAAGCGTCGGCATCAGATGCTGTGGCAACATCTCCAGGATGGATGCTAGAACCTCCGCGGGATCCCTAAACGGTTGCTCTGACATCAGATGCCACGCGCCTAGTGGACCAGAAAAAGGGGAGTGAAAGTCCTCAACAACGTCATTCAATTCCTCCCCCCGGTGGTCCCGTCGCGTAGCGCGTTGCGATCTTCCAGAAAATAGCATTCACGAGGGGCGCGAGCAACTCGTCAATCACCGGCCGCCGGATGACCCGGAAGAGATGAAAGGGCTTCAGATCGGGAAACAACACCGCAGGCGAATGCAATGCCAGATGGTCAATGTGTGTGTGCTTAGATGTCATCGAGTCTCCTCGAACCGGTGGGCTTGATACTCCCCACGCCTGAAAGCGGAGGATTCTAGTCGCCTTACGGCG
>PMHI01000162.1 GCA_003156615.1 Acidobacteriaceae bacterium | reverse complement strand
CGCGTTCGATCTGACGCACACTGGGAGAATCGTTCATGGTTTTCTCCGGGCGGCTATTGCAGCGGCCATTCTCATCTTTTATTCCAGAAACGCAGTGTCCACTGTGATCCGATCTCTTGTCGCAGTTTGATTCTCAGTTCGGCATGATTCGGGTGTTCGCCGATGGAAGTCCACGCCAAATGCTATCCGCGCCCATGAGGTCACAGCCGAGTTTTGCCCAGGCTTCGCCTTTGCGGAGGTCTCGCACCACTGCGCGAACGGGTCGCCCAGCGGCCAGAAGGTTGCGAGCCACACCCCCAACGTTGCCAGTAATTCCGGTAATTACGAACATTTATGAGCCTTCTCCTAATTCGACTCGATGTGCTCCGTGGCCAAAACACCTTCACGATGCTTTCTTACTGGCAACTTTAAACGATAAAGTCTTGAGCAGATCAGAGATCTTCGCAGGGTGACTGTTCACAGCGCGTGAAATCGAGATCGTCGGGAATCAGAAGCGAGACTGGCGAAGGGCGGTCCGGAATGCCTGATACAGTGTTTTCTTAACTAATAAAGTCGACGGTCACAGAAAGACGATTGCATGACGCAGAAGAACAAACACATAAGCAATGACGCAGCGCTTTCCCAGCATAAGGCAAGAGTTTTTATTACCGGTTCGGCGGATGGGCTCGGGCGAATGGCCGCGCAACTTCTGGTTGAGCAGGGACACACTCCCGTTCTGCACGCACGCAACGAACAGCGCGGGCGCGAAGCGATGACCGCCGCACCCGGAGCGGAGACGGTTGTGATCGGAGATCTCTCAATCGTCGCACAAATGAAAGAAGTCGCCGCGAAAGTGAATGCGCTCGGCCACTTCGATGCCGTCATTCACAACGCCGGCGTGGGCTATCAAAGTCCCAGACGAGTTGCCACCGAAGACGGCCTGCCGCTGGAATTTGCTGTGAATACGCTGGCTCCCTATGTTTTGACGGCTCTCATCCACAGGCCAAAGCGGCTGGTGTATTTGAGTTCAGACCTTCACCAGAATGGCGATCCGAGTCTCGAAGATCTCGCGTGGGAGAAGCGTCAGTGGCGAGGAATACAGGCTTACTCCGACACCAAGCTGCACGATGTCATGCTTGCCTTCGCAATCGCGCGCCGATGGCCGGATACATTTTCGAATGGGCTGGAGCCAGGCTGGGTGGCTACGAAGATGGGCGGCGCGCACGCGCCCGATGACTTAGCTGAGGCATATCGCGCACAAGTGTGGCTCGCGGTTAGCTCTAACGCTGCCGCTGAGGTTACGGGGCAGTATTTTTATCACAGAAAGCTGCGAGAGCCGAATCCCGCGGCGCGAGAGGTGATGTCAAGCCGCTTGTGTAAAAAGGTTGAGGGTGCGGTTTTTCCATTCCAGGTTGAATCTCTGGAAGATGGAGTAGATGATGCGGTCGACGCTGGCCACATTCACGAAACAGACCATGGGCCGGGTTCTTCGTCGCACTTCCACGAAGCAGCGCTCGATCACGTTGGTGGTTCGCACCTTCTTCCATAAGTGCCGGGGCAACGTGAAGAACGATAGCAACTCGGGCAGATCGCTCTCCAGGCGCCGCACCATGGAACCGTACTCCCGCAGCCAGCGCGCCCGGAAGCGGCGAAAGGCGGCTTGCGCCTGGGCCTGGTTTGCGGCGCGATAAATCGCCTGCGCGCCGGCCTTCACTTCGTCGTAATGGCGCTTGCGCACATGCTCTAAAATGTTGCGCATTTTGTGCACCCAGCAGCGCTGATGCGCCACGCGCGGATAAACGGTCTGGATCGCGGTCGCCAAGCCGGGACAGCCATCGGTGACAATCAGCAGCAGCTTCTTGCCCTCAAGTCCGCGGCGGTACAGATCTTCAAGCAGGCCCTCCCAATCGGCCTGACTCTCGCCACGGCTGCGCAGAAAGGCTAGCAAATGGCGGGTGCCGTCCTGGCGCACGCCGTAGGCTACCAGCATATGCACCCGCTTGCGCCCCGTCGGACGCCGCATGCGCAGGCTCACTCCGTCCAAAAACAGATACGCGTAATGGTCGCTCAACCGCGCCTGGTGAAACTGCCGCACCATTTCGTCCAGCGATCGGGTGATGCGCGATACGGTTTGCGGACTTACCGTTTCTCCCGTCAGTGTGGCCACCACCCGGCCCACTTGCCGGGTGGAGATGCCGCGCAGAAAGGCTTCCCGGATCATCAGCGTCACCTCTTCGGCACGGCGTTGGAACTTGTTCACCACCTCCGGCAGAAATCCCCGCTTGCGGCTGCGGGCAATGCGCAAACGCAGCACTCCGAAGCGGGTCACGAAACTCCGCCAGTAATATCCGTTGCGATAATCTCTCCGCTGCTCCGACCGCTGGTAGCGCCGGCTCACCATGTACAAGTCGCGCTGCCGCTCGCTCAGTTGCTGAAAAAACTTCTGCGCCGCCTGCTGCACGCGCCCCTGCAGATCGCCCCAGAAACTCTCCTGCAACTCGGCTACAAAATGTTGGAAATGCTCGGTGATCGGTGTTACTTTCGCCATGGGTGTAGGTCTCCTTTTCGGAATGGCTTTAGCTTGCGAGGCCAAAGCCAACTTACACCCTCTTCCTTTTTACACAATCGAATTTACG
>PMHI01000295.1 GCA_003156615.1 Acidobacteriaceae bacterium | reverse complement strand
GACGCCGGGGACGACGGAACCTAGCCAACTTCGAAAATCTTCCGGTCACGACCCAGGTCTACGAACTGAGTGCCGAGCAG
The DNA here is from genome assembly GCA_003156615.1 of Acidobacteriaceae bacterium. Next base: position 19,971 of record PMHI01000295.1, on the reverse strand, counting down.
CGACTGTGCCCCTGTTGCGGAGTGGAGCGCAAGGAGATTGGCGCGGACGAGAGCTGGCAGATCGAATACATTCCTGGGCGCTTTGAGCGCCTGCANNGCCGCCAAAGCAGAAGCGGCGATTGAAAAAGGCATGGCGGGGCCGGGCCTGTTGGCCTACATCGTAACGAGCAAGTTTTCGGACTACCTCCCGTTATACAGACTGGAAGACATCTTCGAACGCCAGGGTTTTGAGATCTCACGTGCGACACAGTCGATCTGGTCTGGCGATGTAGCGGATCTGGTAGAGCCCTTGTATGAGTTGATGGCGGAGCGAGTACGGCAGTCGCATGTGGTGGCCACCGATGACACGATTATGCCGATGCTCAGCGTGGGCAAGACGAAATCGGCGCGCATGTGGGTGTATGTCGGGGACGAANNCCGAAATATTTCTTGAGAGATTACGAGCAAGTGTTGTTGGCCGATGGCTATGGTGGATACGACGGCGTGGTGGCCGGCAACGCGATTACGCGCGCGGGCTGCTGGTCTCATGCACGTCGGAAACTCGTTGATGCCGAGAAGGTGGCGCCCGAGATTGCACGGGAGGCCGTGGGGTTGATCGGCGATCTGTTTCGAGTGGAAAGGCAGGCGAAGGATTTTTCTGTCGAGCAGCGTCTCGNNAAGCATCCCATGGCGGACGCGATCAACTACGCCCTGAATCAATGGGCTGAGCTGACCGTCTTTTGTAGCGACGGCGCGGTACCAATGGACAACAATGTTTCCGAACGCGAGATGAAGCGCATCATACTGAACCGCAAGAACTCCTTATTCGTTGGCAACCCTCGCGGAGGGCGAACCGCGGCGATCCTGGCCAGCTTAACCAGCACCTGTCGCCGGCACGAGGTGGATCCCCAGTTGTATCTCACGCAGCTGTTGATGAATCTGCCCCAGGCGAAAATGAGTGAGTTATCCGATTGGCTGCCCGACCAATGGAAGATCCGTCACCTGGCTCGAATCGCAACCTTCACCGTTCCGTCTGCCGGTAATTAACCTGTGTCCGTTGAAACTGAGAGAAACCAATGAGTCCGACCAAGAACCACATCCTGATCCTCTTGTCCCAATCGGAAAAAACGAGTTTCGGGAAACAGGATTTTTCGCGTCAATCCCTGCCGCAAAAAACGCTCTCCGCAATCTGGGCAGTCGAATCAGAAGTCAACACCAGGGGCTTCTCTCAGTACTTCCTTAACAGCACATGTGACTCAACGCCCTTTGTCGTTACAGCTCTCGAGACTATCGGCGCGCCAACAACTGCCGACATCTGCAAGCGTGCAATAGAGACAGCATTCCCAAACGGGTTGCCACGTTCCGAAGATGCAATTCGCGCGGCGGCTGCATCGTTCACAGACGAAATACTGTGAGCGCTTCGCGAACCACAGGTTGATGGAAACTTGATCTACAACAAAACATCGACGTTTTCGCCATGTTCCGATTGCGGTTGAGACCTGCAGGCGCGAGCGACGCGTGTATGCTGGTGGTCAGACCGCAGCGACGCTCCTCGATCGCCATTCGCTGATGCGAAGCGATAAAGTAATACTGGAATCATGCTGATCCATCCAGATCGTCTTTTTCCTGCCGACCCCAGTACACGAAAGATAGCCAGGACGCTCTATGAGCATGTGCGAAGCTTGCCAATCGTAAGTCCTCATGGGCATACCAAAGCGGAATGGTTTGCGAAAAACCTACCCTTCCCCGATCCGGCAGAACTCTTTGTGCAGCCCGACCACTACATTTTCCGAATGCTCTACAGCCAGGGAATCTCGCTCGAGGAACTGGAGATTGGACGGCCGGAGCCGAACAATCCGCGGAAGGTCTGGCGCATCTTCGCCAGTCATTACTATCTGTTTCGCGGAACTCCGACACGCCTGTGGCTGGACTTTGCCTTTCAGGAGCTTTTCGGACTGGAGCAGCGACTCGCGGAAGAGACCGCCGATCTTTACTTCGATACGATCTCGGAAAAATTACGCACGCCGGCGTTCCTCCCGCGCGCGCTGTATGAGCGTTTCCACTTGGAAGTTCTGGCGACCACCGATTCTCCGCTCGATTCGCTGGCCGCTCACACGACCATCGGGGAATCGAGCTGGAAGGCGAGGATCCTGCCCACCTTTAGGCCTGACCCGGTTGTCGATCCTGAGTTTGCGGGATTTGCCGAAAATGTTGCCAAGTTCGGCGAGAATACTGGCGAAGACACCTCGACGTGGGCGGGCTACCTGAACGCGCTCCGAGCGACGCGCCTTCGCTTTCGCAAACTCGGCTGCACGGCAACCGACCACGGGCATCCCACGGCGCGAACTGCGAATCTTTCCGCAGCGGAAGCTGCTGAACTGTTTGGTCGGGTGATTGCGGGCACAGCCGATCGCTTGCAGCAGGAACTTTTCCGCGCTCAAATGCTGACCGAAATGGCGCGAATGAGCCTCGCCGACGGGCTGGTCATGCAGATTCACCCGGGAAGCGCGCGCAACCACAATCGCAAGCTCTACGAGCGCTATGGCCGTGACATGGGTGCGGACATCCCGATGCCGACGAATTATGTGGACGCGCTTCGCCCTTTGCTCGATCAGTTTGGCAACGAGCGCGATCTGAGGATCATTCTTTTCACGCTGGATGAGTCTGCCTACAGCCGGGAATTGGCTCCGCTGGCCGGGCACTACCCGTGCCTGACGCTGGGGCCTCCGTGGTGGTTTCACGACAGTCCGGAGGGAATGATGCGTTTCCGCGAGCGCGTTACCGAGACGGCGGGTTTTTATAATACCGCCGGTTTCAACGACGATACCCGAGCCTTCCTTTCGATCCCGGCTCGGCACGATGTAGCGCGGCGCACGGATTGCGCCTTCCTGGCAAAGTTGGTCGCCGAGCATCGGCTGGAGGAAGAAGAAGCTTTAGCCGTAGCGCAGGATCTCGCCTATCAGTTGGTAAAGAAGGTATATCGACTGTAGGATCGCGGTATGGCGGACCCAACCGTTTTCGACAGCCAGACGAAAAGCGGCCCGTCGCACGGGCCTCTCCGGGTGTATCGGCTCGCCCCGGGACTCAAGAAGGTGGAACTCGCGGCATGAGCCTCTACTGCGATGCGGGCGGTATCGAAAGCGATCTATCGGCGCAACTCGAAGACCTGCTTGCTGAGAGCCTGGCGAAGCTCGGAAAACGAACCCGCGTCCTGGTTGTACCGCCCGACCACAGCCGCGTGCATTCCCGCGCCGGCGATCTGACACACTATGCGTGGCAGTACTACGGCGACCGGCTGCAAGCGGTCCTGCCCGCTCTGGGCACGCACGCTGCCATGCAACCCGAACAGATCTCGCGAATGTTCGGGGCCATGCCGCAGGAGCTCTTCCGCGTGCACAACTGGCGAACCGACGTTGAGACTCTCGGCGAAGTTCCGGCGGAATTCATCCACCAGCAATCGGAAGGCAAGCTGAACTATCCGTGGCCGGCACAGGTGAATCGGCTCATTGTGCGTGGCGGCCATGAATTGATTCTCTCCATCGGCCAGGTCGTGCCCCATGAAGTGATCGGCATGGCGAATTACAACAAGAACATTCTGGTGGGCACGGGAGGCCGCGAAAGCATCAACCGCAGCCATTATCTGGGCGCGGTTTACGGGATGGAGCGCATTATGGGCCGCGCGGAGAATCCCGTGCGCAACGTTCTCAATTACGCATCCGATCGTTTCCTCGGACAACTGCCCATTGTCTATGTGCTTACCGTAATCGGCCGCGCTGCCAACGGCCAACTTGCAGTGCGCGGCCTTTTCATTGGCGACGACGCCGAGTGCTTTGAGCGCGCCGCCGCGCTGAGCCTGAAAGTGAACTTCGAGACGCTCGACGCTCCCATCCGCAAGGCTGTCGTCTATCTCGATTCGGATGAGTTTCACAGCACGTGGCTCGGCAACAAGGCGATTTATCGAACGCGCATGGCGCTGGCCGACGGCGCCGAACTGATCATCCTCGCGCCGGGAGTAAGAACTTTCGGCGAAGACCCGGCAATCGATGCTCTCATCCGCAAGTACGGCTATCGCGGAACTCCCGCGACGCTCGAAGCGGTGAACGCCAAGGCGGATCTCGCCGCCGACTTGAGCGCGGCTGCGCACCTCATACACGGTTCCTCGGAAGGCCGCTTCACAATCAGGTGGTGCCCGGGACATCTCCGCAAAGAAGAGGTTGAAGGGGTGGGTTTTGCATTCGGCGATTTGAAGAGCATGCTGATGCGCTACCACCCGCAGACGCTTCGTCATGGCTACAACCGCGTAGACGGCGAAGATGTCTTCTTTATTCCAAATCCCGGGCTAGGGCTGTGGGCGTATAGCGGTAAGTTGCTGGGGCGCAACCCATGATCCTGGTCTTGATGGGCGTGAGCGGCGCCGGCAAGACGACCATCGGCTCCCGGCTGGCCGCTCGCATCGGATGGAAGTTCGAAGACGCCGACGATTATCACTCGACGGAAAGCCGGCAGAAAATGGCCACTGGAATAGCTCTCACCGACGCCGACCGATGGCCGTGGCTCAAGGTTCTGCATGAGCGCATGCTCGAGCACCGACAGACGGGCGAGAACGCCATTTTGGCGTGCTCGGCACTGACGCAGCAATATCGAGAGGTGCTTGCCGGCGGCTTTGCGGAGAACGAAATGCGCTTGGTCTACCTGCATGCCCCCAGCGCTCTGATCAAAGAGCGAATGAAGGCGCGACATCATGCATACATGAACCCCGACCTGCTCGATAGCCAACTGGGGACCCTGGAAGTACCCTCAGATGCATGGTCCGTCGCCGTAACCGGGAGTCCGGAGGAAGCCGTGGAACAGATCCTGGCACGACTGCGCGGAGCAGGACTGCTCCCCACAGCAGCGGAGAAACGATGACGCCACTCCCCTCTGGCCAGCGGCGTCAACCAATCGTCGATGGAAGAAGTTGAGGCCTAAGATGATGGAACATCGCGGTAGGGAATCTTCTGGATGGCAGGAGTGATGGCATGGGGCACACACGACGCACAGTTCTCGNNGGGCTTAGGACTGGCAGGACTCCGGGCAGCGATATCGCCTCTGGTCAACCAAGCCACAGCAGCTTCGCTCATGGAACGGTCTGCGGCTGAAACGAAGGCGGGCCTATGCCCGTTCAAGCTGGCGGTGATCAATGACGAGATCACGCAGGACTTCGAGAAAGCATGTCAGATCGTGTCCGCCGAGTTCGGCTTGCATTGGATTGAGCTGCGTTCGATGTGGAACAAGAATGTGACCGAACTCGACGCGAAACAAGTTGAGGATGCGATGAAGATCCTTCAGGAACACAAACTACGAGTCACCGATATTGCAAGCCCGCTGTTCAAGACCGACTGGCCTGGGGCTCCGCGGTCCTCGCAGAGTGAAAGCCGCGACCAGTTTCATGCAGACTTCGATGCCAGCGCACAGGATAAGCTGCTGGAGCGGTGCATTTCGCTTGCCAAATCCTTCAAGACGGACAGGATTCGCTGTTTCGACTACTGGCGGCTGGATGATCCGAAGCCATACCGCGCGGCAATCAATGCCAAACTGCAGCAGGCCGCGGAACGCTGCGCTAAGGATAACCTAATACTCCTGCTCGAAAATGAAATGTCCTGCAACACTGCAACGGGCGAAGAAGCAGCCGCTGTGGTGAAGGCGATTCCAGGCAAAAACTTCATGCTGAACTGGGATCCCGGCAATGCCGCAGCCATAGGAAGCACGCCCTATCCGACCGGCTATGAATTGTTGCCCAAAGAGCGCGTCGGGCACTGTCACTGCAAGGATGTAGTGACCAAGCCGGACCACAAATACGACTGGGCTCCGGTAGGCGCCGGTGTCGTGGATTGGATTGGACAACTGCAGGCTTTCGAGCGCGATGGCTTCCGCTGCGGGCTTAGTCTCGAGACTCACTGGCGCGGCGCAGGCACGCCCGAAGCATCTACCCGCATCAGCATGGATGGACTCAAGAAAACTCTGACCAGGGCTGGCCTTTCCTGTTGATCAGATTTCTTGTCGCCCCGACAGCTCAAGAATGCCTGACTGTGACAGAAGACCAGCGATAAGGAGAAGCGATGGTTACAAGACGTGAATTTCTCGATGCGCTTGCGGTAGGCGCGGCGGGGTTGGCCGTGGGAAGCACGGCAAAGAGCTATAGCCAGATCGTCGGTTCGAATGACCGTCTCAATTTTGCCGTGATTGGGCTCAATGGCCGCGCCTACGCTCATCTCTCGGCGCTCAAAGCGAACCGAAGCACTGCCCGCGTCTCGCATGTCTGCGATGTGGACAGCAATATTCTCAAGAAATTCGCCGACAGCGTGCAGCAGGAAATGGGCGAGGCGCCGGCCGCGGAGAAGGATTTTCGTCGGATTCTCGAGCAAAAAGATGTGGACGCCATCACGATTGCCACCCCCGAACACTGGCACGCCCCGATGACCATCGCTGGATTGCAGGCGGGCAAGCACGTCTNNAGCAGCGATCTTCACCCCACACCATCGAGATCGTCGATAAGATTCACCAAGGCATTATCGGCCGGCCCTACTTCGCGAAAGCCTGGTACGCCAACACGAGGAAGTCGATTGGTGTCGGTAAAGAGGTACCCGTGCCGCCGCAGCTTGATTGGGACCTTTGGCAGGGCCCGGCGCCGCGTCGTCCGTACAAGGACAATGTGCATCCTTATAACTGGCACTGGTTCAAGATGTATGGCACCGGAGAAACGCTCAACAATGGCACGCACGAGGTCGATGTCTGCCGCTGGGCGCTAGGAGTGGACTATCCGGAACGAATTGCGTCGTCCGGTGGCAGATATCATTTCAAAGACGACTGGCAGTTTTATGACACCCTGGTGACCAGCTTCGAGTATGAAGACAAAATGATTTCTTGGGAGGGCAAGAGCTGCCAGGGAATGAAGCTCTACGGCCGCGATCGCGGTTCGACGATCATCGGAACCACCGGGACGGTGCTGGTCGATCGCGGTGGCTATGAGATCTACGACCTCAAGGGCAATCAGACGAGCGAATTCAAGGCCGGCAATACGACTTCATCCGCTGACCTGATCGGCCGCGATTCCATGACAGACGCGCACTTCGCGAACTTCATCGCGGGAATCCGTAAAGGCGAGAAACTTAATTCTCCCGTCTCCGTCGGCAATGTCGCCGTTACGATGCTGCAGCTGTCCAACGTCGCGTGGGAGGTCAACCGGGAGCTGCATCTCGATACGAAAGACGGACGGATCCAGGGCGACCCGGAAGCGATGAAGATGTGGCGACGCGAGTACGAGAAGGGCTGGGCGCCGCATGTCTAGGAAAAACACTTTCTCCCGTCGCGATTTCGTTCGCGGTGGCGCCATGCTTGCGGCAGCGTGCGCCGCTCCGAGCGATGTCTTCTCCCGGGCTCGCAAACCGCCATCGACGGACCAAGCAGTCCCGATTCGCTTAGGTCTGGCCAGCTACACATTTCGTAACTTCAGCCGCACGCAGATGATCGGCTTCATGAAGCAGCTCGATGTGTTGGCGTTGAATGCGAAGGACGTCAAAGATCATCTCCCGACGGAGGCGCAGGAAGAGTCGGCTGCGCTTGCGGACTATACCGCGGCGGGCATCAGGCTTCACGCCGCCGGAGCCATCTATTTCACGAAAGATGAAGATGCGGACATCCGGACCAAGTTCGAATACTCGAAGCGCGCAGGGATTCCGCTGATTGTCGCCGGCGGCGCCGCACCGCAAACTCTGTCGCGAATTGAGAGGTTGGTAGAGGAGTACAACATCCGGATCGCCATTCACAATCACGGGCCTGAGGATAAGTTGTGGCCTTCTCCGCTGGATGTATTAAAGGTGGTAAAGAATATGGATCCGCGCATCGGCTGCTGCATTGACGTCGGGCATACGGTTCGCGCCGGCACGGATGTGGTTCAGGCGATCCACGAAGCAGGCCCAAGGCTGCTTAACCTGCACATGAAAGACCTCACGAATTTCGAGAGCGACGAAAGTCAGGTCGCGGTGGGCAACGGGATCATGCCGGTGCGGAAGATGTTTGAAGCCCTCGTCGCGACCGGGTACCAGGGCTTCGTCGATTTGGAGTATGAGATTCTTCCCGACGATCCGATGCCGGGCGTTATCAGCAGTTTTGCTTACATGCGAGGCGTCCTGGCAGGCATGGGGAATGCGATCCAGGGTTGAGGCGCTGGGGGTAGTCTTCGCGGAAACCTTTGCCCGTTGATGTTTACAACCCAGGTACCCCTTCCGATGGACCTCACTGCTTGGCCAGCGGTGACAGAAGAAACCTACTTCGCCCCTAGAGCAATCAAAAGTGGGCCGATGCAGTCAATAACGAGTGAAATGTTGGCCATTTCTTCGATTTCGTCGGCCAGCAGCTAGTCTTCGTCACAAATTCCCAAGTCGGGCCTCGCGCTCGATCGGTCGACTCTTCCCTCCCGCCCGCTGGCTTCAGCACCCCCTTGTGGCACGCTCGGGCTACTTTGCTCCCTCATCGTGCCATTGTGAGCGCGCGCTCAGTAGACGAAACTACTCGTGCCTGGTAATAGCACTCCTGATTACTGGGCAACCGAGCGGCGAAGCGAAAGACACGAAATGTTGGAACGGAATCCAAAAACGGAGAGTGCCAGACCTAAGGCGACCACGCAGCCTCGCCGGCTGCAGATGGCACTCGTTCTCCTGCTCGTTGCCCTCGCCATTGTCCTCGTGAAGGATCGCGAATTCTGGTTTAGCTCGGACGAGGCATTTGAACCCGAAACCGCGGGCTCGGAAAATGTCCCCAAACCGAACTCGGCGGCTGCGCCTGTTAAGACCGCCCAAGCCCCCGTGGCACAGGCTGCGACCGGAAAAAAGCATCTCGCTCCAAAGATTTCCAGCGCTCCGGCCGTTGCCGCCACTGCTCCGGCCGTTACCGCCCCCGCTCCCCAAGAAGCGGCCAACTCAGACTCGCCAGTAGTCGCGACTAAGCGGACTGTTCTTCCTCCGTTGGACATCGAAGTGGTAGCAGGCGATACGCACCGCACCGTTCATGCCGGAAGCGACACCTCGAGTGTCGACATCTCCCGCAATTCCAACCGCTTCTCTGCAGTCACCTCGGCATCAGCCGCAGGTCTGCCGGCGAATGCGGCCGAGATCACGCGTCTTTCTACAGACGGCATTCCAGAAGTCCGGCAAACCATCGATTCGACCCTGCCCTTGCTGGGGCAGCACATGAGCGTACAGGGCTCGGTGGTATTGCAGGCCATCATTGGGGTCGACGGCAACATCGAGAACCTTCGCGTGCTTAGCGGTCCTACCGTCCTTAGCTTGGCGGCGCAGCAAGCGGTGCGCCAGTGGCACTTCAAGCCCTATCTTCAGAACGGGCAGCCCGTCGAGACCAAAAGCAGAATCACCGTCAACTTCTCGATTCGGATCTCCAATAACCCCGCAAACGCGAGCTAGGTTACCCTAGTCGAAGGTCGCCCAAAATCCCCTGGTCCAGCTAGCGGGCCTGGGTTCGAAACCGGACGTCGCCGCAAATCGTGAGGAAAGCGTCTGATGCGATTCATCGACCGTGAGGAGGTTGCCCGCCGCCTCACTTATGAGATATGCATTCCAATCGTGCGCCATGCGATGATTGCATTTTCGAAGGGCGAAACTAAGCAACTTCTACGGTCGATCATTCCGCTCTCCGAGGGCCGGTTCTTCGGCGTTATGCCCGGTGCGATGGGGGCCTACGCCCCATTCGGCGCGAAGTTGATCAGCGTCTTCCACGAGAACTTCGCTCGTGGCACACAGTCGCACCAGGGCCTCGTCATCCTGTTCGATCCCGAAACCGGCACGCCGGTGTGCGTCGTCCACGCGGGCGAGATTACCGCCATTCGAACGGCGGCGGCCAGTGCGGTCGCCACCGACGCATTGGCGCGCGAAGACGCGCACCGGCTGGCGATTCTGGGCTATGGCGAACAGGCCGCGACCCATGCGCGGGCGATCAGCAAGGTGCGCCGCCTTGAATCCATCTCGATATGGGGACGGTCGCCGGAGCGCGCCCGGGCCTTCGCGGAGCGGATGCAAGCCGAACTTGCCGTGCCGGTCGCCGCCGCAGGCGCCGTGGAAGAGGCGGTCGGCAACGCCGACATTGTTTGTACCGTCACCTCGGCGGCCGATCCAATCTTGAAGGGAGCGTGGGTGCGGCCGGGAACGCACTTGAATCTGGTCGGCTCCAGCTATGCGGGGCCAGTGGAAGTGGACAATGACTTGGTCGTCCTCTCGCGCTTCATTGCCGACAGCCGCGAGGGCGTTATAAACCAAGGCGCCGAGTTTCTCCGAGCCAAGGCCGCGGGTTTAGTCGGTGACGACCACATCGTCGCTGAGATTGGCCAGGTGTTGGCGGGCGAAATCGAAGGCCGACGCTCCCCGGAGGAGATCACCGCCTACAAGTCCCTTGGCCACGTCGTTCAAGACCTGGCGAGCGCGTGGGCGATCTATTCACAGGCCTAGAACCCCGTCCTGAAGAAGCATCCTGGAACGGGACAAAGCAGGGATGATTCTGATTCTGAACCCGCCGTTGCCACATCTTCGGTTGGTAGTAAAATGAGTCCCCACCCGCCCTATGCGGTCGGTTGTCCTGGTCCATAGACGCATTCTCGAAACGTGGAGGCAGAAGTGGCACTCACGATCACGGGTCTTTCGAAGACTTACCCGAATGGTGTAAAGGCGCTCAAGAACCTGACGCTCTCCATCGGAAACAGCATGTTCGGCCTGGTGGGCCCAAACGGCGCCGGCAAAAGTTCCCTCATGCGCACCGTCGCCACGCTGCAGGATCCCGACTCCGGCTCCATCACGCTCGACGGCATCGACGTCCTGCGTCAGAAAGACCAGGTCCGCCGCATCCTCGGTTACTTGCCGCAGGAGTTCGGTGTTTACCCTAAGATATCCGCGCTGGACATGCTTCACCACCTCGCCGTCATGAAGGGCATGACCTCCTCGGGAGAGCGCAGGCAGACCGTCGACGCGCTACTCGAGCAGACCAACCTCTGGGACGTGCGCAAGAAAGCGCTCTCCACTTTTTCCGGGGGCATGAAGCAGCGCTTCGGTATTGCGCAGGCTTTGCTCGGCAATCCCCGCCTCATTATTGTCGATGAACCCACGGCCGGTCTGGATCCTGCGGAGCGCAATCGCTTCCTGAACCTTTTGTCTTCGCTGGGCAGGGACCGTACCGTCATCCTCTCGACTCACATCGTCGATGACGTGCGCCAGCTTTGCCCCCGCATGGCAATCATTGCCCAGGGCGAACTGCTCTTGGAGGGCGCTCCAGGCGATACCCTCGCGGCACTCAAGGGCCGGATCTGGTCGAAGCTGGTCACCACCGACGATGAGCTACGCGCTTTGGAAACTCAGCTTCACGTCATCTCCACTCACCTCGTCGGTGGACAACACGAGATTCGCGTGTACGCGGACTCCTCTCCGGGCAACGGGTTCAACCCGGTCGATTCCGACCTTGAGGACGTCTATTTTCTCAACCTCTCGCAGCAGGCCAAGGGACAGCGCCCGAACTAACGCCTGGTAACTATTTTGTTCAGCACCCTGGGAGGAGGATCTGACATGGCACTGTTTTGGGAGTTCTTCACCTTCGAGATCAAATACCGCTTCAAGAGCCTCTCGACCTACGTCTACTTTATCCTCTGGCTCACGTTTTCCTTCCTCTGTGTTGCGTCCGAAAGCTTCGGTCCCATCGGCAACGGCAATGGCAAGATCCTCCTCAATGGACCCTACGCCAACTCGCTCAACGACATCCTGGTCTCGCTGTTCGGTATCATCGTCATTGCCGCCATCTTTGGCACCTCGATCCTTCGGGACTTTCAACGCGACACCTACCAGATCCTTTTTACCCAGCCCATCTCCAAGTTCGCCTATCTCGGCGGGCGCTGGGCTGGCTCCTTCGTCGCCACCGTTTTCGCCTTCTCCGGCATGTTGCTTGGCACCTTCCTCGGAACTTTCGCGCCTTGGGCAGACCACACCCGCATCGGCCCAAATCACCTCTGGACCTACCTCCAGCCCTTCTTCTCCATCCTGGTTGTCCAGATCTTCTTCGTCGGTTCTGTCTTCTTCGCCGTCGCCGCCCTCTCCCGCAAGATCTTCATCGTGTATCTCCAGGGTGTCGCCCTGTTCATGTTCTACGTCATTGGCGTCACCGTGTTCTCCGCCACCCGTTCGCTCGAGCGCTTCTGGTCCGGCATTCTCGATCCCGTCGGCCTGATCATGTACGACGACGTCACGCGCTACTGGACGGTCATCGAAAAGAACACCCTGTTCCTCACCTGGTCGCCCGCCCTTTCCCGTGGCGTATTCCTCTATAACCGCCTGCTCTGGATCTCCGTGGGACTTTCAGCCTTGGGGACGGTCTGGGCGCTGTTTCCGATGTCGGTTGAGGCCCTTACCGCCCGCTCTCAAGGCCGCCGCGCGGCCAAGGCGAAGATGCAGGATCTTGCGGAGGCACAGCCTGTGCGATCTCTGGTTGCCGCTCGACTGCCGCTCGTCCATCAGACCTTTAACTCCGGCACCACCTTTGCCCAATACCTCTCTCTGTCGCGCCTGCGGCTGCGCAATATTTTTCGCGACATACCATTCTGGGCCATCGTCGCCCTGCTCGTCGCCTTCGGCATCAACAACGGCCACTTCGCTGGCCGCCTCGCCGAACGGAATGTCTGGCCAGTTACATACCTCATGGTCCAGGCCGTCGAGGGCAGTGCCCTCCTCTTCCTATTTATTGTCGCAGCCCTCTATGCCGCAGAACTCCTCTGGCGCGAGCGCGACACCAACTTCAGCGGTATCCATGATGCCCTGCCCATGCGCGAGTCGACCGACTGGCTCTCCCGTCTCACCGCCATCGTCATCGTCGAGCTCATTCTTCTCGCCGTCGCCATGCTCGTCGGCATTGTCATGCAGACCATCGCCGGTTACTACCATTACGAACTCCTCCAGTACTTCAAGGAACTCTACTTTGTTGCCTTCCCGCAGGTCCTCGGCTTCATCCTCCTCGCTCTCTTCGTCCAGACCGTGGTCTCGAACAAGTTTGTGGGCCACGCCGTCGTGATCGGCCTCTTCGTTCTTATGCCCATCCTCTACAGCTTCGGATGGGAGAACACGCTTTACCTCATCGGCCAGACCCCCGCCTACACTTACTCTGACATGAACGGTTACGGCCACTTCGTCCCCGCCCTGTTCTGGTCAATCACCTACTGGCTCGCGATTATGGCCGTCCTGGGTGTCATCTCCGTCGCCATGGCGCGGCGCGGAGCTGAGGACTCCCTGCGCATACGCGCCCGCCAAGCCCTTCGCCTTGCTCCCCGGCTCGCTCCGCTCGCATTGCTGTTCGCCATCGTCGCCGTTGGCGCTGGCTCCTGGTACTTCTACAACGCCCACGTGCTCAACGAGTACTTAGACTCCCAGGCGCGCCGCGACATTCAGGCCGACTACGAAAGCAAGTTCAAACAATACGAAAACCTGCTCCAGCCCAAGGTCACGGCCGTCGACACCACGATCAACATCTATCCTGACCGCCGTTCCTTCGACGGCAGCGTCCGCATGAGTCTCGAGAACAAGACCAACCAGCCGATTCCGCAGATCCATATCACCGACCAGAGGTACTCGATCACCAACATCAAATTCGATCGCCCGTTCCACCTCGTCAGCTCTGCACCTCGGAATGTCTATTCCATCTATGCTCTCGACCAGCCCTTAGCACCCGGCGAAACCATCACGCTCACGTGCAACGTCGGCCACGAGACCCGCGGCTTCCGCGACGGCAATGAACTGCCCGAGTTCGCCTACAACGGCACCTTCTTCGACTCCGACTACATCCCATATATCGGCTACAGGGTCGACGAAGAGCTGGACGACCCCCGCCGCCGCCGCGAAGAGCATCTTCCGCCTCTCGAAGAGATGGCGCACCGCGGCGACCCCGTTCACTCCGTGAACAATATCTTTCCCCGCGAGGCCGACTGGATCACCTATCACACCGTGGTCAGCACCTCATCGGACCAGATTGCCATCGCTCCTGGATACCTGCAGCGGGAATGGCAGGCCAACGGCCGCCACTTCTACGAATACAGCATGGGTTCCACTCACATCCTCGAATTCTTCTCCTATATCTCCGCCCGTTACCAGGTCCGCAAAGAGACCTACCGCGGGCCGAGCGGCGACGTTGCCCTCGAGGTCTACTACGACCCCGCCCACACCTACGACATCGACGACATGCTAGCCAGTTCCCGCGCCGGGCTCGACTACTATCAGCCCGTCTACAGTCCGTACCAGTTCACCCAGTACCGCGTCCTCGAGTTCCCCCGCTACCGCAGCTTCGCCCAGTCTTTCCCCAACACCATCCCGTACTCCGAAGCGATTGGCTTCATCGGCCGCGTACTGAAGCCGACCGATATCGACTTCACCTACTTCGTCACTGCCCACGAACTGGGCCACCAATGGTGGGCCCACCAGCTCATTGGCGCCGACGTCGAAGGTTCTAACATGATGGCGGAAAGCCTGGCCGAGTACTCCGCGCTCCAGGTCATGGCGCACAAATACGGCCGCGATCTGATGCATCGCTACCTTCGCCACGAACTCGATGGGTATCTCCGCGGACGTGCCGGCGAGACCCGCCACGAACCGCCGCTCGCTCTCGTCCAGCGTGAACCCTACGTCTGGTACCAGAAGGGTGGCCAGATCCTTTACACCCTTGCCGACTACATCGGCGAAGACAAACTCAATCTCGCNNATACCAGCGCCTCCGCTGCGATCGACGTTCCGTATCCTGATACTCGCATGCTGGTTGACGCCATCCGCGCCCAAACCCCACCCGAACTCCTGTACCTGGTCGACGACGGCTTCAACCGCATCGTTCTCTACGACAACAAAGCGATCTCCGCAACCTCACAGAAGACTCCAGACGGAAAATACAAAGTCACCTTGGAGGTGCAGGCTCGCAAGGTGCAGGCCGACGGCAATGGTGCGGAGACTCCCGTGCCGCTTGCCGACTACATCGAGATTGGCGTGTTCAGCGGCAAGAAAGACGAAGAAAAGCCCCTCTATCTCAAAAAGGAAAAATTCACCGAGGAACACAAAACCTTCGTGATCGTCGTCGACCAACCGCCCACGCTGGCGGGTATTGATCCCTACAATAAGCTCATCGACAGGAATGCCGATGACAATATGATCGATGTCACCAAGCAATGAACGACCGCGTTTCTGGCGCGAGCCGGTCGAACCCGGAAGCTGTCCATAAACGGGCTGATGCGAGACTCGAACAATTTCCCGATAGCTGAGCTAGAAAAAATCGACCCGGCTTTCGCCGAACCATCGAGATGCGGGGATCGTGGACGGGAATCTTCAGTTTGATGGAAGGGTGCATGGGACGCTCCGGCTGAGGCATGGCCCCTTCACTGCACGTTTACAATCTTTAGCGCCGTCACCTGCCTCACCCATCGCGCCATCCTTTTTTCATCGGGTATAACGATGCGGTACGGCCCCTCTTTATCATCAAGCGGTTTCCCATCTTTCAAGAACGCCAGCACGGTCTGCTTGTCAGTGAAGGCCGTGTCTATTTCAGGCAGTGCAATCACGACGCGATACCCATCTGCAGCCTCCACCAACAGGCACGAGGCCAGTCGTTTTCCCTTTAGCGCCTCCCCAAACTCAACTCCCCCTCTTTCCAACACGGCCTTAAGCGAGACGCCTTCAAATATTCGAGACCGATCTGAGCTACCGCTAGTTACCTTGATGCGCGGCAAGGCTTCAACCTCTGCCCGTGTTAGCTGAGTCTGCTTCCCAGTATCGGTTTGAATGATGAGCTGCTGTGAGCGGACCAGGGCCGACTGCAGCATCAGGGTGAACAGCAGGGAAGAAAGGAATAAGCGATTTCTCATATCAAACACATCCAGTACCGCACCCTCAAGAACATTTAGCCGGAGATGGAAGTCAACTTAAACCACGATTGCGGCGGAAACAAAAATATTGTTCCGGCTGCCCACCCCGGCCAAACACTGATAGATCTCACACCGGGCATGGTGCTCGGCAGGTTTAATCTGCGGCGGCGTCTCGCTTTCTCTGCCGGCGGCGGATTCGAAATCGCCGCAACTTTATTCCATCCCGCCCATCAGATTCCCATTCTATCGATACGCTTTCCGTTCTGAGATGAGGGGCCAAGCCGCAGCCGATCCCCTCAAGTCGCAGGTTACGCTCCTGCGCTCATAAGAAGAGCAAGCGTTGCTTCAGTAAAGTCAATGCAAGTTTACACGGACCAGGCAAACCCGATAAGGCTGTACGCCAGAATTAAGAGCACGGTTGCCGCGACGACGACATACAGGCGGTCTCTTTCCTGTGCAAATCCGAAGATCGAGAAGGCGACACGCGCGACCGGAGTCGCGATGAGCAGCAGCAGTCCTAGCTGGATGATGCCGCCGCTCCGCAGCGCGACCGCATCACGGAGGATGCCGCCGACGCCGCGAAGCTCCGAGGGCTCGCCACGGAACACCCGGTAGTCAGCCCGGGAGTGGCCGTGGCGCACCAGATAGAAAGCGGCACCGAACAATACAATGAGCGCGGAGAGCAGCACACCAGTGCGGAGAAGGTTTCCAATAAATAGTTCCATCCGCTTATCGGTCCAACTTCGGTCGCTGGTCATATCAAATCCTCCCGGAAAGTCCCTGGTAGAGCATCTCAATTCCCAGAAACACGATCACGATGCTGAAGACCCGGCGCAACCATTTGGTATCCGCTTTAATGAGAACCCGTGTGCCCAGCAACGATCCGGCAAGAACACCCAGCACCACAGGCATGGAAAGTCCGGGATCGATATAGCCGCGAGCCAGATAAACCCCTGCGCTGGCAGCGGCCGTGACGCCAATCATGAAGTTGCTGGTCGTGGTCGAAACTTTGAAGGGTATCCTCATCGCCTGGTCCATGGCGAGAACCTTCATGGCTCCCGAACCAATGCCGAGCAACCCCGACAAGCTTCCAGCGCCAAACATCAAAGTCCATCCCAGCGGCACACGCTGGACGTTGTAGTTTCGAATACCATCGACATCGGGAAATCTCCCATTCAACCTCAGTCTGGTGGCAAGCGGGTCGGGCGGAGACTCGCGTTCATTTTTCGAACCGGGCTTCCGGGACAGGAACGCGGAGCCCATTAACACCAATCCAAAAACAACGGCGATCGCACGGCTGGAGACGCGCGTGGCCAAGGTTGCACCGAAAAGCGCACCCAAAGTCGTAGCGATCTCCAGAAACATGGCGATCCTCATATTGGAAAAGCCTTCTTTCACATAGGCTGCCGCCGTTCCCGAGGAAGTGGCAATCACCGACACCAACGAAGCCCCAATTGCGTATCGGATGTCCACTCCAAGAAGCAAACTGAGCATCGGGACAAGCACCACGCCACCGCCCAGCCCAGTCAGCGCGCCCAAGAAACCGGCGATGAGTGAACCGGCCCAGACCACGAAGCTAAACTCCAGAATAGTCATGAACCCTCACCAGGATTCTTCCGAGAACTGCCTAGGTTGGCCCCATAAGCCATAGCTCGCAATTTCATCTGTTTCTTCCTCCTGTCAGTGCCCGTCCAATCCCGGAGCCGCGAAGGGAAACTAAGGCTCGAGTCCCAATCCAGTTCGTTCACTGATTCGAAACCAAATTGCAGAGTCACTATATCGCGCATGCCACCACCTCGCTGGCACGCTCACCAACCAACAGGAGTGACTAAAACCCATCTCATAAATGCCTCGAGTCCCCGTAGCCTAATTCTGACCGTGTCGCTTTTGTGGTTGAACTTCCGGATTGTTCGGGCGTTTCAAGAGACCTCACGCTTTTCGGGGCGCCACGAGCTGATTACTCCGAATCGAGTGGTCAGGAACTGCGGACTGCTCGTTATTGAACTAAGTGCTATTCCTTGGGAAGATCGATCATGACGACCTGCGAGTTTTCGCGTAGGCGGTCGAAGACGATTTGTTTCCCGTCAGTTGTGACGTCGAAGGTCCGCATGGCGGCACGGTTTTGCAGCCTGGTGAGGGGGCGCGACTTCATGGAGGCGAGATCGAGCAGCCAGAAGTCCTGTGATGCGAGCAGTCCCTGCATGTAGATCAGACTCTTGCCATCAGGCGAGAAGCGCACGTGCTCGCCCAAGCGCCGCAAGCTGATATGGGGCAATTCGACGCTGGTTCCGTCCGGACGTACGGCAAGGAGCGGAGCGAAGGTGCTCACATTCGTACCCGCATATACGATCAGGCTTCCATCCGGCGACCAGACTGGATTGAGTGCCTGCCCGGCGACCAAGCGAACTGGCAATCCGGCGTCTAACGGGATCTTGAAGAGTCCGGGGCCGGTAGTGTCGCTGCCGCCAGTGACGATCCATCTTGCATCCGGCGACCAGCAACTCGTACCCTGGACGTCAATTCCCTCCGCGATCGGCTGGAGTTCGGCGCCGTCTGAAGATATGACATGCAGTTGGCGTTTCCCGCTCCGCCGCAGCACAATGGCCACGCGACCTCCATCTGGCGAAACAGCGGGTGTTTCCATTAGCGCACCATCGGCGCCCTTCCAGATTTCAGTCGCCTGTCCGTCCCGAAGGCGCCACAGTCCGTCGCCCGCCCCCAGGGAAGACAAGTAAAACAGCGACGAGCCAACAACACGGGGCGCCAGCGCACGCTCGGTCGGCACCGTAAACGGTTTTACGTCGTGTTCTTCGGCGACGCGATCGAGAATCGGAACGGTCCAAAGTCCCGCGACGGGATTGCTGATGGTGGCCACCAGCTTACGGCCGTCCGCGCTGGCCTGCACGGACGTATACTGCTCGAGCCCGACGCTCGCGCGCCGCGATTCCTTCCGTTTCAGATCAAACGCCCACAGCCAAGGCCCTGAACCGTCCCCGTCGCGCGCCACGTAGAACACTGTGCGGTTGCCGACAGGAGTGGGGTAAGCGACGTCTGTATTACTTTGCGTGAGGCGCTCTGGGTTCCGGCCGGCCGGGTCGATGCGCCATAAATCCATCTCCCTCGTCGCCGGTGTCCCATGCGCGAAATAGATCCAACGGCCGTCAGGCGACCAAGTTGGAAAATGGTTGTGAATTCCCGGCCGGTCCCCGAATATCCGCTGCGCATTGGCTCCACTGCGGTCCGCCACGAACATGGGGTCGCCTTTACTGAAGGTATGATAGACAATCCGCTCGCCGTCCGGTGACCAAGCCAGGTTGGCGGCCTGCTCGCCGAGGAAATTACGCGGCGTACCTCCCGTCAGGGGCATCAGCCGCAGCCGCAGCCCGACATCACCACCGCCGATCCAAATCTCCGAGCCGTCGCCCGAAAANNACGCTTTCGAAGTCGGTCACGCGCGTGAAATGCGCTTTTTCGAGCGGGTTGGCCGGTGCAGCCGGCGGCCGAACCATTTCCCAGACCGCAGTTCCCATCAGCAATGCAGCGGCTATGACCCACGGGAGCCATGCTCGCCTTGACTTTGGCTCCAACACTCTCTTCGCGGTCGACGTTCCGCTCAGCGATTCAATGGCAAACGCCAGATCACTGGCCGACTGGAATCGACGCGCGACATTCTTTTCCAAGCATCGCGCAAGAATCCGTTGCAGTTCCAGCGGACCTTGCCAGCCGGCGTCGTTCAGCGCCTGTGGCTCTTCGCGCAAAATTGCGGTCATCGTTTCCGCGGACGTCTCGCGTTTGAAGGCGCGTTTGCCGGTGAGCATCTCGTACAACACTGCACCGAAACTGAAAGTGTCCGATCGTGGGTCGCACGGTTCGCCCCGTACCTGCTCCGGCGACATATAGCCTACGGTGCCCATCACCAGACCCGGCAAAGTCGCCGGAATCGTCAGCGTCACTGCGGTTTCGTGGTTTTCCTCCGGCCTAACCAGCTTCGCGAGCCCGAAATCCAGCACTTTAATCCGTCCGTCACGAGTGACAAACACGTTCTCCGGTTTCAGATCCCGGTGCACGATTCCTTT
>PMHI01000779.1 GCA_003156615.1 Acidobacteriaceae bacterium | reverse complement strand
AACGATCCGAGCCCTTACTTCTTGATGGGAAAAATGCAGGCCGTCGAGCCCACTCAATCCGAAGCGATTGTCGAAAAACTCGGGCGATTTGTCAGGCTTCAACCTCAGAATGCCCTAGCCAACTACTATTACGCGGTCAGTCTTTGGAAGCGGCGGAAGTCTCCCGAGGACGTGGCAGATTTGGCGCAGGTCAAGTCTCTATTGGAAAACGCTGTCCATCTTGACCCGAAGCTCGGCCCCGCCTATCTGCAACTCGGAGTTCTCTATTCNNGGCTGGCTCAGGCCTACCGACAAAACGGAGAGACTGCGAACGCGCAAGCCGAGTTGCAAGTGTACGCACAAATATCAAAGGAAAAAGCAGAGGAAACCGAGCACCAGCGGCATGAAGTCCAGCAGTTTGTGTACGAGTTGCGGAACCCGTCAGCCCCGCCGAAATAAAAACGCAATCCTCGATAGCCGCCGACTACGCCGCTCAGCCCCGCCTAGAAATTAAGCCTGAGAGCAAACTGAATCAGACGCGGGTTATTTACCGTGTTATTGACCACTCCGAAAGTGGAGGGAGTATTTATGTCCTGCATTCCAGTGTCGGCGTAACCGTTCAAGTAGAACTGGGCATGGTTGAAGAGGTTAAAGAATTCAGCCCGGAATTGAAGAACCATGGCCTCGCGGAACGACAATGGAAAGTCCTTAAACACCGAGAAGTCCGTGTTGACAAAACGCGGGCCGTAAACTGGGGCGCGCGGGGCTGTGCCGAGTTCGCCGGCTGGGGCCTGCTCGAAAGCGCAGGGATTAAACCAGTTTTGCAGCGTGTGGATAGCCGATGGCGCGACGCAGGTCGGATTGGCTGCGACCGTACCGGCTCTGTTAGGATCGCCTACTTCATTCGGACGCTGCAAGGTGTTTCCGTTATAAGAGAAGTAGACGCCCGACTCATCGGCGCTATCCACCACAAACAGCGGGAAACCAGACGTCGCTCTTTCAATCAAATTCAGTTGCCAATGCCCGAGGATGGCGTTGGCGGCTCCGCTCCAGTTGCTGCCGTACTTCCTGCCCTTGCCAAATGGCAAATCGTAGATGACACTGGCAGTGAAACTGTCATTGAGGTTCAACTGAGACAAGCCCCAATCCAGTTTGTTGAACCCGGGGAGCGGGTAGTACAGCGCACCGGGATTAGTGCCCAAGCCATCGGTCAGACCGCTATCGAAATTGCGGGAATAGGTGTAGCCGATTAGAGCGTAGAGGCCGTGCCGCGCGCTCTTGGTTTCAGCTTTGACTTGGAGAGAATCGTAGCGGGCTTGGCCGACGCTGTTGTTGGTGTCGACCGCCTGAAAAGCCGCCGCGTAAGGAAATGTGGAAAAGCCGCAGCCCACGTTGTATCCGAGAACCACTCCACATGCACTGGGAGACGAAAGGTTTTCGTTGTCCTGGCTAACCAGAATGTGCGCGCTGCGGGAGCCGCCATAGCCGACCGTCAGCACCACATTCCCCGGAAGCTGACGCTCAACGTTCAGGTTGAATTGCTGAATGATCCCCTGCTTGAAGTTGCGGTTCTCGGATTGAATTGTGCCGGTATAGACCTGGGGGTTTACAGGTGAGTTATAAACTGCTCCGGCGCCGCCGTCGACAGTAGTGCTGGAGCCGGTGCCAACCGGCAGCAGGAAACCATCCGTCAGGGAACCGACGGCGCTGCCGTAACCGAAGCAAAAGGTACAGGGATCTACTTCCGCATAATACGGCGGGTTCTGCCACAATCCCTGTCCACCCTGATTCCACGCGGAATCGTGGATGATACCATAGCCTCCGCGAACAGCAGTCTTGTCACTCCCCATGGGCTTCCACGCGAATCCGATTCGCGGTTCGAGAGCCGTTTTGTCAAATTGGATGCCGACCCGCCCATCGGTAGGGACGCAAACTGTGCAGCCGCTTATCCCCGGGCTACCTCTCGGGACATACCACATGAGATTCTGAACATCAAAGTTTGCCTGCCGATTGGCCTCCTCGGTTTCGGGCGTCGCCAAGGCCCAGGCAAATCCCAGGTTCAACGTCAAAGTGGGGGTGACCCGCCAATTGTCCTGCACGAAAGGACGAAACAGTTTCCAGCGGCGGCCGGTGGTAGCCCCCAGGAATGTTTGGTCGTGTGCGGCAAAAACGCCCATGCCACCCAGAAGCAAGTCGGCAATGTCGTCGCCAGTTTCGTCGCCGGTCTCCACGACAAACCCATCCTGGAACGCGTTATTCCTTACATTCATTTCCTCGGCGCGAAACACCAGTCCGGCCCGGATCTCGTGTTTGCCGTGAATATAGTCCAGCGTATCGGAAAGCGAATAAACGTTGGTCCCGCCCTGGTAGGGCGCATATCCGCGATCCCCTACAGAAAAGTATGCGGACATGTCGAACGAGGTCATACCGCAGCTTTCGCATTCCTGGGGCGCCTGATTCAGGCTAGCGGGGTAGCTGGTAATGGGATCGCACTGGCTCGCCAGGTCCGCGCCAAGAATGCCAAGAAGCGCGGCCTCGCAGCTGCCGGTGCCGTACGAGAGGATGTGGTTGAAAATCCGGCTGTAGCCAGCGGTGGCCTGATTGATCAAATTCGGAGAAAAGACATGGGTTTCAGTCACCACTACATTACGCCCATGGTTTTCAATGTGTTGGTTGCTGCCAAAAGAGTTGGCTTCCGACCAGGTGGGGGAGCCGCCGGGGACAAAGTTCGTCGCCTGGTCGTAACTGAAGCGCACGAACGCAGAATCCTTGCTGGAAAAATTGTGATCGAGGCGAACATCCCAAGTCCCCTCATTGAGCTTCCTCACCGGCTGATTTTCGTAGTTGAAGCCACCTGCCGGGTTCGCGTTCGGCGCAGGATAAAGCTGGGCAACGGCTGCGCCGATTGGATTCACCAGTGCCGCAGGAATGGTGGCGCAGGGCACGCCCGGGGCCTGACTTCCGTTGGCTGGATTTACTGGCTCAGGTGTTTTAGTGCCGGCTACACACTGAAACGGCGCTCCGCTCGCGAAAGGGTTTGTGGGCGTGATGCCGAGTGGATCGCCGCTGAAATCGTAGTCCCCGGCAGCGTCGAAGGGCGTCGTCATGCCAGTCGTCGGAACGAAACCGGTGAAGGGCACGCCCTCGCGCTGCATTTTGGCCTGATAGTCAAGGAAGAAGAAAGTCTTGTCCTTTCGAATCGGGCCACCCAGCGAAAATCCAAACTGATTCAGATTGAATTTCTGCTTAGACGTGAAGAAATAGCGCGTGGCATCAAGGTCAGTATTGCGGAAGAACTCGAACAACGAGCCGTGAAACTGATTCGATCCCGATTTCGTAGTTACCAGCACTGTGGGACCGGCGCGTTCTCCATACTCTGCCGAGTAGTTATAGGTCAGGACCTTAAACTCCTGGATGTCGTCAATCGAGGAGAAAATCGCAATCCCGCCTTCATCCAGTTGGTTGTTATCGTTGCCGTCGAGCAGCCAGTCGGTTTCCTGTTCGCGCGAGCCGCCCGAGGAAAGCGAGAACGATCCCCGCGTGGCCGCCTCGCTGCTGGCCGCGCTGGTGAAGAAGCTGACCGGACTGGTCGATGAGGTCGTGCCCGGCGTCAGCGTCGCTAGTTGTGTGAAATTACGTCCGTTGAGCGGAAGGTCGGCGACCTGCTCGGATGTGATCACCTGGCCGAGGGTGGGATTCGCAGTCTCCACAGCCACTTCGGTGGCACTGACTTCAACCGTCGCGGATACAGACGCGGGCACGAGGGTGAAATTCACTTCACGATGCTCATCGACCTGCAGGCGAATGTCCTTCTGTTCGGTGGGCTGGAAACCCTGAGACTCGACTCGAATCGTGAAGTCCGCCACGGGCAGAAGAGGGATCAAGTAATGGCCTGAATCGTCGGTCTTCGCTTCGCGGGACAAGCCGGTGCCCTGCGATAAGGCCTTTACCGTTGCTCCCGCGACCACAGCGCCCGCTTTGTCCGAGACCGTGCCNNCATCGCGAACCTTTCGGCGGCCCCGCACCTCATGAAGCACGCACTCTCCCCTAGGCATGGATCTGGGAGGCTTTGTACTGTAGGAGGGCCTTATAAATCCCCGCTCCGTCCGAAGTCAAGACTTTTCGGCAGCATGGAAATATTGGCTGCCGGCTTGTGTCCTCTTTGCACAGGCCATAGGAAGACTCGAGCGGTTCCCTGAGGATTGATTTTGTCTTTAAAGACGACACACCAGGAACTGAGTTAGTCTCCGCCCTGAACCGCCCACTCGGCATCAAAGCGCGCGCGATCATAGAAAGATTTCTGCGTTCCAATGCCGGTCGTCGAAAGTCCAGCATATAGATTGGCACGACGCACGGCCTCTCGTTCCGGTACTCCTTCTGCCAGGAATACAGCGAAACTCCCGATAAATGCGTCCCCCGCACCGCTGCTGTCAATACTTTTTACTGCAAACGGAGGCAGGTGTTCGCTTACACCCGGGCCCGCGAGGAAACTTCCGTTGGCTCCCAAAGTGATGATAACGCGGCGAATGCCTTCCCCTGCCAGTTTCTCCGCGCATTTCTTCGCATCTTCGACGCTCCGGACCGCGATGCCCGTGATGGTTTCAGCCTCACTCTCGTTCGGAACGAAGTAATCCAGGTCAGCCAGAGCGCTCATGTTGACGGGCTGGCCGGGCGCCGGATTCAGGATGCACCGGATCCCATGCTTTCGGGCAAAGGCGAACGTGTAGTAGACGGTTTCCAGGGGGATCTCAAACTGTAGGACGATACAATCGGTGGATTTCAAGGTTTCGGCCGCGGCGTCGACACCCGCAGGGTCCAGGGCGTCGTTGGCGCCCTTCACCACCAGAATGCGGTTTTGGCCGTTGGGCTCTACGAAAATCGGCGCGACACCGCTCGATAATCCCTCAACCTGCTTTACGTGGGTTGTGTCGATACCAAGTTTCTTAAAGTTCTCGATTGTCGCTGGACCGAAGAGGTCGCTTCCGACTCGCGCCACCATAAACACGTCCGCGCCACAGAGCCGGGCAGCGGCCGCTTGATTTGCGCCCTTACCTCCGAATCCGAGATTGAATTTCTGTCCGAAGATCGTTTCCCCGGGCTTCGGAAACTGATCGGTGAACGTTGTCAGATCGATGTTGGCACTTCCAACCACTGCAATGCGAGGGCGCCTAGGCATGGTTTTCTTTCAGCGACCGCCTGAGAACGCTGAGTCTATTTGCCCTCCGCGATTGTGTCAACGCAGACCGCGTGGCACGGACACTGCTGTCCGCGTGCCCGCCGCTCCCGAAAAACTTGCGGGCAACCGTATCTGAGCCCCATCGTCGGGCGATTCCCGGGTCGAACTTCTGCTATAGTTGCGTTCCTCGGAGGTTGCACCCCCATGCCCCGAAATGTGCGTTGTGCCTTGATTCAAGCCAGCAATGCGCTCAGCACCGAGCACCCTCTTGCCCAGATCAGAAAGGCAATGATCGACAAGCACCTGAAGTTGATCGAGCAGGCGGCGCGAAAAAAAACTCAGGTCCTGTGCCTGCAAGAGCTTTTCTACGGTCCTTACTTTTGTGCGGAGCAGAATGCGCGCTGGTATGAACTAACAGAACGGGTGCCGGATGGTCCGACGGTGCGCCTGATGCAAAAGCTCGCGACGAAACATCGCATGGTGATCGTAGTTCCGGTTTACGAAGAACAAATGCCTGGGGTTTATTTCAATACCGCTGCGGTGATCGATGCTGACGGCCGCTATTTGGGGAAGTATCGCAAGCACCACATTCCGCACTGCCATCCCGGGTTCTGGGAGAAGTTTTACTTCACGCCCGGCGACGGCGGCTATCCAGTGTTCCAGACAAAATACGCGCGAGTCGGCGTCTACATTTGCTACGACCGCCATTTCCCAGAGGGCGCGCGCATTCTGGGGCTGAACGGCGCAGAAATCGTGTTCAATCCTTCGGCGACGGTGTCCGGCCTTTCGGAATATCTGTGGGAACTCGAGCAGCCCGCGCATGCCGTAGCCAATGGTTACTTTGTCGGCGCCATCAACCGGGTCGGGGTCGAGAAGCCATGGAGCATCGGGGAGTTCTATGGCAAGAGCTACTTCTGTGATCCGCGCGGCAAGATTATCGCTCAGGCCAGCCGCGACAAAGACGAAGTGGTGATCGCCGATCTCGATCTCGACATGATCGCCGAAGTCCGCAAAGTGTGGCAGTTCTTCCGCGACCGCCGGCCGGACAGCTACGGACCGATCACATCGCAAACTGGTGAGTCGGCAGCCGCAGACTGATCGAGTAGCGCCGCGTCCCGGCCGTGTCCGGCGGCAAGACGCTGGCCGCCGTTCCATGCTGATGCTACGCTGCACCACGCCCAAACCAAATGACAACCCACACTTCTCGAATCGAATCCAGTTCTCTCTACAACCCTGATCTCGCGCCCGCCCAAGCCGACCGGCGGCATTGGGGGACGTACAACTTCGCGGCGCTGTGGATTTCGATGTCCGTCAACATTCTCACCTACATGCTGGCGGCGAGTTTGATCCAGGGCGGNNGCGCGTGCATCGTTTGGAGTGCTGGGCGCCAACATTGCCGCGGTGCTTCGGGCGCTCGTGGCGTGCGGATGGTTTGGTATTCAGACCTGGATCGGTGGTGAAGCGATCAGCACCCTGCTGGCCACGCTCGCGCCAGGATGGAAGAGCTTTCCCTACGCTACAGCCATTTGCTTTCTTCTGTTTTGGCTGATCAACATCGCCGTGATTCTCATGGGGATTGAATCCATCCGCATTCTGCAGGGGATCAGTGCACCGGTGTTGCTTGGTGTCGGCCTGCTGCTTTTGGGCTGGGCCTATCACAGCGCGGGCGGCTTCGGTCCCATGCTGGCCGCGCCCTCGCGATTCAGCAACTTTGCCGACTTCCTGAAGTTTCTCATTCCGGCGCTGAACGGCACCGTTGGGTTCTGGGCGACCATTTCGCTGAATATCCCCGACTTTACGCGGTTCGCACGCAACCAGCGAGAACAGATGATCGGCCAAGCCCTCGCCCTGCCGACGACCATGACTCTCTACGCTTTCATTGGCATCGCAGTAACCTCGGCCACAGTCGTGATTTACGGGACGGCAATTTCCGATCCCGTGCAACTGCTCAGCCGCTTCCACTCTCCCGTGGCTGTGGTCATCTCGCTGATCGCGATTCTGCTGGCTACGCTGAATGTGAACCTAGGAGCCAACGTCGTGTCGCCGGCCAACGACTTCTCCAATCTGTGGCCTCGGGGAATCAGCTTCCGGACCGGCGGCGTGATCACCTGCTTCATGGGCATCGCACTGATGCCGTGGAAGCTGCTCGCCGATTACAAGACATTCATCCTCGGCTGGCTGGGTGGCTACGCGGCATTTCTCGGGCCAGTCGCCGGCATCATGATCTGTGATTATTTCGTTGTGCGGCGATGTGTTCTCGAAGTCGACGATCTTTATCTTCGCGGCGGAATCTACGAGTATTCCAGCGGATTTAATTGGCGCGCGATGATCGCGCTCGCTTTCGGAGCAGGCAC
>PMHI01000164.1 GCA_003156615.1 Acidobacteriaceae bacterium | reverse complement strand
TGGCCCGGAATTCACTACGATTCGCCGCCACTCCTGGGACCAGAAGAAGAAGATGCGGTCTTTCTTGATAGGGCCGCCTACGTCGTAACCGAAATCGTTGTGGCGGTCCTCCGGGGAGATGGTGGAGAAATAATTCTCGGCATTGAATATGTTGTTGCGAAAGAACTCAAAGGCGTCGCCGTGGAATTTGTTGGTGCCGGAACGGGTAACAAGATTGACCTGGGCGCCCGCCGAGCGCCCGGCAGTGGCCGTGTAGTCGCTATTATCAATACGGACTTCGGAAACCGCGAACAGGTTCGGCGTAACAAAGGCATTGCCCCCAAAAGTGTCTACGTTACGCACGCCGTCAATCAACAGGTTGTTTTCGTCGTCTCGAACTCCATTCACGGAAAAATTGACGGACGAATTCGACCCGAATCCGGGGTCGACGACAACTGGCATGGAGACCCCGGGTTCCAACGACATCAGTTGCGTAAAGACCCGGTTCGTGAGGGGCAACGAATTCACCTGTTCTCCGGTGATCGTATTTCCCTCGTTGGCAGTAACAGTGTTCACCACTGGGGGTGCCCCGGTGATTGTGACCTGCTCCGATGCGGCGCCAACTTTGAGCACTACATCCACGCGAGCCGGTTCGGCGGCATGCACAGCGAAAACCGAGTGCAGCACCTTCGTGAAGCCCTGCTTCTCGGCCGTCAGTTCATACCGTCCGGCAGGCACGGTCAGGAAGCGGAACTCACCTGACTGATCCGTCACTATTTCGTTGGTCAGATTATTCTCAGTGTTGCGGAGCATAACCGAGACACCAGGTACGACGGCCCCGGAAGGGTCGGTCACGGTCCCAAGCACAGTGCCGGTATTCCCGACTTGTGCCGCGATCGTGCCTACTAAGAAAAGAATCACTGCAACCAGCATTGAGCAAGACCAACCGGACCTGAGTACGTTGTTTCTCATGATCTGTCTCCTTTCCTCCCCTGGAAGTACGAATCGCTCTTACGGCAAGGCGGCCTCCACCTCCTCGAGCCCCCATTTGTCGGGTGCCTCCAGATNNTCGCTTTTAGGGCAACGCGGCCTCCACTTCCTCAAGCACCCATTTGTCGGGCGCCTCCAGATGGCAGTCGTATCCATAAAATCTGCCGTTGAATATGTGTTGAAACAGGCACGCGCGCTGCCCGCGCATCACTGGATTGCCCAACACGGGCTGAAAGTCGCCGTTTGGTGAGTCACTGGCGAATACTTTGACCTGCCACTCGCCCTCGGGATCGGCAGTGTAGCGGTGCGGATAAACTTCGGTTGCCAAGTAGTAAATCCCCGTTTTCTTCCCTTGAACATTGCGAGCGCCCTTCACGTACAGCAAGGTTGGAGCGGCAACCGTGTCCGTGCTCGTCATAAGGGTCTTCTCTGGGGCTTTATCGAGGTCTTGGATGGTGGCGGCACTTTTGCTGATTATCTCGAAGTGGTCCTGGTCGTTACCGCGATAGAACGTCAGATAGAAACGCCGTGAGAGCGGATCGCGGAAAAGATTTGGATTTTGGTTACGCTGGTTGGGAACACCCTGCACCAGCACTTTTTCTTCCTTTAGGTGGATGCCATCTTGCGATGAAGCCAAAACAATGTGGCTGCTTGGCGTGTCATATTCTCGAGTGATGGCGAAATAGAGCGTGTCTTTGTGCTTCGGGTCCGCATTGGCGAGAACGGAAGGCCAGCGGGCGTTTGTCCACAAAGGATTCTTTTCATATTTGGTCCAGATCACCAGATCATTGCTTCGGGCAAGGCCAATTCCTCTTCCTTCATTCAACCCGTACCAGGCCCAGTAGCGGAATCCGTCCCGTTTCAGTTCGAGAGCGCTCAGCGTATGGGGATACTGATCACCCTCCCAGGGTTGGACCTCGGACATAACCTGCCGGGGTTCGGTCAACTTCAGATATGGAATCGGGGTGGTTTGGCCGGTTTCCGTCTTCGCCTGCCCGATTGCGCAGCCAATGACCATCAGAACCAAGAGTGCAACCCAGAAAGTGCGGTGTAATACGCTCATGAACTCTCCTCTGCAAAAGCCCTTAGCCGGCCTGAACTTCGGCTTTCCTTAGACTGAGGGTCTCGTTTGTAATGAGCGGCTTGGCCCAGAAACCGGCACTCAGAACGCAGGCAAATGTGATATAGAGGAATGCAACTCCCGCCCGCAGGCCGAAGTGATCGCCGATTCGCCCAATGATGACAGGCACCACGGCCCCGCCCATGATTCCAGTGCTCAAAATCCCGGCGAATGAACCGTGGTGCTCAGAAACGGAATTGAGTGCGAGCGATACCAGGATGGGCCACATCACAGATGCGAAAAGACCAATCCCGGGAAAAGCGATGACTGAAACTCTTGCCGGGCCGAACAGGGCGGCGGTCAAACACAACAGTGCTCCAATGCCAGTGCCGATCAGGACGTAGCGGCTGTCGAAAACCTTCAGCAGCAACATGCCGATAAAACAGCCCGCCGTGAGGAGACCCCAGAACCAAGAGACTGCAGTGGCACCGATGGTGTGCGGGTCGTAGCCGTGGTATTGGGAAAGGAATTTTGAGATCCAGTCGGCTGTCCCCTGCTCCGAGCCCACGTAGGCAAAGACACAAAGGAAGAAAGCCCAGACCATCGGCTTGCGAAAGAGGCTGCCATACATTTCGAGGGAGCCGGCCCGCTCGTCGGAGGTAAGCTCCACGCGAGGAAAGCGGCTGAAGAGAAGGACCGCAACCATAGCCAAGGTAAACACAGCAAAGATCCAGTACATCGAGGCCCAAGGCAGTGCCGGAGGGGTGAGCCTGGCCAGGACCTCGAGCAGCCAATTTCTGCCGGCATGCTCATTGCCTAGGTTCAGGACCAAATACGAATACATGAATGGACTCAGGAAAGAAGCGCTGCCGAATACGAGCTGTGCGAATGCAGAATTAAAAGCAAAATGCTCTTCGCCCCCGGAAACCCGCAACAGCGGGTTGATTGCGGTCTGCAGCGTAGCCATTCCCGATCCCATCACGAATAGCGAGAACACAGCCACCCGGTAGCTCGGGTGCAACGCAAAGCTCAGCGATCCTGCGGTACCCACCAGGAACGCGGCGATCATCACCGGTTTTTCGCCAAAGCGCTCCACCAGAAAACCCGCCGNNATCACTCCATAAGCAATAAAGAAAGAGAATGGCAAGAAAGCGGCGGCAGCCAGGCTTACGCTGAAGCTGTTGATGATGTCGGGCACGATGGGGCCGAGAATATTAGTAAGCAATGACATGACAAAAAACGTCAGGAAGACGATGGCCACCATGTATCGGTTTCTTGGGGTAGAAGGTGATGTCATCAGCTATTCCTTGGTGGTCACTTTCGAGGCCAGTTCGAAACGGCCTGGTTCACGTCCCACCTGCGCAGCCAGAGCCAGGGTTACCATCTGCACGGGTAATATCTCGAGAATCGGATGTATGGACTGTGGCGCAGACGGCAGAGCGCAGGAAGGAAACGCTGCGCCTTCGCCTACTAACTCTGCCCGACCCTGCTCCCCGCGAACAT
>PMHI01000715.1 GCA_003156615.1 Acidobacteriaceae bacterium | reverse complement strand
GCCATCCGCACGGCGCTCCCATACGCCCGCGGAGAATATGTCCTGATTCAAGATTCCGACCTCGAATACGACCCGCAGGATTATCCTGCGCTGCTGCGGCCACTGGAACAGCGCGAGGCGAACGTAGTCTATGGCGTACGCCCAGACCGCCCCGAGCGCGGACTCCGGTTTTTCCTGGGGGCAAAGTTTCTGACCCGTCTCACCAATCTGCTCTACGGCGCGGGCATCCACGACGAAGCCACCTGTTACAAAGTCTTCCGGCGATCGCTGCTCGCACAAATTGATTTGGAATGCCAGCGCTTCGAGTTCTGTCCCGAAGTAACCGCCAAGCTGTGCCGCATGGGCGAGAAGATCGGGGAAGTTCCTATCTCCTACGCGCCGCGCTCGCCAGGCGAAGGCAAAAAGATTCGCCGTTCGGATGGCTGGCTGGCAATTTGGACTCTGCTCCGCTACCGCTTTACCCGCCGCGCCCGCTGGACGAAATCAGCCCGCGAGACGACCGCTCCGTTTGCGGTGAGTTTTTCCCGCGTTCCGCCCGAGTGAAGCTGGCGGGACCCTGGAGGATGTTGTGGCCTCGCAGTTTGGACTCCGACCACTGCACTCTCTGTCGGCGCCATCCCGAGTGCATTCCGGGACCTCAAAGAGCCTTCGCTCCGCCTGAAAAACGGCTACGCTCGGGCTGACGCCCAGGGGAACGGAGACCGCCGGCACTCAAAACGCCACCGCCAAGCGGCACGCAATAGCCCGCGACCGCGAAATCTCCTGTAGAATCTTGGGTTCGCCGACGCAAAAGATGTTCAAGAAAATTCTCATAGCCAACCGAGGCGAGATCGCGGTGCGTGTGCTGCGCGCCTGCCACGAGATGGGGATTGCCGCGGTTGTGCTTTACTCTGACGTGGACCGTGCCGCGCTTCACGTGCGCAAAGCCGAGGAAGCCTATCCCATTGGCGCCGCCGCGGCCTCCGAATCCTATCTCAACGTTCGTAAGATTCTCGATGTGGCCGAGCACTCCGGCGCCGACGCCATTCATCCCGGTTACGGATTCCTCTCCGAGAACCCGAAGTTCGCGCAGGCCTGTGCCGATGCGGGAGTGAAGTTCATCGGCCCAACCGCCGCCGCCATGGAGGCCATGGGATCGAAGACACGCGCCCGCCAGGCCGTGGAGAAAGCCGGCGTTCCCTTCGTGCCCGGCACCTCGCGCGGCGTCGAGTCTCCCGAGCAAGCCGGGCAAGTGGCCGCCAGAATTGGTTATCCGGTGATGTTGAAAGCCGCCGCCGGTGGTGGTGGCAAAGGCATGAGGCTGGTCGAAGCTCCCGGCCAACTCAAATCTTCTCTGGAGGCAGCCCGCAGCGAGGCGGAACGCTCTTTCGGAGACAGCGAAGTTTACATCGAGAAGGCCATCGTCAATCCGCGGCACATCGAGATGCAGGTGCTCGCCGACGAGCACG
This sequence comes from Acidobacteriaceae bacterium, assembly GCA_003156615.1. Next base: position 12,431 of record PMHI01000715.1, on the reverse strand, counting down.
GCAACACCGTCTACCTCGGCGAACGGGAATGCTCACTGCAGCGCCGCCATCAAAAGGTNNCTACACCAACGCCGGCACGGTCGAGTTCCTGGTCGATCAAGAGAAGAATTTCTATTTCCTCGAAATGAACACGCGTTTGCAGGTGGAGCATCCCGTGACCGAACTGATCACCGGCCTTGACCTGGTCCACTTGCAGATTCGCATCGCAGCGGGGGAGAAGCTTCCCTTCACGCAAGACGACGTGCGCATCCGCGGACACGCGATCGAGTGCCGCATTTATGCGGAGGATCCCGACAACAATTACTTCCCCAGTCCGGGCAAGATCACTCTCTTGCTGGAGCCTTCGGGCCCGGGCATCCGCCGCGACAGTGGCATGTATGAGGGCTGGAACGTACCCCTGGACTACGATCCACTGCTGGCCAAATTGATCGGCTACGGCACGGACCGCGAGCAGGCGATCGCTCGGCTGACGCGCGCCCTCGATGAATATTTCGTGGGCGGCATCAAGACGAACCTTTCGTTGTTTCGCCGCATCTTGCGCGATGCGGAGTTTCGCGCCGCCCAGCTCGATACCGGATTCCTCGACCGCATCTTGAAACGGCCGGAGGACAAGCGAGTCGATTCCAGGGCAGCGGAAGTAGCGGCCATTGCTGCCGGCATGTTTGCCGTGCTCGGCTCGATGACACCCGGGGAAAGCACCGGCGCGGCGGCTGGCAGCGGTTCTGGTCGCGCCGCTGACCGGGCTGCTTCCAACTGGAAGAGCACCGGTCGCCGCGAAGCTCTGCGTTCCGATGGCCTGTGATTCGAGCAACTGGCAACTGGAGACTGGTTTTTCCTCATGCTCTACGACGTAACCATCGACGGCAAGAATTACAGGCTTGACCTCAATCGCGCCGACGGACGCTGGTCCTGCCGCCTCGATGGCCGCGACTTGGAGGTTGATGCCGTTCTCGCTCGCCCCGATGTAGTCTCGCTGCGCATCGGAAACATGGCGTACGAGGTTAAGTCGGAGCGGGTGGCGAACGAATGGCGTTTGTGGGTGGGGAGCACGGGCTTCGCCGCTGAGGTCCGCGATCCCCGCTCTTTGCGGGGCCGCGCGCGCGCCGGGGATGATCAAGGGCCCAAGAAGATCACCGCTCCGATGCCCGGCAAGGTCGTGCGCCTGCTGGTTCGCGAAGGAGACGAGGTAGAACCGGGCGCTGGCGTGGCGGTGGTTGAGGCGATGAAGATGCAGAACGAGATCAAGTCGCCAAAGCGGGGAACGATCGAGAAAATTCTAGTCCGTGAAGGTGCGACGGTGAACGCGGGCGATGTGCTGGCGATTGTGGAGTAACTCCATCGATGCGCCGCCGCGCCTGGGAAACTGAAGCACGCTACTTCGTCAGCCCGTTACTATCCAGCACCTTCTTGGCGTAGTAGTTCTCCACCTTGGCGGAGTCGCGCAGCACTTCGTAGTAAGCGGCCTTCAGCAACTGTTCGCGCCGGTCATGGAGCTGCGAGCGGATGGCCTGTTGCACCCGCGGATCAGACAAATCGCGCTGCCCCGCAGGCTCTTTGGACACCAACTTCACAATGCGGAACCCCATCACCTGTTTGGTCGAAGGATTGGCCAGCGTGATGATTGGGCTGTACTGCCCCGGCTTCAGCTTCATCACCGTATCGTGTGTGCCGGGGTCGGTGTTGCGCAGCGACGATTCGGGAACCGTTCCCAGGTCGCCGCCGTTGCCGGAAGTCTCCGGATCCTCTGAATAATTCATCGCCAGCGTCGCGAAGTCGTCGCCACTGTCCAGCCGGTTGGCAATCATCTGGATCTTCTTGCGAGCGTCGGCCTCGTTCTGCGCCTTGTTGTTCTGGTTGTGCACTTGCGGGTTCGGTGCAGGGGTGACGAAGATCTGCGCCAGGTGGTATTGCGGTTCGATGAGATTGAATTCGGATTTGTGCGCCGTGAAGTAGTCGACGATGTCCTGGTCGGTCACGTTGATCTTGGAAGATACTTCCTTGTTCATCACCTTGTCCACGGTGATAGAGCGGCGGATGTCGCGCTTGAAATCTTCGAGGGTGATCTTTTTTTCCTTCAACCGCTGATCGAATTCCTCCTGCGTGTAAGGGGACTTGATCCCGTTGAGCTTGCGGTCTACTTCCTCCTCGGTGGCCAGCAGGCCGAGCTTCTCGGCGCGGCGCATTACCATTTCGTCGTCGATTAATTGGCGCAGAATGTTCAGGCGGAGAATCGTTGCTTGTTCCCCGGCGGGTGCCTGCTGAGCGCTGGCCACCGAATTGTCGTAGTACTTGTCGACATCGGAACGGAAGATTTTTCGGCCATCTACGGTGGCCATTACATCGCCGCTTACCTGTGATTTGCAGCCCACGAGCGCCGTCAGCAGAACGGCGGCAGCCAGCAGTGCCGCAAGCCGGGCAAAGTCCGCGTTTCTTTTCAAACGAGTTTTCTCCCTCTTATCGATGGCGGGCGGAGCAGTTGGAATGTGCGACGGCTTCAACCACGCGGCTCCCCGCTTCGCCACGATCACTTGGAGGCCGGGGCCGCGGCCGCGGGGGGCGCGTGCTCAGGCACGGGCAGGTTGGCATCTTTCAAGGCGCGATCGAGCGCCGCGCGCACCTGACTTATCGGCACCGCGCCGTCTACCTTTTCCCCGCTGATAAACATTGTGGGCGTGGCTTCCACCCCGAGCCCATCTGCCTCTTTCATGGATGCCTTCACCGCACTCTCGTCTTGCGCCTTGATGCAGGATTGCAATTTCCCGACGTCAAGATTGTGTTTCTGGCCCTGCAGCAAGGAGAGTCGGTCGAGCGCTTCCAGCCGCGCCGCAGGCGTTTTTTCGTTGCCCACCTCGTGCTGATTGGCATGAATGTAATCCGCGAAATCCCAATAGGCATCGCTGCTTTGCGCCCCCAGGCAATTGCCGTCCACGGCCGCGTGCATAGCCCAAGGGTGAATTTCGGCCAGCGGGTAATCCTTGTAAATGAACGTGACCCGGTCGCCGTACTCCTTGAGAATTTCAGGAAATAGCGTCTGGTGCATGCGGGAACAGAACGGGCACTCCAAATCGTCGAAATTCACCAACACAACCTTGGATGCCTTCGCTCCACGAGTAGGACGCCCGCTGACATCGATCTTGCTCATCGTTGCCGCAAACGGATCCTTGGTCAAGTCAAACTTGGTCAGCCGCATCAGGGAAGAACGGTCTTTGGAAACCAGGAAAGTGAGGTCCTGCTTCTTATCCCCGCCATCCACCGTCACCACAACCGAGTCGTAGTTGGGAAAGTCCGGACTGGGCGAAAGCGTCCCCACCGTAACCAGGATCTCCGGAGACATTTTGTAGTACGAACGGACCTGGCGCTCGATTTTCCTGGTTAACTCGGGCGAAGCAGACTGGGCAACACAGCCCAAACAGACCACCAGCCAAAGCAGAAAAGAACGTCGAATTAGAGTCACTAAGAACCGCCTCAACAGCACAGGTTGAATGTTGATTATCTCATAGCGCGGGGCAGGGCGTCGGTCATGTCCTCGCCGGGAACGGCTCAAGAATGGGAACTTTTCGCGAAGGGAAAGCGCCGGCCCTTCTTTGCCGGGCCCTTTTTCAACCCGTTCCGCGCATCAACTCCTCCGCCGACAGCAGAGCATTCATTGAGCCGGACCGGAAGCCCGCCAGATCGAGGGTTACAAACTTGAAGCCCAGCGCCTGGAAGATGCTCGTGAACTCGGCCGCCATGGCAAGATCAAGCGCCCGCGGCAACTCGTCGCGCGCGATCTCAATGCGGACGATCTCCCCGTGGTGACGCACACGGAATTGCCGAAAACCCAGCGCGCGCAGACGGTCTTCACCCTTCTCCACCGCCTCGAGCGCCTGTCGCGTAACCGGCCGGCCATATTCGATGCGGGACGACAAGCACGCGGACGCGGGCTTGTCCCAGATGCGCAGGCGAGCGCTCCGCGCCAGCGCGCGAATTTCCTCTTTGGTGAGCGCGGCATCGAGCAGAGGCGCCACAATATGGTGTGCGCTGGCTGCCTTTTGGCCGGGACGAAAGTCGCCCTGGTCCTCCAAGTTAACGCCGTACGCGATGGCATCGAAGCCGCGCGCCACGCGCAGTTCTTCCATCAGCGTGAAGAGTTCATCTTTGCAGAAGAAGCAACGCTGCGCATCGTTGCGCACATACTCCGGGCGATCGAGTTCCGAGGTCGCGACCACCTCCAGCGGAATCGCCTGCTCCCGGGCAAAGGCAATGGCATCGGCAAGCTGGGTGCGCGCCAGGCTGGGCGAGTCGGCAATGATCGCCAGCATACGATCTCCCAGTGACTGATGGGCCGCCCAGGCCAAGTACGCGGAATCCACGCCACCGGAATAAGCGATGAGCACGCGTCCCAGTTTGCGCAGATGGGCTTCGAGCAGCGCCTGTTTTGCCTCGATATCGGTTCCAGCGTCTAACACGCACACTATGTTAGCAGGCTCACAGACCTCTGGGTGGAACCACGGCTGTCCGGGATGGCGGCTAATACAGCCGCTCCTGCGGGCGCATGCTGCCGAAACCGCCGATGTTGGCCAGAGTGAAGGTGAAGCGGAACAGGTTTTCGGTGGGCACGTTGGCAACCGTGTAGCTGCGATATTCCATGGTCACGCCGCAGCAATCCCAGTTGTATGTGGTCTGTACGCTGACGAACTGCAACGACCTGTTGTCTGCGTCAAAGCCAAAACTGCCGGCGGCACTGAAACCGCGCTTGATGGATCGTCCATAACCCAGCGAGGCACGAAATTGATTGAAATGGGAAGTCTCAGCCGAACCCGAAGCCAAGCTTGCCTGCCCGGGGATCTGCAAGATGGCATCGCCGCCGCCGATGGTCACCTGACCGATGTGATAGTTAGCCAGCAGGGTGCTGGCGTTGACGCGATCATTTTGGAAGTCGTAATCCAGATCCCACTCCGCGTCCGTGCGTGAGCTGGTCTCAACTCGCAACCGCGAAACCAGGGGCGAGAGATGGCGCGGCGCGCTGAGGAAGGCAATCCCGGTGAGGTCGGCGGTGGTGGTGAACACGTTGCGTTGGCCGGAAACCAGCGCCCCGCCGAAGGTTGGATCGAGAAAGTATTTCTGGTCTAGTTCCCAAGTCGCGACTTCGCGCACTTGCGGCCCGGCGGGGCATGGGACGTTTGCCAGCATTCTGGTGGTGGGATGCTGCCAGGGGATGATCGATTCCGGCGCGGGGCCGCCCACCGTAAGAGCCTTCATGATCACATCGCAATCCTGCGGCTTCTGTGAAGTTCGCTTGGCGTAGAGACGGGTCACAAAGCCATACTCAACCTCATGGGTATCGGTGAGGATGTCGCGCTCGTCAAACTTCAGAACATTTGCGAAGTTGTTCACGCCGGTCACAAAGCGGTACACCGCGTGCGGCTCAATGACGTGCTTCCACTTTCGCCCCAGGAATTCTTTGTCGAAGACGCGCTCCAGTGCGGGAGGCCGCAGTTCCACAGACGTCTCCAGGGCTTGGCGGTTGATGGGATCGCTCACCGCAATTCCGGGTTTGTCTCCTTTTTCTCCAACCAGCCGTTGTGTGTAATAGGTTTCATGCAACATCAGCTCGGGAAGAAAAGACCATCCTCGGAACAACAACGGCAAGGAAATCGCCGGGGTCACGTCGAATCGCCCGAGCAGATTCCCCGTGCGAAAAGGCGGCGTGCAAAACTCAAACAGGATCGAGGTCGAACACTGCTCGGGCTCGCTGCGTGACAAGCCTGTTCCCGATGCGTCAAACGACCAGTAAAGTGGAGTATGCCCCAAGCGTTGGTCGACGCTCGAAGAATCAAGGCTGGGGGCATGCAAAATCGTGATCACCTGCCCCGGAGTCGTGCTCAGGAAGTTCTGGTAGCGCTCGAGAAATCCATTCACGCTGATCCCGTCCGCGGACTTCGAGAGAAAAGCCTGCGATTTCACTTCCGAATATACCGCCTGGCTGAATACCTCGTTGAAGGCAAGCCGGAAAAGAAACGAACTCAGATAGTCGATATTGGCCACGGCGCGGAAGCCATCGATCGTTCCGGCTGAGTTCAGACGCACATTCTCTCCGCCTTCTTTGAGCGGAGGCGTGCCGATACCCCGGTCAATCACGCCGAAATAGTTCAGGTCCAGGTAGGAATGTTCCGTGGGCATCGCGCGAAACTCTCCCCGCTGCGACCAGCCCCGCAGGGAGAAGTACTCGGCGCCCAGGGTAGCGTCCATCATGCGGCTGATGGCCCAATAGTACGCGTCCCCCACGACGGTGCCCTTGGTCGAAGACCGGGCCACCGACGGCATCAGAAACCCGGACTGCCGCGACTCCTTATCCACCGGATGCGTCGCGAATGGAAAATAGAGAATAGGAATCCCGTGCAGCAGAAAATTGCTGCGGTAGATTTTGGCGTTGCCGCCCACGTCCACGCTCACCTTGAGCGCATCGAACTGCCACTTGGGATGAGGCAACTCGCAGGTGGTTATGGTGCCGTCATACACCAGGTAGTGTTCGGGACTGGTTTTATCGACAATCTTGCCCGTAAACGCGAATGGCGCAGTGGAAGTCAAGATCACCGCATTGCCGCGAAAGCGCAGCCCGGTCGTCCCGATCACATCATAGAAGCGTCCCGTTTCGAGGCCGAGATTGTAAGTGCCGTGCGACGCGCGGATGTGGTCGTCGTTGGGACCGCCGTCGAGCGCGAAATGTCCGGTCGCGGTCGCTTCCTTCGTGTCGGAGTTGTACGTGGCTTCATCGGCTTTCAGTACATAAGTCTCGTAGTAGATTTCAACCGCTCCGTGCAGCTGGTAAACGGAGCCTTGCTCTTCCTGCTGAATCGCGCAAATGGTGTAGACGTCCTCTCCCTTTTCCTTCTGCGCCGCGGCCGCCTGGGCACAGGGGGTCAGAGGAGTGGTCGCTGACTTTTCCGGCGCGCTGGCGTGCGGTGTCGCAGCCGGCTTCCCAGGCGGCAACTGGCTGGTAACTAATGGCACGACGAGAAGAAGGTGACAAAGCACCGCAGCCGTGATAAGGAATCTCTTGCGAAGAGTCATCGGAACAAGATCGTCGGAACAAGTTCACCCGAAGCGCATGAAAGAGGCGCTCGGACGTTTCAATGGCAGCAGTCGTGGTGAACTTAGCACGGCTGAGCCTCGGGAGGCAAAGGCGCCCGAAGTCTTGGATTCCGGTACCGTCTTCATGGTTATCCGGCAGCTCTAGGTTTCGGCATTTTTGTAAGACTGGGATCCATGTCTTGTCCGCTTTGTGGTGACATCTGCCGCTGTTCTTCTGGCGCGTATTCCGCGGCTTCGCCGCGCTGGCTACCCGACTCCGACACATGTCCAGACGCCGTAACGCCACAGGTTGGGCTGGAAACGTCGGGAGCCGAGGCACCGAGCCTGCCTCCCTCCGCGGAAGCCTCCCCGCCCAACGACAGCAAAGACCCTCGGGCCGAAGATTCAACTCCCTGGCGTCAGGAAATCGCCGCCCGGCTGAATCGTTACCAATCCCGGCACAAGCCCCGCCCGCCCCGCTATCCGTCGCTCCGGCTGCCTTTCGACAATGAAGATTCCACTCGCGCCGCACGCGGCATTCCTGTCGAATCCCAGGCCTTTCCTCAGAGAATGGCCACCGCTTCGCACCAGGCTCTGGCCTTGGATGGATTCGCCGACAGCGCCGCTCATTCTGTCGAAATTCCAGCGTCCAGGCCGCCGGCCTTGCCCGAGGCCCAGGCCCCAGAGGAAACTGGGGCCCTCCCCTACGCCGCCGAATCGCCTCGAGCTACAGCCCCAACCACCGCAAAGATCATTGCGTTCCCGCGTTCCTGGACGCCTCCTCCAGCTCCGCTCGACGAGTTGGCCGAGCCCGTCTTTGACCGTGACCGTCCGCGCATCTTGGAAGCGCCCGAAGTTGTTCCGCCCCCTCCGGCTCTGGGCGGGATCACGATTGATCCTGCCCAGCAACCGGAAATGGAGAAACGTCCGGGCATCGACATCCCGCTCGAGAGTGCGCCCTTGGCCCGGCGCATTTTCTCCGCCGCCCTCGACGGTGTCATCATCGCCGCGGCCGGCACTCTGTTCAGCTTCATTTTCTGGAAGGTGACTGCGATCCGTCCGCCGCGATTCCAGATCCTCGGGCTCGCCGCCGGGCTTTCCGGCCTCTTCTGGGCCTCCTACCAATACCTGCTCGTGGTTTACTCGGGCACTACGCCCGGATTGCGCCTAGCCCGGCTCGAATTGACCCGCTTCGATGGAAGCCGCACGAGCCGCCGACTCCGCCGCTGGCGCGTGCTCGCTTCATTTCTCTCGGCCCTATCTCTCGGCATGGGATACGTCTGGGTCTTCCTCGACGAAGACTCGCTTTGCTGGCACGACCGCATCACGCATACCTACCTCGCACCCAAGCGCTGAAAATGCTTCTGTGGGGACAGCCGCCCTCCCCCGTCCTGAGCGAACCCGGAGGGGCTCGTCGACCGGGCGCAGCCCGGTGGTTTGAGCCGGATACATTACATCGGATCCGGCGCGTTACCCCGCCAACAGCCTCTCGAGCGACGCCTTCAGTTCCCGATACCGAAACGGATACCCGCTCGAGATCAGCTTGCCAGGTTCTACCTTCTGGCCTGCGAGCAGCAGTTCTTCGCCCATCTCTCCGAAGACCGCCTTCGCGGCGAACGCCGGCACGGGAAAAATCGCCGGACGCGACAACACGACGGCCAGCGTTTTTGCAAATTCCGCATTCCTCACCGGCTTGGGAGCGACCATGTTCACCGCTCCCTGTAACAAGTCATTCTTCAAAATGTGGTGGATCGCGCCCACCATGTCCTGCACATCAATCCAACTCATCCACTGCTGCCCGTCTCCGGTTCGGCCGCCCAACCCCAGCTTGAACGGCAACAGCATCGCTCCCAGCGCTCCGCCCTTGGGGCTAAGCACAATTCCTGTCCGCAGGTGCACGGTCCGAATGTCGGCCTGCACCGCGGAGGTGGTCGCCTCCTCCCACTCCTGGCACACCTGCGCCAGAAATCCCGCGCCCGGCGAGCTTTCCTCTCGCAACAATTCATCGCGCCGGTTGCCGTAGTATCCGATCGCCGACCCGCAAACGAAAACCTGCGGCTTCTCTTCCGCCTGCGCCAGAGCCGACGCCAGATTCATCGTCCCGGCCACGCGGCTGTCTCGAATCTTCGCCTTTTTGGCCGCGGTCCATCGTCCGAAAATGCTTTCGCCCGCCAAGTGAATCACGGCGTCAAATCCCGACACTGCCTCGGGCGCAATCGCCACCGCGGGATCCCACGCAATCTGCCCGTTGCCCGCAGCCGCGCCCCGCACCAGCCGCACCACGGAACATCCAATCGTTTTGAGAGAAGGAAGAAGAGCGGCCCCAATCGGCCCCGACACCCCGCTGACCAGGATTCTGGATTTCATGACCACAGAATGCAACTTTACCAACTGACGGAGCGTCCAACAAACTGCGGACGGATTTGAAACCTTCGTAACCACCGAAAAACGAGAAGGCCCGATAAGCTGTTTCCCGAAGGACTCGCCCTGGCAATCCGTTGGAATAGTTAGTGTAGTCTCTGTGCAGGGATTCTCCCATCGCAAGACGGTTACCACCCCATCTGACACGGGACGAACCGGTATTGATGTGAGCAGGACGAGAAGATACTTTATTCATGGCCTTCCGATTCAAGTCTGCACTCATACCTCTTGCCATTGTCAGTCTGGGTTGGACGTGTCTCTGCTTAGGACAGACCCCCCCGGCCACCCCCAACCCAGCGCCCGGAAGCATCAGCGGAACGGTGGTTGATCAAAGCGGGGCCGTCGTCAGCGGAGCCCGGGTGACGCTTACTGGGGAGGCTCACTCCAGCCAAGAGGTACTATCCGGCGACAATGGGCAATTCTCGTTTGCCAATGTCGCTTCTGGCGCTTTCGAGCTCACCATCGCGTCGCCGGGCTTCGCCACGCAGACCTCCTCTGGAGTCCTGAGTTCGGGAGAAACTCGCATCGTCCCGCAGATCGCGCTGGCGGTGGCGGCCAACGTCACCGATGTGCAGGTTGCGCTCTCACGCACCGAAGTCGCACAAGAGCAGGTCAAGGATGAAGAGAAACAACGGGTGTTCGGCGTCTTTCCTAATTTTTACGTCACCTACGACCCTCACCCCGTTGCCCTCACCTCGAAGCAAAAATTCGAGCTGGCCTGGAAGACCACAATCGATCCAGTCACCTTCGCAATCGTTGGAGGCATTGCGGGAGTTCAGCAGGCGCAAAATACCTTCAGTGGATATGGACAGGGCGCATCGGGTTATGGAAAGCGCTTCGGCGCCGCCTACGCCGACTTAGTGTCAGGAACTTTTATTGGCAGCGCGATACTGCCTTCCCTGTTGAAGCAAGATCCCCGTTATTACTACAAGGGAAGCGGTAGCAAGCGATCGCGGATTCTGTACGCTATCGCGAATTCGGTGATTTGCAAGGGCGACAATGGACACTGGCAGCCAAATTACTCGAATGTCCTGGGAAACCTAGCCGCCGGCGGCATCTCGAACCTGTACTACCCGGCTCAAAACCGCAATGGAGTGGCATTAACCTTCGAAAATGCGGCAATCGGGATTGGTGCGACCGCCGCCGCCAACCTGGTTGAAGAATTTCTCATGCGGAAGTTGACAACGAACATTCCGAAGCACGACTAGGCGGCACAGAGTTACCGATTTTCCCGCGCCAGCGCAGCCGGGATGATGTAGTGCGGCACGAGTTGCGATTCCCAGGGAAAGAACTTGTCCCGCTCCGAGTAGTCTCCTCCTGTAATTCCCACCACCATATCGAGGTCGGGGAGAACCAGCACGTACTGCCCTCCATTGCCTGCCGCGTAGTAATCGCGAAACTCCCGTCCGTCGGCTTGCAGGCGACGCGTGTGCCAGGCGTAGGTGTATCCATGGTCTATGTCCGTCGGAATGGCGGGTGGAAAACCCGAGTGCCGCTGGACCGAATCCTTCACCCAAACCTCGCTCAAGATACGGTTCCCATTCCACACTCCACCGGAAAGATAAAGCTGGCCGAGCTTCAGTTGATCGCGAGCACGCAGGTAAAGCCCTCCGCCCAGGTAAAACTCGCCGCTGGGCATTAGGTTCAGGTGGTAGGAAGTGATCTGCAACGGCCGGGCAAAATACTGTTGAAAGAATTCCGGCAGCCAAGAGCCCGTGGCGTTCTTGACGATCCCACCCACCAGATTGATATCCGACGCGCAGTAAACCGCCTGTTCGCCGCCCGGGTCGCGGGCCATCGGCAAATCCAATGCGAACTTGTACCAGTCGCTCTGTATAGTCTGCATCTGCATGGAGTCTTCACCACCGGCAGACGACGGATCGTGGTCATCACAAGCCAGGCCCGACGTCATGGTCATCAGATCCCGCACCGTGATGTGGTTCTTGCGTTCGTCCCAGTTCGCGAAATGTTTGTATTCCGGGAAGAACGAATATGCCGGCGAGTCCAGCGATATGTTCGCCCCTTGCTCGCGCGCCAGACCGACCAGCACAGGCCCGAAGGTCTTGCCGGCGGAGCGCATATCGTGCGGCCGCTCTTTGTTGAAGCCGTAAAAATACTCCTCGAAAACCAGTTTGCCGTGGCGGGCAATCAGCAGGCTCTGAATGTTGACCGGATTACTGAGCGAAGGCGGAGTCCTGAGGATTGTCTGGATCAACTCCGCAATCGGGCTCAGTTCCAAACCCACGTCCGCGAGCGATGCCGTCGCCCAGCCATCGTTCTCCGCAACCGGCGTCTGGTAAACATACGGTCCGGAGGGCGAAGGAATGCGGGGGTAAAAGCCAAGCGCAGTGCTCCGGTCCTGGCGCGCGAACTGCACCAGCGGATAAGAACCAAGGACAGGCAGGGAAAGAACGTCGGACTGCGAATCGTAGGTTCCACGCAACATCGCCTGACCCTTGTCGAGCAGGGTGACGGTGCCATCCTGTAGCGCCACATCAAAAGTCTGGCCCCGAAAACGATTGGCTTCTGGATTCCGGAAAAATGCTTTCAGCGAGCCGTCGGGAGTCCGTTCAATAGAAATATAAAAGGAGGCTCGCTCGTCGAGTGGGACCACGTCGCCACGCCAGACCCCAGGTGCCAGTTCCGTCAGTTCCACTGGACTCGCGTAGGAGTAGCTGTAGAAGGCAACGCCCCCCAGTTGAATCCAGTGCCCAAAAATGCGCTTGCCGTTCGCGCCGAGATGAAGACGCCCACGAAACTTGCCAGCCTCCCCAGGCAGAGCAAAATGAATCTCGTCCTTCAGGTGCTCCACCACGGGTACGTCGTATCCCGCGATGCGTGCCCGCCATTCGTTACCGCGAGCATCGATTGTGAGCTCGCCGCGAACCGTCGGAGGAAACGACTGCTGACTGCCCCACAGCCCGAGCAAAGCCGCCACCGGTTGGTTGGCGGATGCT
>PMHI01000305.1:14711-22769 GCA_003156615.1 Acidobacteriaceae bacterium | reverse complement strand
TCCTGGAGTTCGACGTCAGGCTTGGCGAGGTCCAGTACGTCGCCGCAGGCATAATCCAGAGTGGCGGTGAGATCCGAATAAAGCTTTCGCTCGATCACAACCCGCATTCCATGCGCGTTCAGAGTGTCGCCGGCATAACTAAACGTGCCCGAGTAGGCGTCGGGCAGCAAGAAGCCGCCGGCAGCGGAGACCTCTCCGGTACCGATCAATGCCGTGTTAGCCACACGATCGCTGAACACCGCAACTTGGATGTTGTTCTTGCCGATGCGCCGGGAGAGATTCAGTTCCTGGTGGTGGTCGCGTTCCAGTCGAGTCGCAAAGTTCACCAGGCTGACGCGAGGATCGGCTTCGCTCAGGTCCGCAGGCGCCGAATCGAAACCCTCATCGGCACGCGTGTTGGGCAAAGAGGTGGCATAGTCATACGCCAAGACGGTGTTCGGAGAGGCGTGCAGGTCGACGGAGCCGTACGGCCGGAACGCGGTCACGCGCCCAAGAAACTGGATGGTTTCCAGTTCGCTGCCGAACTTCAATTCCAGCACATCGCCAAGGGCGAAATCGTCTCCTGCACCGAACGCCACCGCCTGCAGCGCAGCAGAGTGGAGGCTGGGATCGGAGGGGGCGAACCGGCGCACTGTAACTGCCATGGAGGGCCCGGAGCCGTCGGGCAGACGGTGCGAGTACATGCCGTGCAGAACGACGGAGGGAAGACTATCTCCGTAGCCAATATTTCCACTGAGTCCGACGCGGTCCATGGAGAAAATGGAGCGCTCCACCGAGAAGCCCGTGCTCATGTCCGATCCGCTGCCATACCCAGTTGCCGCCGAACCGGCCAGGAAGGAAAGGCTCGCCTTCAGGTCGTGATCCTGCTGTTCGGCGCCCGCTGGGGGATCGTCAAACACGCGTAAAACGGGACGATTCGCTACCGAACGCAGCGTCCACTTCCAGTCGTCATCATCGGCGGCGCCACGCAGTGGTCCCACTCGGATGGCGTTGAGCAACGTGTTCAGGGTGATGTTCAGGTGAAGGCTGGAGCCGGGCTGCAAGCCAACTTTTTCGCGGAGGGACGGCAGAAAGGAGGGCGCCGAGACTTTGATAGAATATAGCCCCGGCAGCAGATCCGTAGCGGAATAGAATCCGGCGCCGTCGGTAAAGACGGTCAGAGTCCGCGCCGCCGAGCCGTCGAACTCTACTAGCGCGCCCATCTGGGGTGTGCCCGAGGCATCGCGCACGTATCCTGAAATGGCGCCCGACCGCTCTCCGGCGCACGCCGGAATCGACAGCGCAACCACCACTGCCCAAGATCCGAGATGGCGTAGCTTCACTTCAACCCCCGGGAGATCAAGCAGGCCCGTTACTCTACAGCAAACGTCGCTGAGGGATCAATAGTCTGCTTGGAGATGTTATCGTTCACCTTAATATCGATCCGATATACGCCCGGCTGCAGGTTGGTAGCTGCGATTGATTTCTGCAACGTCACCTGTTCACCGACGTTCCCCATGGTCTCGGTGGATTCAGTTTTCTGCACCACCGGTTTGTTGGTTGCGATGTTCACGATGTCGTACTCAAACGTAGCCGAAGGCTTGTGTGTTTTCTCGTCTACGCCCAGATTATAGACTTGCATCCAGAAGTTCACCTTCTGGTCGTGACTCCGTTTGAAGAGGGCGGGCTTGCCGTCGGCCGCAGCCAGGCGCGGGCGAACTTTATTCAGACCAATTACGAATTGGCCGGTGCTCACATCCTTGGTAGGCACCGGTTCCATCACGTCGGCCACAATGAGAGAGGAGGTTGACAGTTTGTCATCGGAGTACTCGGGCACTACGATCCCGCGGCTCCACAGGCCCTTGCGATCGCCGTTCACGTCTTTCACCGCGATCTCGACTTTGTACCGTCCCGGACGCAGCGGCAGCGCCTTCCAATATATCGCCGAATTCTCCGCCGTTCGGGGCAACAGTTCCGCCGGGACATCCACCTGGACAGGTTCCTCCTGGGTTTGCACAATGCGTCCAGTCAACGTGCTCACGCGCATAAAGATATTGACTGTGCCGCGCTGCACACCATCTTTGTTGGCGAAGGTAATATCGCGATATTTCAACTGGACGGTGATCGGCACCAGCACCGTGTCCCCGGTGACCTTCACAAAATCCGTGCGCACGTCGAAGGGCATCAGGTTGGTGACGATCTTCGTATTGACGATTTCTTCCAGATCCTTATATTTCACCGGCGGCGGCGCCTGCAGCTTGGCAAACTGCTCCAACCGGTCAAACTCCTTGCTGGCTTGGCTGGCGCTGTCCGGCCCCGCTCCCAGCTGTTCCAACCCTCCTCCGCTAAAACGGGCTGTCTTGTTGGACATGCCCATCTGCTCGTAGAGCGTCAAACCGGCGTTGGGCGTCATTTTGAGTGCGTCCTTCTCCGACCGGTCCAGCGTCATGTGGAAGTCGCCGCACATGCAAGTGTCGACGAATTCGATGATCACTTCCTGTCCAATGCCTTCGAGATAACGGTAGCGCCACTGTTCGAAGGGGAAGGTCGAGGTTTCGCCCCCGCCTTCTTCGATCGGCCGCTCATAGGTGCCACCGGAGGGATGCGAATCGTTTTCGTCAGGAGGGCCGTACATGATATAGATGCGGCCGCGGTCGCTTTTCCAGCCCGGAATTCCGGCGGCATAATGCTCGTTGGCATAGGCGATGCGCCGGTAGTGTTCTTCCTTGTATTCGTTCTCTTCGGTGTCAGGAGTGGGGTCGCGGCGCAGCCAGAACTGCTCAATAAAGTTGTCGCGCTCTTCGTCGTTTGAGAGCTGCTTAAAGGCGGCTCTTTCCTCGTCGGTGATAATCCAGACCACGTCCTCGTTCAGCCACTTCTTGTAGGTCTTGCTGAGCTCGATGTTCAGAGCTCTTTTCTGCTGTTTCTTCTGCTTTTCCGGTGGGCTGCGCTTGAGCGGATCGGTCTCATCCGTAGGTTGGGCCTGCGCAGGTTGCGCCTGAGAGCCGGTCGCGCTGGAGGATGGTGCTCCCGAGGACGGTGCGCCAGACGTGGGCTCGACGGGGGGAGCCGCCTTGTCAGTTTGGGCTCTAGCCGGGCCGGCAAAACCCGCGGCCACAGCCAAGATCACAAGATACGAGAAATAACGTGAAGCAACCCGAGCCATGAGAGGACTCCCGCCACGACAGCCTTTGCCTTTCTATTTTAGGCCCTCAGTTGGACGAAAGCAAGGCTAAGTCCCAGCAAAAGAATGGATTGACTACCGCAGCCAGCCGTTCGGTTGGACGCCCCGAAACGACCGCCGAGTTGCCCGACCCGGCATCGAATATTTTAGAACCGCGATCGGAACCGAGCTATAATTTTTTGGGTTGCTATAATTCTTTCTCGGGACAGCGCTACTCTCCGGATTCCCCAGAGTCCTGGCACTCCATTCAGGTTGGAACTTTCCTGCCAGCAGGATCGTATCTCAGAATGTGTGCCTGTCACTGTGCGGATTGGTCGGTAGCGATCAGCGAGGTACCTCGGGAGTAACCGCCTGAGATCCGAGCCGTTGCTGGCCTGATCGGTCAACTGCACTGGACGGTGACGGGAGTCATGAAACCCTGGAAAAAAATTGCCATAGGCGGCGCCGTGGTGGTGCTGTTGGCCATCATCGTCGGTGTCACGGTCTATCAGAGCGGCAAGAATGTGGTCACGGTACAGACCGGGAAGGTACAGCGCCAAGACCTGTCCGCAGTGGTGAGCGCCTCAGGCGAAATCAGGCCTAAGACGTACGTCAACATCGGGGCCAATGCCTTCGGCAAGATTACGCATCTGCTGGTCAAAGAAGGGGATCACGTCAGGAAGGGTCAATTGCTGGCTCAACTGGAGAACGTGCAGTCGTCGGCCGATGTGAACGCCAATCAGGCTTCGGTGCAAGCCGCCGAGACNNTGGATTGGGAGCGCGCTCAGAACCTGTTCAAAGACGGCTTGATCTCCAAGTCCGATTTCGACAGCCGCAAGAATGCCTGGGCGACCGCCGACTCTGGGCTCGTGCAGGCGCAAGCCCGGGTGTCACAGGCGAAAGCGCAGAAGGACTCCGCCGATCAACATATAAGCCAGAACCAGGCCACGCTCACTCGCTTCGCCGATGTATTGCAGAAAGCCACCTATACCGCACCCTACGACGGCGTCATTACCAACCTGCCGGTGCGCGAAGGCGAGACGGTGGTGATGGGCATTCAGAATTCGCCGGGCAGCACGCTGATGACGCTCGCCGACATGTCGGTGATTACCGCCGAAGTGAAGGTGGATGAGACGGACATCGTGAATGTGCACCTGGGGCAGCCCGCAGAAGTGACCATCGACGCGATTCCCAAAAAGATTTTCCACGGCACCGTTTCCGAAATCGGAGACAACGCCATCGTGCGCTCCACCGGCGTAGCCACTTCCCAGCAGACCACGGCGAGCGAAGAAGCCAAAGACTTCAAAGTAGTCGTCACTGTGACCGATCCTCCGCCGGATCTGCGTCCAGGACTCTCCACCACCGCCAAGATCACAACGGCCTCCCGCAATAGCGTGCTGGCCATTCCGATTCAGTCGCTCTCCGTGCGTACCAAGGCCCAACTCGAACAGGAAAAGGCTGCCCCTGGCTCCGTGCATGCTGCGGCTCCAGTATCGAAGGATGCATCTAAGGACAAAGATCAGAAAGAGGTCGTGCAGGGCGTCTTCGTCATTCGGAACAAGAAGGCGGAGTTCGTGCCTTTGACTACCGGAATCGCCGGGACCAGCGACATTGAGGTGGTCGATGGCTTGAAGCAGGGCGACGAGGTCATCACGGGCAGTTACAAGATTTTGCGTACGCTTCGTTCTGGGAGCAGGGTCAAAATCGATAACTCCGTCCCCAAGAAGGAAGACGAGACTTAACCTTCATCGCTTTCATCCGTCCAACGGGAAAGCCGGTCTGGGTCAGGGGTTTCGAACAGCAGTCTCAGAAAAGCAAACGGAGTTCCCGGAGTCGAATCCAATCTCGGAGAACCCAGTGGCACCGGAGCAGGAGAAAAAGATGGCAACCGCAGAAGTAATCAGCATGCCCCCGAGCAGCGTAGCAGCACCGCCTCAATCCTGCATGATCGCAGCTGAGGATCTTTGGAAGACATACGACATGGGCTCGGAGCAGCAGGTGCACGCCCTGCGTGGCGTCAACCTCCGCATTGAGCGGGGAGAATATGTTGCCATCATGGGACCGTCCGGTTCGGGCAAGTCCACGCTGATGAATCTTATCGGTTGTCTGGACACGCCCACCAAAGGCGAATACTGGCTGAACGGCCAGTTGGTGAGCGAACTCGACGACGATGAACTGGCGCGCATTCGCAACAAGGAAATCGGCTTCGTGTTCCAGACCTTCAACCTGCTGGCTCGTGCCACCGCCCTGCATAACGTGGAGCTGCCTTTGATCTACGCCGGGGTTCCGACCGGTGAGCGCATCGAACGCGCTCAGGCCTCATTGACGGCCGTAGGCATGGAATCGCGCATGACCCACAAGCCCAATGAGCTGTCCGGCGGCCAGCGCCAGCGCGTTGCCGTCGCCCGCGCTCTCGTCAATCGGCCTTCCATCATTCTGGCCGACGAACCCACAGGCAACCTCGATTCGCAAACCGGAAGCGAAATCATGGCCCTGTTCGACCGTTTGCACGGTGAGGGAAATACCATTGTCCTAGTCACCCACGAGCACGACATCGCCGAGTACGCTCACCGCGTGGTCAACATCAAGGACGGAGTCGTCGAGCGCGACGAGCGGAAGAAATAGATAATCAGGCCGCAGCATCCAGTTGTTATCCCGCACAAAGCGAGGAACCTTGGTTCCTGCCTGCAGCGCTGGTGTTATCGCAAACACTGATGCATCGTTGTGGTTCGACAATCGTGAGACTGTCCGGCAACTGACTCCAACTGGCGGCACACAGCAAAAAAGCCTCTCTGGGAGAGGCCTCGGTAAGAATTGATATGGGATCTGGTTCGTCGACTACGGCGTCGTGCCTGCAGGTCGCGATGCCGCAGTGTCCGCCGGCGTGCCCGCGATGAAAAAGTTGTGATCGTAGAGATTGCGATACATCAGCCCGGCAATCTCGGCCGCTTTCGGGCCAAAGGTGGGCTGCCCGCCCTGCAGGAAAACCACGACCACGATGCGTCCCCGGCTGGTATTGGCGTAGGAGGCGAACCAGCCGAAGCGGGTGCCGGCGTGAGAGCAGGTGCCGGTCTTGCCGAGAATTTCTTCCTCGCTGAAGTTAAGACCGAGCCGGCGCGCCGTGCCGTATTGCACGGCCCCGGCC
This sequence comes from Acidobacteriaceae bacterium, assembly GCA_003156615.1. The sequence goes on along the minus strand of PMHI01000305.1, from coordinate 16,482 downwards.
ATACCGTCGGAGATTTCCGGGATCAGCGGAGCGATATCAAGCTGGCGCTTAATGCGCGGCTGAAAGTTCGCGATTTCCTCCGGCAACACCGGATGCTGCAGGTAATAAAGTGTGCCCCCATTGGCGATGGCCGAGACCATCGCTCCCAACTGCAACGGAGTCATCGAAATGCCCTCGCCGAACGAACACATCTTGCCCACGCCGCCGAGCTTCTGCGGAATTACCTCTTCGGGATAAGCCCCCAACTGTTCGCCCGGAATATCGTAGCCCGCTAACTCGCCCAAGCCGAATTGATGGGCGTAGTAAGCGACCTTTTCAAAGCCCAGCTTGCGTCCCACGGCCTCAAAGTAAGCGTTATTCGAGTGGGCCAAAGCTTCTGTGAGGTTCATCCGGCTGCGGCCCCCGAGCGGAACTTCTGTGTCCTTCGAGATCAAGCCTTCGCTGAGCGCGGCCAGAGCCACGGAAAGTTTGATGGTCGAGCAAGGTTGCGCGCCGCTCGACAGCGCCAGCTTCTGATTGACCATGGCCAGAACACGTCCGCTGGTCGGCTCAATCGCCACCATCGTGCCGTTCATGTTGCCCAAGGCATCAATTGCTGCCTGGCGAACCACTGGGTCTTCGCCTTCGGTGACATCGCCGCCCGTGATCCCTTCAGCGAACGAGCTCATAAAAAAGCGTTCGTGATATCTGTGCCTGGCAGTGCTCGCTGAGGCTCGCGTCAGAGTCGTTTTCTGGCTGCTCGTAGTGTGGACGGCAGCGCCACTGCTCGCCGCGCGGTGAACCGCTGTGCTGCGGACCGTCGTCGCGCGGACGGCCGTGCTCCGGCCACTCGCCAGATGGCGCATGCGGCGCCGGGTGCGCTGGCTCTCACTCACTTTCGTGGATTTCGATTTGGGAGGATTCAGCGGGTGCGGGTTGACGTGCGCCGCCCATACTCCCGGCACAAACAAAACTGATCCCACCATCATCAGCAGACGAAGACAGCGCGTTCCCAGCATACGACTCCCCGGATTTCCTATCTGTTTCCGATGCACGAAGCCTGCCAGTAGCCAGCCCTGGCCGATAACTTCGCCCATCTTAGCGATACTACGGGAGTTACACCGTTTCAGGCAACAACAAAGTTGCTGTCCTGAGAAACTCTTCTTTCGGTCTAACCCATTATGGAACAAGTACTTAAACAGCAGTTACATTCGTACCAGGGCCCACAGTAATGCTTACCTGGAACGAAAAGATATGGCTCCCGGCCACAACGCTTTTCCTCCCGGAANNAATCTTTCACCTTCAGCCCTTGGGCCTTTGCCTCTCACATGACTTCGCCGCGCTTGCGCAGAAAGGCCGGAACATCCAGGTCGTCCTGCTCGAAGTTTGCCACCATCGCGCTGCGCATGGCATCGAGCGATATCACTTCGGCGCCCGGATGGGCCATGGCCACGGGAGACGACTCCGCCATCCTCGGCTCTTCCATCCTGGGGTCAGGCATCGGCTCCGGAAACGGCGACGGCGTGGATGCCGGGCCCACAGGGTCGGGAAAATCCAGGGCGTCGTCGTGCGAGGCCGCGAACGAGTGGTGCGCTTCCTGCGACCGGGGTTGTGCCCGGCTCACTTCCCGGAACCCAGTGGCGATTACCGTGATCTTCACGGCGTCCTTCATCTTCTCGTCCAGCACCGCGCCGAAGATGATATTGGCGTCCTCGTGCGCCGCGCTCTGGATAATGGTACAAGCCTGCTGCACCTCGGCTAGCTTCAGCGAAGCCGACCCGGTGATGTTGAT
>PMHI01000305.1:0-14688 GCA_003156615.1 Acidobacteriaceae bacterium | reverse complement strand
TCGCGGTTGATGATGCCGGGAATCGTAATGATGTCGGAAATCCCCTGCACGCCCTGCCGCAGAATGTCATCGGCAATACGGAACGACTCAAAGAATCCTGCATTTTCCGCCACCGCCAGCAGCTTTTCGTTCGGAATCACGATCGTAGTGTCTACAGATTCCATGAGCTCGGTGATGCCCTTTTCCGCCTGCGTCATGCGCCGCTTGCCTTCAAAGGAAAACGGCTTGGTCACGACTGCAACGGTGAGTGCGCCCATCTCGCAGGCCAGCGACGCGATGATCGGAGCCGCCCCCGTTCCCGTGCCACCGCCCAGGCCGGTGGTCACAAATACCATATCGGCGCCCTCGAGCGCTTCGATGATTTTGTCCGAGTCTTCGAGCGCGGCCTTGCGCCCCACTTCCGGATTCGCGCCCGCGCCCAGTCCGTTCGTGAGCTTCACGCCCAGCTGCAACTTCACGGGCGCGCGCGACAAGCGCAGCGCCTGCAGGTCCGTATTGGCGACGATGAACTCAATGCCCTCCACCCCGGCATCGATCATGCGGTTGACCGCGTTGCCGCCGCCGCCACCCACGCCAATGACTTTGATCTTGGCATCGTTGAGAGGCTCTTCGTTGAAGCTGATGCGAATGCTCGAATCGTTGTTCATTTTTTCATCCTCTCCTAGGTAGATTCTGTCTTCTGCGATTGACTCAATGACTCACCGGCTCATTCAGCCAATTCAGTACCGAACTTACTCGGTAGCCAGTACTCACAGCTGGCCTTACCCGACTAACATCGCCTTCAATCTCGATCCCCATCGATCTCCCTGAAACCCGCGCGCCATTCGCGCCCGCTGTCCGTAAGCCACCATGCCGAGTACCGTGGCAAACTCCGGCTCGGCCAGCGTCGCCGGCATCTTGGCCAGAGGCGTGGGCCAGGACAACCGCACCGGACGCCGCAGCACCGACTCTGCCACATCAAAGATTCCCGACAGCCGCGACCCTCCACCGCTGAGTACAATGCCCGCCAGGCATGCATCGAACATGCCGCTCTGCCGCAGACTCTCGCGCATCATCTCGAACAGTTCGCGGGCCCGGGGCTCGAGAATTTCTGCCACCAGCCGCTGCGGCAGCAACCGCGAAGGCCGGTCGCCCACCGACGGCACCTCCACTTCGTTCCCTTCCGGAATCAACGTTACGATCGCGTTGCCGTGCGCCCTCTTGATTTTTTCCGCCTCCGCCAGCGGCGTGCACATGCCCACCGACAAATCGCTGGTGAAGTGATCTCCTCCCACCGGAATCACTCCCGTGTAAGCCACGGCGCCCTGCAGGAAAACGATCAGCTCGGTCGATCCCGCCCCGATGTCAGCCAGACACACACCCAACTCGCGCTCGTCGGCCCGCAGCACCGTATCGGCCGCAGCCAGCGGCTCAAACACGGTGTCATCCACGTGGACGCCGGCCCGATTCACCGCCGTGATCACGTTCTGCGCCGCGCTCGCCGCCACCGTCACCAGATGAACTCTCACCTCCAGCCGCGCCGCCATCATGCCCAAGGGATCATGCACACCGGCTTGATCGTCCAGAATGAACTCCTGCGGCAGCAGGTGCAGCACCCCACGATCCGGCGGCAGCGGAATCGCCCGCGCGCGTTCCACAGCCTGCTTGATCTCGTCGCGCCCGATCTCCCGCGGACGCGTCCCCAGGCTGATACCGCCATGGCTGTTCACGCCGCGCACGTGCGCCCCACCGATGCCCACGATGGCGTGCTCCACGGCCGCGCCCGCCATATCCTCGGCTGCTTCCACTGCCTTCTGAATCGCGGCCACGGCCTTGTCCAGCTCCACAATTACGCCCTTGCGCGAGCCCCGCGAGTCGGCCACGCCGTGCCCACGATAGCGCAGGCCGTTGTCGGTGACCTCCGCCATGAGCGCGCAGGTCTTGGCGCTGCCTACGTCAATCGCCGTCAAGAAATTTCCCTGCTGGTTCGCCATTCCTTAATTCGTCCCTAGAACCTATCTCGTAAATCGTTTGGGGAAGGGCACGACTTCAGCCGCGCCACCGAGAGCCAGCCAGAACCCGGGCTTTCGCCCCTCAGGGATCTGGTGGTTTCCTCCTTCGGTTCGCAATGGGACTCGCTTCTACATCATTTCCCAAAGCACTCCTCGCACCGCGATGAACTTGAATTCTCACGGGTTCGGCCCCGAACTCGTCTGACTCTTCGCAACCCCCGGACTCGGCTTCTGGCCGGCGCTCTTCGCAGCAGGCGTTGTCGTCGATCGAGATGGTGAATGCTTCCCTTCCGCCAGCTTCCGTGGAGCCGCCCCATCCTGGCTTGCCTGTCGATTTGTATTCTTCACCGCTGTCGAAGGCAGCGGCCTACCCGTTGCCGATGTCTTTTTCGCGCTTGCACTTCTTTTCCCCACTGTCGCTGTCTTCTTGGGCTTGGTTTTCGCGGCCGCCTTCTTCGTTCCGCTCGCAGCAGCCTTCGGATCAAGTTTCTTCTCCGTCAATTCGAATGCAGGCTTAGGCAGGTCAGATTTGGACGCACTCAGATCGTGCGGTCCCAGGCGAGTGACCAGCGCCGCCGGCTTCACTCCCGCCGCTGCCGCCACTTTCGCAACTGCCGGGCTCAACGCCACTTCCTTTGCCGTTCGCTGCATATCCGGATTGACGATGATCTGGTTGTCGTAGCGCAGATCGACCGACTCCAGCTTCTGAAACTGCTGCCGCCAACCCTGTGCGTGGCTTACGTAGATCTTGTAGCGCCGCAGATAGTCCGACGATCCCAGATGCACCAGCACATCACCCGCCGGATCGTTCACCCGCACTTTCACGTCTTCCAGATCGGAAAGATCCACTTCACTCAGATCCTGCGAATAGTGCGCCCCGCCCGCGTCGAGGTCCCGCACCATATCGGCATAGGCCTTCATCCGCGGCCTCCGCGTTGAAAGCGGCTCGCCCGGATTCATTCCCAAAATCACCGGGAAGGAATACCGGTGCTTCTGCGTCAACTCCATCAGCGTCCCGCCCGCGTCAATCAAGAACATCCGCGGCCCCACCCGCGCGAACGCCACCGGCGTGCGCTCGTGAATTTCTACCTTCAGGCGGTTGGGAACAAACCGCATCACGCTGGCCGATTCTACCCACGCAACCTGCTCCAATTGCGCTTTCTGCTGCGCCAGCGGAATGAAAAAGATGTTGCGCCCAATGTCGGCGCCCATCACTTCCATGATCTGCGCCTTGGTCACATTCTGCATGCCCTCGACTTCGATGTTGTCGCTCGATTCCACGCGGAAGCGCCACGAGCGCTCGCCATAGTGATACAGCCCCGCCGCGGCCAATCCGGCGGCGCAACACAACGCTGCCGCCAAGCCAGCCCACAGCAAACCATGTCGAGTTTTTTTGGGAAGAGAACTTCGGCGGGCGGAGACGCGCTTTTGCCCGCGCAGAAACGGAGATTCCTCNNTCCACATCCAGTTCGACCCGACGCGCGTCGTCCACCTCCAAATCCTGGACTCCCGCGCGCGCCGCCTCAGCGCTGGGTGGGTACAACTCCTCCTGCAAGATGGTGGGACCCGATTTCCGCGCCATCAGTTCAGGTCAGTTGTCGCTTGAATCGCTGAGCCTTCAAACTATAACTTTATTTCGCCGACAGAGATAGAGAGAATGTTGATTTTTTTGCACAGGCAGGAACCGTATTGGGCATCACCGGAGAGAACTTCGACTCTGAGGANNAAAAGCGGACGCGGCAGTTTCTCCGCTTCCACCCTTCGAGGAGATAACCCTAAATCGGCCCATCCCCCAGGTCGAGCTGCACCACGGGAGTTCGCACCCTAACCACAGGCACCCGCGGAACATTTCCACGGGAAACATTGAGTCGCACCCGCGGACAAACCGCAAGCGGAATTTCTTCCATATTAAACGCCACCGGAGTCAGCTGCACGCGGGCAACTTGCACTGCCATCTGCGTCCGATGGGCTTGCCCTCGCGCCAACGCCGCTTCTTGCCGGGCCGACATTGATTCAAACCGTGACCTTGCGCTTTGCGTGCGGGCCGCCTTGGACTGAAACCGCGCCATCGCGGTAGCCAAAGGGCAGGACACAGTCTTGTCCCGCACCGCCCGAACGCTGGCTCGCTCCATCAATCCGTCAACCCGCGTCGCCGCCAGATCGGCCAAAACATCCGACCGGTCGGCAATCCGCGCGGCCACGCCATCCACAGCCCGATGCGCCCAGGCGGCGCGGCCGTCCTGATAAAACCCGTTGCATCCGAGCGCCAGCACACCAGCCACCAGCCATCCCCACCCCTGTGTAGTCTTCATCGCCTTTTGTCGTCCTTTTTTGTCCTTCTCACAGATTGGACGGACCCCGACCAACTCCGTTAGCAATGGAAGATACGCAGCGGGGAGGAAATTAGTTCCCTACGCCGCTTCCCGCTCCTGCAATTTCTCCAAGATTATCGGCCCCAACTGCGAAACGCTTCCCGCTCCGAGCGTCAGGATCATGTCCCCATCCTCCGCCACAGCAGCCGCCGCACTCGCTGCGCCTCCAAACGAACTCACATACTGAGCGTTCCCTCCACCGTTCTCGCGTATNNTGAACTCCTCGATCAGATCGCGGGTGCGCGTGTACCGGTGGGGCTGGAACACCACATGAACTTTGCGGAACCTACACTGCCGCGCCGCCGCCAGCGTCGCCTTGATCTCCGTGGGATGGTGGCCGTAATCGTCAATCACGCTCACCCCCGCCGCCCGCCCGCGCAACTGAAACCGCCGCTCAACCCCGCGGAACTGATCGAGCGCGCCGCGGATCGCTTCCACGCCAACATCCAGCCCCACGCCCACCGCAATCGCCGCCGTCGCATTCAGAACGTTATGTACTCCCGGCACGTGCAGCGTGAACTCACCCAAGTCCTTCTTCGAATAACTCACGCGAAAGCGGCTCAAGGGCGCGCCATCGCCCACACTGACTGGCCCGGAACTTGATCCTAACTTGATCAGAAAATCCGACCCACGCTTGGTTCCGTAGGTCACAGTGCGACGCCGCACTTCAGGCAGCAACCGCCGCAGCGGCGGATCGTCGTTGCACGCCACCACCATCCCATAGAAGGGCACGCGGTCCATGAACTCGAGAAACGTTTTCTTCACGTCCCGCATGTTTCGGTAACAATCCATGTGCTCACGATCGATATTCGTCACCACCGAAAGAATGGGAGACAACTTCAGAAACGACCGGTCACTCTCATCCGCCTCGGCCACCAGATATTGTGACTTCCCCAGCCGCGCATTCGACCCCATCGCATCCACGCGCCCGCCCACCACGACGGTTGGATCGAGCCCACCCCCGGCCAGCACTGCCGCCACCATCGAAGTCGTGGTCGTCTTGCCGTGCATCCCGGCAACGGCGATGCCATACTTCAACCGCATCAGCTCGGCCAGCATTTCCGCCCGCTGAATCACCGGCACATGCAGCTTGTGCGCTTCGAGAACCTCAGGGTTCTCCGCCGCGATCGCCGAACTCGTCACCACCACCTCGGCTCCAGCAATATTCTCCGCGCGATGTCCTTCGAACACCGCAGCACCCATGCCCGCCAGTCGCTCGGTGACGGCAGAATGCCTCAGATCGGATCCCGAAACCCCGTACCCAAGATTCAGCAGCACCTCAGCAATCCCGCTCATGCCGATTCCGCCTATGCCAACGAAATGTACCTGCTGAATCTTGGCAAACATTTATAAACCGTGCGCCTTTCCGCCTCTGTCCTGAGCGAAATAAGTGCTTCGCGAATGCGAAGTCGTTACGCGGTCAAAAATCTCCCCGGAGCGAAGCCGAAGGGGATGCCTTTCACCGGACGCGACCGCAGAGCTGTCGAGGCGTTCTCTCGTCGCTTCCGCGTTTTTTCGGAAATCTTCAGTTCACATCGACTCCCGCCATCCGCGCCGCCAGCGCCGCAATATCCCGCGCCGCGTCAGGATGCGCCAACTCCCGCGCCGCTGCGCTCATCTGTTCCAACCGCCTCGGGTCCCCGAGCAGCGCCGCAATCGTCTCTGCCAGCCAGACTCCCTCCAGCTTCGACTCCTCGACAACCACGGCCGCTCCCGACCGCGCCAGCGCCTCCGCATTCACTCGCTGATGATCGTCCGCCGCCCGCGGAAACGGCACAAAAATCGCAGGCTTCCCTGCTGCCGTAATTTCAGCCACCGTGCTCGCTCCCGACCGGCAAACCATCAGATCCGCTCGGGCAAACGCCGCCGGCATGTCCTCAATAAACTTAAAGACTTCCGCCGACTCGCCCAAACCGCGATAGGCAGCCAGCGCGTCATTATAGTCACGCTCACCCGTCTGGTGGATGATGTGCATCCCCGGCGCCTGCCGCTGCAACTCGGGCAAGCACCGGATCATCGCTTCATTGATCGCGTGCGCCCCCTGGCTTCCGCCAAAAACCAAAAGAGTCGGAACGCCCGCGCGCTTCGCTCGAATCTCAAAGAAAGCCTGCCGCACCGGCACGCCGGTCACTTCAGCGTCACGAAAATATTTCCCAGTCTCCTCAAAGTGCACGGCCGCACCGGTTACAAACCGTGCCACCACCCGGTTGGCGAATCCGGGCACGACATTCGGCTCAAACGCCAGAGTTGGAATGTGCTTCACTACTGCCGCCAGCATCGCCGGACCCGACGCGTATCCCCCCACCCCAACGACTACGTCCGGCGCAAACTCATTCAGCATGCGGCTGGCATCCCAGACGGCCCGCGGCAAATCGAATGCCGTCTTCGCTCGCGTCATCAGGCTGACGTTCTTGAGCGCCCCCACCCGCACCAGTTGCAGCGCATACCCTGCCGCGGGCACCAAACGGTTCTCAATCCCGCGTGCCGTCCCGATGAACAGCACTTCAGCCTCATAACTTTTCTTGAGTTCGTTAGCGATAGCCAGCGCAGGAATCACATGCCCACCGGTTCCGCCGCCCGCCAGAATGGCCCGCATGAGCTGACTATAAACGATTGAATCATTCAGCCATTGGAGATTGCGTCAAAGATTCAAGGATGCAATGGCTTCATTCCGCCTGCTTCGTAAGATTCAGCAGCACGCCCACGCAAGCCAGCGTCACAAACAACGACGACCCTCCGTACGACACCAGCGGCAGGGGAATCCCCTTGGTCGGCATCATCCCCAAAACCACGCTGATGTTGATGAACGCCTGCAGCACCACCATGCTGGTAAACCCCACCGCCAGATATCGACCGAAAATGTCATCCGTCCGCCGCGATGCCCGCATCCCACGCCATAGGAAGACCGCAAACAGCGCCACTACAAACATCGCTCCCACCAACCCTAGCTCCTCCGCGGTCACGGCAAAAATGAAGTCGGTATGGGGCTCCGGCAGATAAAACAGTTTCTGCTTACCCTCCATCAGCCCAGTACCGGTCACGCCGCCCGTGCCCACCGCAATCAGCGACTGAATAATGTGGAACCCGGTCCTCTGCCGGTCGGCATAGGGATTGAAAAATGCCAGAATCCGATCGCGCCGCCAGCTCACCTGAAAGATCAGAAAATACAGCGGTACCAGAGCCGCTCCTAACGCGTATCCGAAATACCGCGCCCGCATGCCCGCCACATACAGGATCGAAGCTGCAATCCCGGCACAAGCGACGGCGGTGCCCAAGTCCGGCTCGAGCACAATCAGACCGAGCAGCACCACCACCGGCGCCGCCGCCGGCACCAGCGTGCTGCGCCAGTCATCAATGTAATTCAGCGCGGAACCCGGCACGGTCTTGGCGCGGCCTTCGAGGAAATAGGCGAGAAATAAGATCAGCACCGGCTTGGCCAGCTCCGAAGGCTGGAAGGAAAACCCGCCGGCGCGGAACCAGCGATGCGTGTGGTGCGAGCGGTCGAGAAAAAAGACGGAGATCAGCAGCAGCGTAGTCAACCCCAGCAACGAAAATACCAGTGCCGGATGCTTGTATCTCCGGTAATCCACCTGCATCGCCACCACCATCGCCACCAGGCCCGCCGCCGCCCAGATCAACTGCTTCGACAAGAACGCATACGGAGATCCGAACCGTTCCCGCGCCATCACCGCCGACGCCGAAAACACCATGACCAACCCCACAAACACGAGCAGCATGGTGACCGTAAACAACCAGCGATCCACACTAACCCGCTTTGCCATGGGAAGTTCATTTCACCACGGAGTCACGGAGTCAGGGAGGAAGAATTGCGGATTGGGGACTCTTGATTGTTAATTGTCTTGATTCCGGGCGACATTCAATTCATCCCAGAGTCACAGAGCAGCTTTCCTGTCTGTCTCTGGGCCTGGGGCCGCTGTGTCTCGATGGTGAAAGCCCTTCACCCCAGCCCCCGCACAATCTCTTTGAACACCTGCCCGCGGTGCTCATAATTCTTGAACTGATCGAAGCTCGCGCAAGCTGGCGCAAGCAGCACCACATCACCCGGCTGCGCCACGGCATTNNACCGGAGGAAGAAACGATCTGGGCTTCAATCTTGCCCGCCGCCGCCCCAATGGTGTACACGCGCTTCACCCGCTGCCGCAGCAGATTGTTGAGCACGCTGTAGTCGCTGCCCTTGTCCTTGCCGCCAAGAATGACATGGATGTTCGCCGGAAACGACTCCAGCGCCTTGATGGTCGCATCCACGTTCGTGGCCTTCGAATCGTTGTAATAATCCACCCCGCGGATGGTCGCCACGAACTCCAGCCGGTGTTCGACCGCTTTGAAGTCTTTGACCGCCTNNTCGCGCAACCACGCGCCCTGCTTCACTTCTTTCTGCCGGCTAAACCAGAACACCTGCGCCCGGGTTCGCGCCGCCATCGCCACGCAACTCGGATCATCCTCGTTCAGCACGGCGAAGTCGTCGCCCCGCTGATTCTCGAAGATGCGCGCCTTCGCATCCACGTAAGCCTCAAACGTTCTGTGCCGGTCGAGATGATCCGGGGTGACATTCAGCACCACGGCAACCTTTGGCCGGAACGTCTGAATCGTCTCCAGTTGAAAGCTCGAAACCTCCAGCACGATCACGCTCTCCGGCGTCGCCCGCTCCGCCAAGGAAATCGCGGGTGTGCCAATGTTCCCGCCCACTAACGTCGATAATCCCGCCGCCGCCAAAATCTCGCCGGTCAGTGTGGTCGTCGTGGTCTTCCCGTTCGACCCTGTGATGGCCACAATCGGTCCCGGCAAGAATTGCGCCGCCAGTTCCACCTCGCCGATCACCGCCTCGCCCAACAACCGCGCCTGCGCCAGCAGCGGTGCGTCAACGGCCACGCCGGGACTCACCACAATCAAATCCTGCCCGCGAAACGTGCGCTCGCCATGCCCGCCAGTCTCCACCGTGATTCCATGATCGAGCAGGGAGGGGATCTCGTTGCGCAGCTCATCTCCGCTCTTCGTATCGGAGACGGTAACCTGCGCCCCACGCGCCTTCAGGAAAAGTGCCGACGCGACTCCGGACTTGCCCAGTCCCACCACCAGCACGCGTTTGTTGTTAAGTTCCATCCAACCCCATTTCACCACCCTTGGGTTTCGCTCAGGACAGGGTCCGTCACAGAGTCACAGAGAAACCAATGATTGTTTTTTCTTCTCTGTGCTCCCTGCCTCGGTGGCGAATTCTCTTTTACCTCAGCTTCAGCGTCGTGAGCGCGAACAGCGCAAACACCAGCGAGGCAATCCAGAACCGTACAATAATCTTCGACTCCGACCATCCCATCAACTCAAAATGATGGTGCAAGGGCGCCATCTTGAAGATGCGCTTCTTGCGCAGTTTGTAGGATCCCACCTGCAAAATCACCGAGACCGCCTCGATCACAAATACTCCGCCAATAAAGGGCAGCAGCAGTTCCTGCTTGATGATCACCGCGACCGTCCCGATGGCCCCGCCGAGCGCCAGCGATCCCACGTCGCCCATGAACACTTCCGCCGGATGCGCGTTGTACCACAAAAACCCGATCGCCGATCCAACCATGGCCCCGCAAAAAATCGTCAGCTCGCCCACCTGCGGCATGCGCGGAATTTCCAGGTACGCGGCAAAAGTGGCATGCCCGCTCACATACGTCAGCACGGTCAGCGCGCCCGCAGCAATCACCGTACACCCGATGGCCAGCCCATCCAGTCCATCCGTAAGATTCACCGCGTTGCTCGAACCCACGATCACCAGCACTACAAACCCAATAAAGGGCAGGAACGCCAGCAGCCAAAGATGGGGAAAGCGCTCCAGACTCTGCACCACCAGATCGGGATGAAACTGCTTGAGGAAGGGCACAATCAGCTTGGTCGAATACATCCCATAGGTCTGCATGGCGATCAGCATCACGGCGATCACAATGCTGGTCGCAACCTGCAGTCCCAGCTTTGCCCGCCCGGTCAGGCCCAGATTCCGGCGATTCGCCACTTTGGTGTAATCGTCGGTGAATCCAATGGCCGCAAAGGCGCAGGTGGCAAACACGGCAATCCACACGAAGCGGTTGCTCAAATCCGCCCACAGCAGCGTAGGCACGACGACGGCGATCGCAATCAGCAGACCGCCCATGGTCGGCGTCCCGGCTTTTTTCTGATGAGCCTTCGGACCTTCTTCCCGAATGTATTGTCCGATTTGGAATTCGCGCAGCCGGTTGATCACCAGCGGCCCCACGATGAGCGCGGTAAACAATGCGGTAAGACTGGCGAAAGCAGTGCGGAACGTCAGATAGCGGAAGATGCGGAACGGCGGAAAATAACGTTGCAGCTTCAGGAACAACAGCCAGTAGAGCAATCATCCTCCGTCCCGCTCCGTGATCTCAATTTCCACCGACTGCGCCGGCCCGGCGGGTCTTCCACACTTCCAGCGCTTTCTCCAGTTTCACGCCGCGCGAAGCCTTCAGCAGCACCCCGTCGCCGTCGCGCGCCTCACGCGCCAGCCACTCCCCGGCTTCGTCCGGCGTAGACACAAACTCCGCTCGCATCCCCGCCTGCTGTGCTGCTTCGACCATAGCCTGTGCCGGTCCGCGCACACCCAACAGCACGTCGATCTTTTTCTCCGCAATATGCTGGCCCGCCTGCCGGTGCAACTGCTCTTCCGTCCCACCCAGCTCGAGCATCGCGCCCACCACGGCAATGCGACGCCCGACCGCCATCGCCGCCAGTGCATCCACCATCGCCTCGAGCGCTTTCGGATTGCAATTGTAACAATCGTTGATGACCGTGATGTTGCCCAGTCGTAGAACCTCTCCGCGTTTATCCGCCGCAGCCAGATCCGCCAGCGCCCCAACCGCCTCCGGAGCCTTCAACCCGCGCTCTAGTCCCACAGCCACCGCCGCCAGCGCATTCAGGACGTTGTGTTCCCCCATCAAGGGCAGCCTGGCGGGTTCGCGCACGCCCCCGATCACCACATCGAATTCCGACCCCTCGGCCCCGCGATTCCGAACATTCTCCGCGCGCACGTCCGCCGTAGCCCGCGTGCCGTACATCACTACTTTCCCTTTGAAGTCGCGGCCAAACTGCCGAACATACTCGTCGTCCGCGTTGAGCACCGCCGTTCCACCTGCCGGCAGCGATTCGATCAGTTCATATTTAGCCTGCGCAATTCCGGCCACCGAATCAAAGAACTCCAAATGCACCGGCGCGACGTTGGTGACCACGCCCATCTCCGGCTGCGCGATCTTGGCCAGCGCGCGAATCTCTCCCGCGTGCGACATCCCCATCTCCACCACGGCGATGTCATACTCCGGCGCAATCTTCAGCAGCATCAGCGGCAAACCAAAATGATTATTGAAGTTTCCTTCCGATTTCAGCACCCGAAANNTGCCCCACAGCTTCCGCACCGCCATGGCCAGAGTCTGCAGCGCGACCAGCGTGTCTTCGACGGCCAGCAAACCCATCTGCCGCGGATAGCGTCCCAACTGATCCCGGCGCACCACCGCCGCGACCGCTCCACGCTCGAGCGCCGACTCCGCGAAGTCGTGCCCATCCAGCCGCTCACCCTTCACGGAAAAGAAAAGCTGGCCCGGTCCGACGGTCCGTGAGTCGATCGAATACCCCAGCGCCACTTCCTCAGCCGCGAACTCACCCCGCGCGGAAATAAATTCGGCAATCCTGGCAAGCGTCAGTTTCATCCCCTGGCCCCGCTCGTCGCGCATTCAAATCCCACCCTCCGCAGCGCCGCGCGTGCCACTTCGAGATCATCAAAGGGAGCCGCCCCCTCCCGCGTAATCTGCACTTTCTCGTGGCCCTTCCCCGCCAGCAGCACGATGTCTCCCGGCCGCGCCTCGCCAATGGCCAGAGCAATTGCCTTGCGCCGGTCCGGCTCGACGCTGTACTTCACACCGCTTTTCTGCAGCCCCACCACCGCATCATTAATAATCGCCAGTGGATCCTCACTGCGCGGATTGTCCGACGTCAGCACCACGAAATCGCTGCCCCGTCCCGCGGCCTCGCCCATCAAAGGACGCTTCTTCCGGTCGCGATCCCCGCCGCATCCAAAAACCGTCAACACTCTACCCTTCGGTCCGGCGCCCGAAACCAACTCCCGGGCCAGCGCCGTCAGATTCCGCAGAGCGTCGTCGGTGTGCGCATAGTCCACCACCACGGTGAAGGGCTGGCTGCAATCCACGCGCTCAAACCTTCCCGGAACGCACGCCAATCCGTCGATTCCAGCCGCAATGGCCTGTGCCGCACATCCACGCGCGTAGCCCGCTCCCGCCGCCGCCAGAATGTTGTACACATTCACCCGCCCAAGCAGCGCCGAGAACACCGCGATCTTCCCCTCCGGCATCACCAGATCAAAACTAGTCCCGCGGGTTGTGATCTCCACTTTCTCCGCGTGCAGGTCGCCGCGCTCCCATCCATACTTCAGCACCAGCGAGCTGCGCTTGCGGCTGAACTCCGCCAGCTTCGCCCCGGATGCATCGTCCCCATTCGTTACCACGGCTCGCGGCGGATCCGTCCCGCAACCCTCAAACAGCACCCTTTTGGCCGCAAAATATTCTTCCATCGTCTTGTGATAATCGAGATGATCGCGGGTCAGATTCGTAAACACGGCTACATCAAACGGCACGCCAAACACACGCTCCTGCGCCAACGCGTGCGAGGAAACCTCCATCACCGCATCGGTCGCCCCCTCTCCCAGCGCCTCGCTGAAAATACGATTCAGTTCCAGTGCCTCGGGAGTGGTATGCGGCGCCGGCAAGACTTTGCCGGCCACGTGATACTCAATCGTCCCGATGAGCGCGCTCTTCCGCCCCGCCGCCCTGAGAATCGCTTCCACCAGAAATGCCGTCGTGCTCTTCCCATTCGTCCCGGTGATTCCCGTGATCGCAATCCGTTCCGCTGGTTTTCGATAAAAATTCGCGCTAATCCGCGCCAGCGCCCGCCGACCGTTCGCCACCACCGCCCACGCCACCTCGGGACGCGGCTTCTCCGCCGCCGAATCCGTCACTGTCGCCACGGCGCCCGCTGCAATCGCCTGATCGATAAACCGGTTGCCATCGCTCGACTCGCCGCGCATGGCCACGAACACGCACCCCGGCTTCACCCGCCGCGAGTCATATTCCACACTTCTCACATCCGGGTCCCCGCTGTGCGCGAGGACTTCCGCTCCATCCAGCACCTGTTGGAAGGTCATTGCTCAGAATTATATGGCACGGGCACTGCGGGCTCGTCTCCGGAACTCACAACCTGAAACCACCGCTCTGGAGTGGAAGAAATTGCCGATGGTCGATTGGTGATGGCTGATTGAGAAATCGGACGCATGCGCGGAGGCTTTTAATCCGCAATCGGCGCTCGAGAATCAAGCATGGACCATGGACCAGAGAGCACACCCCAGAGTGCGCGACCGTCCTCAATCCCAACCTGGTCGTTACTAAGGGCACGTTCCCCGTCTCCCGGTTCAGCGCTACCTTACTGCCATGTCCACCGGGACCAGCGCCACCAAATTTCGTTGCGGCCAGTGCGAAATGCTCGAAGATCAGTGCGAGTGTGATAAGTTCTGCGTGCTCTGCCAGTCGCAACTTGACATCCGCATCTGCAAAGACGGCCTCATGTACTGCGAACCCTGCCGCAACGCCTGCGACTATAAAATCTCAGAGGGACACGGCTCCAGGGACTGAAAGAAAAGCTAGCGCCCTCGGTGCTCAGATGACAACCGCTTCCCGGTACTCCCCAAACACCCTCCGCATGGCATCCGAAATCTCTCCCACCGTCGCGTAGGCCTCAACCGCCACTAGAATTCTCGGCATGACGTTCGCGCCCGACCGCGCGGCTGTCTCCACCGACTGGAGCGCACTCTTCCACGGCCCTTGATCCCGCCGCGCCCGCAGCGCCCGCACCCGCGCGATCTGCTTCGACTCCAGCGCCGGATCGATTTTCTGCGTCGGAATCGGCTTCTCCTCTTCCACTCCAAACCGGTTCACTCCGACCACCACCGCATCCCCGCGATCCACCGCCTGCTGATATTCATAGGCCGCGTTCTGGATCTCCTGCTGCACGAATCCGCGCTCAATCGCCTTCAGCATCCCGCCCATCACTTCAATCTTTCCCAAATACTCCGCCGCGCGTTTCTCGATCTCATTGGTCAGGGCCTCCACGTAGTACGACCCCGCCAGTGGGTCCACGGTCTGCGTCGCCCCCGATTCATAGGCAATCACCTGCTGCGTGCGCAAAGCAATCCGCGCCGCCTGCTCCGTTGGCAGCGCCAAAGCCTCGTCATACGAATTGGTGTGCAGCGACTG
>PMHI01000700.1 GCA_003156615.1 Acidobacteriaceae bacterium | reverse complement strand
CTTTCGTGACGCTTCACTCAGCACAACAGTGATCTTCCGGAGAAAAGGTAGCGGTGCAGCAGCGAAGCGAGAAACACCATCACCAAGGGTGCTATCAGAAACCCGAGGGTGCGCTTGCGTTCTCGAAACAACTGACCACACCCAGCGATGAGCAGACTTGTGCCCAGTACGACGTTCAGCGAAGCCGGATTCTGAAAGGCAGCGAAAAAGCTATCGACTAACCAGGGGACAATCTGCGAAAGGGCATGAGGGGGAAAGGTCCCACGCCAATAGTCCAACAAAACAGTGTCGCGGCCGAGAGATCGAAGGGAGACCGAGTAGGAGAGGGCCCAACTAGCCCCCCATGTGAAGAATATCCACATCAGCCGTCGGAGCTTTTGAGTGCCGCCTGACAATAGACTGTCAATGATGAGCACAACTGCAGCTCCCCCGAGCACAAAACTACCCGGATGAGAAAACCGGATCGCCAAGGCGCCTACGCCGCCAGCCTCGAAAAGGTTCCGCCGACTTAGGGAGTCGTCGGAAAGCCGGAATACTACGTAAAGCAGTGCGAGGGTAACCAGCACATCGGTGGAGTATTGCTTAGCCTCGGATGAGTAACAGATGAGGTTCTTGCTCAGAGCGAACAAGATGAAAGCAATCGGTACCGCCTTGGCGGACAAATACAATCTGGCTACTTCATAAAAGACAACCAGCGATACGATGCCGGCTAGTAAGGGCATCGTGCGCAACGCAAGTTCGCGTTTGCCGGCCAGTTGAGTGGAGAGCTTTTCGAGCAGCAGGAATCCAACTGGAGCACCTTGGTGATAGTCAAGAGGCTCGAACAATCCCTTGCATGAACGGTGCAAAACGTTCAGCGCAAGCAGAGCCTCGTCGTACCAGAGGGAGCGGCAGGAAAAGAACTGTCTTAAGCGCAAAGCCGCGCCCACAGCGCCAACGGCCAGTGCCCATTTTGGCCACCGCAACCGACGATTGCCGTTCACCACTACGACCCACCGATGCGGACCGGCGACGCATCAGGCTCTACGATCCAAACCCTGCGATTGCTGAAATATCGCAGCAGTTCGAGATTGTCACCTTGGCCCATGTCGCGCGCCCACACGATTTTGGCGTGATCGATGTCGGCGGCGTTGTATACCCATTCCAGGTTCGGATCATGGCCCGGGGCGTAGCGCACGATCACGAGGTGTTGTCCCGGCAGGCTATCCAACTCACTTACTACGTGGGCACGATCCAGATTACCTCGGGGCCATCGAGGCTCAATTTGAGCGTGCGCCAGAATTGCGGAGACGCGCAACAACACCATCGCACCGCAAACAAGCGGGATGGCCCGCACTAGATCGCGGCCCACAGGCCTTAGGTGCCATCGCCAGATTCTTAAGTGGCGCAATCCTTGGATAATTATCAGGTAAAGCAGGCCTGTGGCCGCCGCGAAGTAATGATCGTAGAAGAATGTCTCTAACATCAGGCCGAAGAGAAAGAAGCCGAGCGCAAAAACTGGAAAGCGCATTTTGCGATCGCGCACGATCCACGGAAGGGCTAGCAAAGGAATCGTTAAAGCCGGGCCGACGTAGAAAGCCCAAATCATCAGCAACCTGGTTTGCCAATGGAGCAGAAAACCGGGAAGAGTGCGACCCTCCTGATACACGCCAAACTCCCATTCATAGAACTCTCGAATCTCGGCGTGACGCCAAACTGGTTCAGGCCGCGGCTCCTGCCACAGGAAATACGGCGCCCGCGCAAACGTAGCTCGGCTCACTTGGTAAGTCATGCGAAATGGATTACCGGTAACACGGTAATAGTAGTAGCTTGTAGCCGCAGCCGCTGGGACGAGCACCAGAAGCATGGGCAGGAGCACTTGGCGGAGCTTTGGCCTGGACCTTGCTAGCCACACGATCATTGCGATGGCGACCGGAATACTGAGAACAAGTCCTTCGTATGGACGCGTATCGGCGAGGATGACCAATCCCAGTGCCATAAGAAGGGAATCAGCAACTCGCGCTTGCCGCTTGAGCCGAGGCAAGGCCCCAAGCACTAGCGCGCCTCCCAACGCGGGCAGGGAGCCACCCCAGTAGCTGTTCATCCAATAACTCAGGATTCCAATCCGCAATACAGCCAATAATCCTCCAAGCAGGGCCCATGGGGGCGGCAGCCAACCTTGCAACATCCAGCAGAGAGCCGAACACATCAAGGCAGTCGCCAGCAGTACGCCAATCCACGGGTGCCCCAAACGCATGCCTAGTGCCAATAGCAAACCCTGGCCGGGAGGGTAAATCGACATGTAGGTCGGCTGCTGAATGATCTGAAAGCTTTCGAAATGAACCCACAGGGGATGAGGAGGATTCGTCAAACGACCGTGGGCAAAGGTATCTCCAGCGAGTAAGTAGCTGAATTCGTCCTGTGTTACTGGTTGCGGGATGCCGAGGATGGGAAGCAGAGCAGTTCGAATAGAGAGGGACACGAAACCGACGGCAAAAACGCAGAGCGTCTCTCGGTGCGCCAGTTTGGCGAATGAGCTATTGACAAGCCAAGGGGTAGTCCTGCTCCGCCGCGCTAGAATCAGCGCGACCACTGGAATTAGCAGGAGCGCCTCGATAAGCTGAAGGCCCCATTTTGCGAGCCACAACTGCAGGGGTGGGATGCCGATGACTGCTGGCAGGAGAGGTACGAGGATCATGATCCCGAAGCTCCGAAACCCCTCCTCACTCAGTCGGAAAGATATTATAGTTGAAGATCAATTTTCTCCGTCCCGGCTGGAAATCGCTCTTGACCGCTGAAGCGCTGGTTTCTCTCACGCGGGCACGGCAAAGAACCAAGACGCCAATCACCCGGCGGCCCGCCCTCAACGCGCGAATGGTGATTCTGTGGGTTAGTAGAGTGGTCAGTTTGGAACCTCCGAATCGGCTTATTGGGTTTGCATGTGACTGTATGTCTAGCTGGGACTCACAAGATCGAAGTTTTTCTCCGGCGGAAGAAGTTGCGTGAGGCCTAATTGTTACTAATTTTCGACATCTTTACTCTGCGCTTTCGCGGCCGTTGCGGCTCT
>PMHI01000759.1 GCA_003156615.1 Acidobacteriaceae bacterium | reverse complement strand
CCTTTCAGCTTTCCCTATCTCGTTCCTCGAAAAACACAACCCGGTTTCATCCCACGAGAGATCACACCGCGGGTGGCCGAAATCGGCACACGGACGCCGCAGCCGAACACTCCGGCCGAAGAGATCAGGCCGAGCGATTCGGAGAATTCCAAAGGCATAGCCGCCGGGATCCGTACTTCGAGTAAATCATGCTGACTCTCTCCAAACCGCTGAGTGCGGCCCGGACGCAGGCCTATCACAAAGAGGAGTTCGCGAATGCGCGGGAGAACTACTACTCCGAGGGAGATCACATACGCGGAGAGTGGCACGGCAAGCTCGCCAACCAATGGGGTCTCGAGGGTGAAGTGCGGGAAGAGCACTTCGGGCGACTGGCGCACGGGCGAGACCCGATAACGGGGGAACAACTCGTGCGGTACCATACCGCGCGCGAATATGTGAATGGTCGCGGCAAGACGGTGCGCATGATGGAACACCGCGCCGGCTGGGATGCAACCTTCTCCGCGCCTAAGAGCGTGTCCTTAACCGCTCTCGTTGGTGGAGACGATCGTGTACGCCAGGCACATCGCGAAAGCGTGAACGTAGCGCTTGGCGAGCTGGAGAAGTATGTCCAGGCCCGGCCGGCAGAAACAACGGGCAAATGGATTGCGGCCAGTTTCGAGCACGATAGTGCGCGCCCGGTCAACGGGTACGCCGCACCGCATTTGCACACCCATGTTGTGTTCTTCAATCTAACGGAAACTCAGAACGGACAAGCGCGGGCCCTGAGAGATTACGAACTACTCCGCTCGCTGGAATATACGACCGCGATCTACCGCTCCGAACTGGCGCTGCGGCTGAAGGAACAGGGCTATGACATGGAAAGGGGCAAAAGCGGCCAGCCGGAGATCAGAGGCTACACGCGAGACTATCTGGACGCCTCCAGTCCACGGAGTCGGCAAATCCAAGCATACCTCGAAGAACACGGCTTCAGAGGCATAGGCGCCGCGCAGATCGCTGGGCACCAGACGCGCGACGGCAAATTGCCCACGATCACGCACGAAGCGATGCAGCTGAAGCATCGAGAACTAGCCGCGCACTTCGGCCAGCAGGCGGAGCAAATAATCCGCGCCGCCGAGGTGCGCCATATCGAAGAGCAGAGTTGGGAGCAGAAATTCCAGAGCATCGAATCGGCGCTGACTTATGCGCAGGAGAAAAATCTGAAGCGTTACGCTGTGATGGATGAGCGCGAACTCATGCGCGATACGCTCAGGCATTCGATGGGTGAGGCTGGCTTCGCCGACGTCCGCGAGCAGTTTGAAAATCGAGTGCAATCGGGTGATCTGATCCAAGTGGAAAACAGATCGCCGAGTCGCCTATTTACCACGCAAGAGATGATCGGCTATGAACGGAACAACATCGCCCAGATGCGAGCGGGACAGAACCGGCACGAGCCGATGGTGAGTTCGGAAACGTGGCGCGAGGTGAAAGGAAAGCACGCGCATTTGAGCGCTAGCCAGAGCGCAGCGGTCGAGCAGATCGTATCGAGCCGGGATAAGATCATGGGCCTTGAGGGTGTAGCGGGTCCGGGGAAAATTGCTTCCTTGGCTGCCGTGCGCGACGCCGCAGAGCAGGGAGGCTACCAAGTACGCGGGCTTGCGCCGACATCGCGAGCAGCGCACACGTTGGCAGAGTCCGGCATCGAGTCAGAAACCTTGTATCGACACCTTCACCGCAGGGAACAGCTTGAACACGGAGAAAAGCGGCTCTACATCCTGGATGAAGCGAGCATGGCGATTACGAAACAGATGAATGAACTTCTCGATCGCCTGCAGGGTGAGGACCGCGTGTTGCTCGTAGGGGATTCGCGGCAGCATGACGCTGTCGAAGCAGGCAGCCCATATCAGCAGTTGCAGGAAGCGGGAATCGAAATCGCGCGGCTGGCCGAAATCGTGCGGCAGAAAGACCCGGCCCTCGAGGAAGCCGTGGAGCAACTTGCCTGCGGTGATGTGTTTCGAGCGATAGACAATCTTGATCGCCAGGGCCGGGTGCAGGAGATCGTGAGCCGCGACGAGCGGCTAAGTCAAATTGCGAGCGACTACGCGCGAGAACCACAAGGCACGCTCGTCATCTCTCCCGACAACGAATCACGCCGGGAATTGAATGGACTGATCCATCGGGAAATGCAGGAGCGCGGCAACGTGAGCTGGAACGAACACAAACTCCGCGTGCTCGATTCGCGGCAGGAGATGACGGGAGCAGATCGCCAGTGGGCGGGGCAGTACGAGGAGGGCGATGTGGTGCGCTACACGCGCGGCAGCCGAGTGCTAGGCATCGAGCCGGGTGAATACGCGCGTGTGGAGAGCGTGGATACGAAAGAAAATCTCGTCTCAATCGAGCGCGTTAACGGCGAACATCACACCTACAATCCACAGCGACTCGCAGGAGCGGCCGTGTATCAGGAGACCGAGCGCGCGTTCTCGGAAGGCGACCGCATACAGTTCACAGCGCCATCGAAGGACTTGCACGTTGCCAATCGCCAGTTGGGCATCGTCGAGAAAATCAACGACACCGGCGACGTCCAAATCCGCACGGACTCAGGCCGAGAGGTCGCGTTCAACATTCGCGAGCATCCGCATCTGGATTACGGTTACGCGATGACTGGTCACAGCAGTCAGGGCCAAACCGCCGAGCGCGTGCTGATTCACGTGGACACGGATCAAAGCGAATTATTGATTAACAATCGCTTCGCGTATGTGGCTGTCTCGCGGGGGCAATATGACGCCGAAATCTACACCAACGACAGAAGCGAACTCGCGCGAGACTTGAGCCGTGACTTGACCGAGCGCACAGCGACTGAAAGCCAGGAGCCGCAGCCGATGGCGCAGAAGATCGAGCTAGGGACCACGCAGCCAACAAGCAAAGCGCCAGAGCAGGACGAGATGCACGGCATCGGTTACGAGATGTCTATGTAGGGCCCTTCGCTCTCGCAGCCGTCAAGGATCTACGGGCCGCTGACGCGGCGCGCAGAGAACGCGCGTCCTTGACTGCTGCTCCGTTGCGGGCGTGTCTCAGCTAGGGAGGCATGGGCCTGTATGTCTTTCAAAACGGTGAAATGAAAGATGGTCCCCATATACAGTCAAAGGCTAGACCGAAGTCATCTCGCATTTACTCCAGTTGTGCGATGTATGCGCCAAATGATTCCAGGTCAATTTTGTTGATATTGCCCCGTTTGGGCGTCCTAAACGAAGCCAGCAACACCTTCGCTGACTTCGCGGAAATGCCCTTGGATGATAGATCCAGTTTGATGGCCTGGTGCGATCCGCTCATGTTCAGCACGATCAGCACGTGTTTTCCGGCGTAGCTGCGAACGTAGGCGAGCACGTTCGGATCATCCTGGTTCAGCGCCACATATTTGCCGTCGAGCAGTGCCGGATTGGTGTGACGCAGGGACAGCAGAGTCCGATAATAGTTCAAAATTGAATTCGGATCTCTCCGCTCCGCTTCCACATTGTATTGCTTATAGAGAGCGTCGACCGGATTCCATGGCTTTACCTGGCTGAAGCCGGCGTTCGGTTGGGTATTCCATTGCATCGGCGTCCGTTCCCCGTCTCGACCCTTGTCTTTAGGCCAGCCCAGCTTCCCGATGGGATCTTGCACGTCCTCTTTGGTCTTGGGATCGTTGTTCTCCATGCCGATCTCTTCGCCGTAATACAGGATCGGGGTTCCACGCAGGGTCAGGTAGAGGGAAGCCAGCA
The DNA here is from genome assembly GCA_003156615.1 of Acidobacteriaceae bacterium. Next base: position 682 of record PMHI01000759.1, on the reverse strand, counting down.
ACTTCGCAATCTGATCGTTGTGCTGGCCATCGCCGTACTTGGTGTACTGGCGCGGCTCGTCATGGTTGCTGAACACGTAAACTGGCTGACCCTCGAAGGACTCGGCGTCCGCTATTTGTTTGCGGAACTCGGGAGCCGAAATTTTGCCAACGGCAAAGAACCGGAAGTCGATCGGTAGTTGCAACTCATTGCCGTGCTGGCCGTAGTACAGCTTCAGTTGATCCAGAGTGTCGGTCCAAGTCTCTCCGATAAGTACACCGTCATACTCATCGGACACTTTGCGCAGCCGTTGCAAGACGCCGTGAAGTTCCGGAAGTTCGAGGTTGTGAATCTCCTGCATCACCGGATCGCCGTAGGCATTGATTTGGTGATCGACGAGGGGATTGTCCGTTAATTCCGGGTCTTCGAAGAGGTTGGTGACTGCATCCAGCCTGAAACCGGCAGCGCCGCGCCGATACCACCAGCGAGCTACATCGAACATGGCGGTTTCGACTTCGGGATTCCGCCAGTTGAGGTCAGGCTGCGCAGCGTAAAAATAATGGTAGTACCACTGGTTGGCTGCTGGATCGAACCGCCACGCCGGTCCTCCAAATAACGATGTCCAGTTGTTGGGGGGCTGGCCCGCACTTTTCCCGTCACGCCAGATGTACCAGTCGCGCTTCGGGTTTGTCTTCGAGGAGCG
>PMHI01000584.1:1411-15834 GCA_003156615.1 Acidobacteriaceae bacterium | reverse complement strand
GCCGGCAAAACCGATTGCTCTCACGTATTAGTTGGGGACTGTGACCTTTGTTCAACTTTCAAATCTGTGCCGGAGTTTCGGGAGCCTGCGGAAGACGTGCTAATGAGAAACTGAACAACCCTATTAGCATTTCCAAGACCGAGGGTGCGGCCAACGCTCCTCGGGCCTTGTTCACGCTTGAGCATGTGTTGAAAGGAGCACTCTAAAAACTTTCGCGGCCGGAGGGAGTTAGCCAATTATAGAATGTCGGCACCTTGCGCAAAGCAACCGATCCGTGTGCTCATTCCACGCAGGCAAGTTATGCAAAAGGTCCTTCCAGAACTTGGGCGAAGTCCGAGAGGAATCCAAATTATCAACCTGGCTGATTCGCATCACCGTGAACCAGTCGCTGATGAAGCTGCGAAAGCAACGCGCCACGAGAGAAGAATCTCTCGATGAGGACTTTCCGGCAGATGGGGACATATTTCCAGAATCGAGGTCACGGTTGGGAGCCCAATCCTGAACAACTCTATAGGACATCTGAATTACGAGACATCCTAATCAGGACCTTATTAAGAACATCTAACAAAACCTCATTTCTCGACCAACCCGGGAAAGGTTCCGGACATCCGTGCGGAGAGGAGCAGTCCAATGGCCACCGAACTTTTGCCGGACCGTTTGTGGGAACTGGTTGAACCGTTTATCCCAGTTGTTAAGGCGAAGCCCAAGGGCGGAAGACCGCGCTTAGCAGACAGGGCATGTCTCACGGGCATTTTATTCGTCCTGCGCAGTGGGATTCCTTGGGAGATGCTGCCCCAAGAAATGGGCTGTGGCTCTGGAATGAGCTGCTGGCGACGACTGCGTGACTGGCAGGAGCGTGGTATCTGGCAACTGCGCCACTTCGTTTTGCTGGACTGGCTGGCGCGTTACGGACAGATCGACTGGTCACGGGCAGTCGTGGACGGAAGTTCGATCCGGGCAGTTTTTGGGGGCGTCAGACGGGGCCGAATCCAACTGACCGGGCCAAGCCCGGCAGCAAGCGCCATCTGATTTGCGATGGTCACGGAGTTCCATTGGCTATCCAGCTCACCGGGGGGCCAACCGTAACGACTCGCAGCAAGCCCTCTCACTCGTTGACGCCATCCCGCTCTTACAGGGAAAACGCGGACGACCCCGCCGTCGTCCTGATTGTGTGTTGGGCGACCGCGGCTATGATGCTGAGACGATCCGGCAAGGTCTGCGTGGCAGACGCATCATCCCTTTTCTTGCGAAGCGCAACACCGAACACGGCAGCGGACTGGGCCAATGGCGGTGGGTCGTGGAACGAACCTTCGCCTGGCTCAATCAGTTTCGCCGCCCGCGCGTTCGCTACGAAAAGCGGACGGACATTCATGAGGCATTCTTGTCCTTGGGGTGTGCTCTGATCTGCTGGCGCTTCCTGCGACTCGATTGGGCGGCGGTTTGAAAAGTTAGCTTTGCCCGCAATGCATTGCCGGGTTAGCGTATGGCGACGGCAAAGTGCCACACCCCCATTACCATTTGTTAACAACCGTGGCGGGGAGCACTCGTGCGCGAGCGTGCGTGCGCGTGCGTGCGAGGGTCGGGTGCGGTGATGTCTTTCAGGAATCATGCCAGCATCATTTCCTCACCTTCAGCGGTTAGGTAGGCAGCTGTGCCGTATCATTCAAAATCGGTAAGAGACGTATTGGCAACCAGCTATGATGCCTTTGGTTCGTCCGCCCGGTCCTAGGAATCGCGGGATAATCGGAAACTTCCCGTTGGGAAGCAGAGACCCGCTCGGACTTTATACGCAGTGGGCTCGTCAATATGGTGACATCTTTTACTACCGCGTTTTTTCCCGTCGCATCTATTTCCTCAACAACCCCGAACTGATCGAGTACGTTCTGGTGACTAACTACCAGAGTTTCATCAAGGGTGAGGCCCTCCAATTCAACCGCCGGATCTTTGGAAACGGTCTGTTGACCAACGAAGGAGATTCGTGGGTGCAGCAGCGGCACCTCATCCAACCGGCCTTTCACCGGGACAGAATCGAGTACTACGGCGACACCATGGTGGCCTACACGGAGCGGATGATGGCCACCTGGCACGATGGTGAAGTGCGGGACATCCATCTGGACATGATGCGCCTCGCGCTGGAAATTGTGGCTAAAGCGCTTTTTAATGTCGAGATCACCGCCGAGAGAGACAGAATTGCAGGTGCACTGAACACGTTTATGGAACTGGGCTCACGCGGGCGTATGCTGTTACCTCCAATTCTTCGCCTTTGGCCAACCGCTGACAACTTGCGTTACCGGCGTGCAGCCCGCCAGTTAGATGACATCGTATACGGCCTTATCCACCAGCGGCGCTCGAATAGCGAGATTGCCGATGACTTGCTCTCCGGGTTGCTGCAGGCTCAGGATATAGGCGGGGCTGCGATGTCGAACGGGCAGTTGCGAGATGAAGTGATGACCCTCCTTTTGGCAGGCCACGAGACCACTGCGGTTTCGTTATCGTGGACCTGGTATCTGTTGGCACAGTATCCAGAGGTGGAGAAAAAGCTCTGGTCAGAACTTCGAGCGGTACTGAATGGCAGAAGCCCAAGAGTGCAAGACCTTTGCAGACTGCCTTACACGGAGCGAATAGTGAAGGAGTCCATGCGTCTCTACCCCCCAGCTTGGGCGGTCATCCGAAACTCTTTGAAAGATTGTGATATCGGCGGCTATCGAGTGCCGGCCGGAGCGACTGTCATGATGAGCCAGTGGGTAATGCACCGCGACCCGCGATATTATGACCAACCCGAGCAATTCAATCCAGACCGCTGGTTGGATGGGCGGGCAAAACGGGCTCCCAAGTTTATCTATTTCCCTTTTGGTGGAGGACCGCGCACTTGTATAGGCGCGTCCTTTGCAGCGATGGAAGCCGCTTTAGTGCTGGCAGCAATCGCGCAGAGGTACCAAGTCCGGATTGCACGAGATTGCCCGGTCGAGACATTACCCACGATTACACTTCGACCCAGGCACGGCATCAAGGTAGTACTCACCCAACGCGTAGAGAATCCAACTGCCTAATCAGCCGGAGTGGTGGGAGAAACCAGCCATCGGGCCGGCTCGCAAGAAAACATTGAGTATCAGATTCGTTCCGGGTTAAGCGTTAGTGATTGGGCCCTCGGAACGCAAGAACAGCATTGAGACCCCCGAAGGCAAAAGAGTTGGAGAGAGCAAATTCCACTTGGGCCGGACGAGCGCGATTCGGCACCACGTCCAGATTGCAATCTGGGTCGGGCACAGTAAAGTTGGCCGTGGGCGGAAGTAAGCCATTTTCTAACGCCAGGACTGTACACACTGCTTCCATTGCACCGGTAGCACCTAGAGCATGGCCGTGAAGTGACTTTGTGGAACTCACCGCCAGCTGGTCGGCATGCGCTCCGAAGAGTTCACGAATGGCACGCGTTTCCAGGGGATCATTGATCAGCGTCCCCGAACCATGGGCGTTGACGTAACCGACTTGCTCGGGCCGAAGCCGAGCATCAAGTAACGCCGCTCGCATTGCGCGGACCGGGCCATCGATGGAGAGATGTGTAAGGTGATGGGCGTCCGATGACATTCCAAAACCCACCACTTCGGCATGAATCCTCGCACTTCGTGCCCTCACCGCAGCGAGAGGTTCCAATATCAGCATTGCGCCGCCTTCCCCCAAAATCAAACCGCGACGGTCTTTGGAGAAAGGTCGGCACGTATCCGGTGATATGACGCGCATGGCCTCCCAGGCCTTTAATAAGCCAAAGCTGAAAGGAGCCTCGCTGCCACCGGCAATGGCCAGTTCCACAATGCCATTGCGAACCATCCAGAAGGCTTGACCGATGGCATGGTTAGCGGAACAACAAGCCGTGGAGATCGTGTAGGCTGGGCCCGTGATGCCAAACTCCATTGAGATGTGGCTGGCGCCGGCATTCGCCATGGCGCGAGGAATGATCAGAGGATCGACTCGACCTTGATTGCGTTGGTAAAGTTTCGCGAACCCTACGTCTTGCGTAGACTGGCCACCCATGCCCGAACCGGTCACAATCGCGGCCTTCTGGCAAAGCGCTGGGGTAAGTGTGATTCCAGAATCTTTCACGGCTTCACGGGCTGCAATGATCGCAAATTGAGAAAACGGGTCAAGCAAGCGCGCATGGTTGGCTTCAAAATATTTGCTGGGGTCGTACCGGCAGACTTGGGCACCGTAACGAAACCGTAGCTTCGAAACGTCAATGGAATGAATCGGAGCGATTCCAGATCTGCCTTCGCAGACCGCATTCCACGTTTCAGAAGTGTTGGTGCCCAGAGCACAGATCACGCCCAGGCCTGTCACTGCCACTCGCCGCCTGCTCATGGCTTACCGCTCGGCGTGGCACAGTCGAGGGAAGCGTTCACAGCCAGACTCGTTGGCTCATTGCTTCTGTAGACCGGCGATCTGCCACTGTGCGAACTGGTTTGCCGCATAGCGAGCAGCAGCTCCCGGCACGTTCTCGATCTCTTGCAGAGTCTTCGTATCGGGCTCGCCTGTCGCAGCTATATGCAGCTTGTAGTATCCGCGGCTGTGGAGGAATACGGTTCGGTCTGTCCCTGCATGTTGGGGCGGCACGTGGAAGGTGAGGTCAGCGGTGTCGCCTATATTAGGCATCGCCAGGTAGCGATCGTCGTTCGCGGCTAACTCTGGCAGCACATTTTTTCCCTGCAGGTCCTTCGCCGTCGCTGGTTCGATCTTTTCAATATTGACCGGGCGGTCTGCAGTGTAATCCACGGCAAACGAGTTCAGAGCCCAAAAGCCAGCCGGAGGTTGAATGCGAATGCGCAATTGATCCCCGTGCACGCGGCTCACGTCCAGCAGGACGATTCGGTCCTTGGAGATAAACGGACCCGTCCCCGGCAGAATCCCGCGCACCTCCCAGCCTGTGGGTTCCTCAACAGAGATCTTCAACGCGAAGAGTTCTTCGCGCACTTCCCAGGCGAACAGTGCGTCGCGGGCCGACTGGCTTTCGTCCATCGAGGTATACCACGCACCGACATCGCGCCCCCGTAGTTCGACCATTTTCTTGATCATGTACGAGCCCCAAAGACCGGTCGCAGCATTGGCCACTAACTTCACCTGGGTCGCACCTGCCGGCTTTGGAAAAGTCATAACGATGTCACCCTGCAACTTACCGTTGGCGTCCGGCACCGCGGGCGGTTCCCAAATCACACGATCCGTGGCACGGAGCCAGGGAAGGAGATCATGTCCGGCAGCATCCCGCGCAGACAGTGGGGCCTGCGGCGCCGCCAGAGTATGCAGTTTGCCCCGCACATCTGCGGCTACGCGGGTTCCCGCAGCGTGGTCCACAACCCAAAGCTCGGTTAGGTTCGTGAACTGAGTCTCGTCGACTTCGTTGGTAACCTTCAGCCTGTAGAGACCATCCTGCTCGCCGAGATGGTCCAGTTGCGAAAAGTCGTCCTTCTCCAGACCACGGGAGATGGCTCCGCCGTAGGGTTCGGCGTCAAACACGTATCGCGAACCGTCCCAGGAGTAAACGAATGGGCAGGATTGCTTCAGGGCTACCGCGATGCCCGCTATTAGCGCCAGCGTGCCAACAGTCACTGCCGCGACCAAGCCGATGGTTCGCCCCTTTTGCAGCGTGTCTGTCTCCACCCAAAATCGTTGTACCTGGTCCAGCGGAACGTCGTAGGGACTCTTTTTTACGGAGGCGAAAAGCGTCCCATTCTTGATAGACGCTCCCGGCGCATCGAAAGAGACGTCCTCACCCTTTATGGTTGTGATCCCAACGATCTTCTCGTTTTTGGGCTGCGGCACATCTACAGTCGCCACCTTTTGAACTTTTCGTGAATAGCAGGCAGGACCGACGGAGAGCAGAACAGCGAGAACCATTGCGAGCGTTCGCTTCGGCATTGACCACCTCTGAGAGAATGCACCGTGGCCGCCAAGGGAGGATAAAACTCATCCCGCGTCGGTGCCATTTTTTGTCCCGGGGATTAATTAATCGAGGCGAAGTATACTCTCGCCTCCCTTCCGAGTCCATTCTCGGCTCGTAATATTCTCGGCTCGTAATACGCGTAATACCCCCAAATGCTCTGATTCTCGGTTCAGGGGCGTATCAGGATGCCCTGGCCCACTGGAAAGACGCCGACCCCGATACTCCCCATGCTGAAGCGAGCCAAGGCGGAGCACGAGAAGCTGAAGTAGTGTCCCGGGGGAGTAGTTGCTCCTGAAACAGGGTTTTGTTAGAGCCTCAAAGCATCGTCGGAATAAGGTGTCACGAGCGCGGTTATCAGCAATTGAGTTCAACCTAAGTGGAAAAATTACCAAATGAACTACGAAAAGTGTTTAACCACCATACGCAAAGGGTTAGCGGTAGCGGCAGTAACCATGGGGCTTGCGGCCGGTTCCTTGTGCGCGGGTCAAGAGAGCACACCTTTATTAACAAAAGCGACGGCAGCGCCCCTGGTGGGGGCCTGACGTTCATGGGGACTACACGCTTGCCCTCAGCGCCAATGGCGACGTCTTTGGCTCGGCGGTCGGCGTTGTATTCGTGGCGAAATCGTAACCGCAGGCGGCGGGTGGCGGTTGCAGGGGGGAGGAGCCTTGTTTCGTTTCGAGGCTCCGCGGTTTCTTAAAGATGTACGGGGATTTGATATTCCCGAGTAGAAGCTTTCAACTTAGCTATGTCTGAGGCCATCTGTGCAGAACGATTCACGTTTCACTCTTCGCATTCTCCTTCCCAGAACTGTCGAACTGAGAAAGCCGGGTCATTCGACTCCCCGAAGATTGGCCTGGCTTGTCGCCACATTGTGCTTGATGGCGGGATCGGTAGCTGCCACATACGCTCAATCCAGCACGCCAACTCCGGCTGCTCCCGCACCCGTTCAAACCGCAGTCTTCAAGGGCAGCACTTCATCCAGCGGTTGGATCGACTTCGCGCCCCTTACAAACTTCGGAATCTATTTGCCTGTCAAGATCAATGGTCGCGATGCGATGGCATTGCTTTATGGCGGGCCTTCAAACATCGATAAGACTTTCGTCGAGTCCGTCGGCCTGGCAGCCAAGAAAGAAGATGCGAGCTCGGTGAGTGGGATTCAGATCCAGCTAGGTGACTTGATCCTGCAGAACGCCAGCGCGAAGACAGAGGATCTGCAGAAGCAGGGCTTCGACGCCAAGATTCTCGGTCAATCCGTACTCTTCAGGCTGGGAGAAGACGTGTTCAATCAAGTGGTGGTGGACGTTGACTACGCCCACCATCGTGTCGCCTTTCGCGACGCCAGGACTGTGACCGGGCCCGCTGGCGCAGTCGAGCTTCCGCTGATCGAGCTGGATGGTGAACGCGTGCTCCCCCTCTCAGTCAATGGCGCGGCTCCGGCACGGTTTGAGTTGGAGCTGGGGAACGTCATCGGCCCGTTAATGGTCACTCCGGCTTATGCCGCGAGGCAAAAGCTGCTTGAGGGTCGTCCTACCTCTCAGCGTTTGTCGGGTCGCCATTCGGAGACCGTCGTCAGTGTGGATCACTTAAGCTTTGCCAGCATCGACTTTGCGCAGGTGCCGATCGCGCTCATACCCGATACCGAATTGCCGCCACCCTCGATTACAGGCGGCGTCGGACTACCGCTGCTTGCCAAGTTCAGGCTGATCATCGACTACCCGCACAGCCGGCTCTATGCGATCCCCAACTCGGGGGCGATAACCGCGATCGAAAAAGACCGGATCGGCCTGGTGCTGGACAAAAAGGTCGCCAATGGCTTTTCGGTGGCATTTGTTTCCCCAAACAGCCCGGCTGAAGCGGCGGGGTTCAAGAAAGGCGACAAGATCCGTCTGATCGACGGAAAGCCGTTTGAGGCCTGGCCTATTCAGGCGATCATAAAATTTCAAATGGCAGACGCCGGAACAATTCACATTTTTATTATGGCGGACGGAACCGAGCGGCAGATTAAGGCGGTGGACTTTTTCTGATGGGGGCTGGCCCCATTCATCCCAAGGGCGGGTCGCCCGTCCTCATCGCGTCTTTTACGACAGAGCCTGCCCTGAGCTTGTCTATCTGTATTCAAGTTTTTCCCCAGCAACGGGCAGGGCGTCAGCGGGGGCGACGATTCTCGCATGGAATCGACCCCAGTTGACGACCTGTCCGCCTTCCCGAAAACGTTCCGCCCTTCTTTAGCGAGTATCTGGCGGACGCGATATCTCAGACCTGGCTATGGCGAGCTCGGCTGCAGCTTCGTGAACGCCTGAACAAGCACTTCAGCGAGCAAACGACATCGGCGCGGGCAGTTCAAGTTCTTGCCAAACTCTGACAAACATCGTAGAGACTCGATGTGCTACCGCTCAGGTCTTCGGCAAAATCTGCCAAAGCAGGTTGCAGAAACTTTTACATCTCGCTGACAACCGCCAAACTTCGCGAAGGTACCTTCTCACAATGGCCCACGAGCAGACATCGGACGTGGCGAACTGTTATAGCGAAACAGCCGGGACTCAACACTTCGCTTGTCATATATCAGCTATCAGCGGTGACCGACATCCGAATCGTCTGCAGTGAGCCAAAATCAAAGTAATTAAAGAGGAAAGAATCATGCGGACGTTTTCATTTTCATTTCATACAATCGCCGGACTCTTAGCAGTTGGCCTGACGTTTGGCGTCAACTTCGCACACGCCCAGGCGGGCACCCTGGACCCGAAATTCGGCACGGATGGCACCGTAACCACCATCTTCACCGGCGCCGGGTCGCCGGTCATGTTACCGATCGGCGCGGTCCAGCAGGCCAGCGGCGACATCGTGGTGCTCTCCCAATTCGACTTCGTGGATGACGTTGGCACTCAGATCGGGTTGACACGGTACACCTCGGCGGGGGTGCTGGACACCATGTTTGGGACGAAGGGGAGCGCAATCACCAACTTCTCTTCCTTCACTTTTGACCCGTTTGCATTTGCGTTGGAGCCGAATGGCAAACTCCTTGTCGCAGGGTCTGTATCGGGCACAGATACCTTCGGCCTGGCGCAGTTCACGGCCAACGGCGTGCTGGACCCAACCTTCGGCACCGACGGCGTGGCGACGGCCGTCACCGGTGCAGACTTTCCGAGCGCATTTCTGCTGCAACCCAACGGACAAATTTTGATGGGCGGCTTTAAAGATGGCGGCAAGAAGACCCCGGGGGCGCTCTCGCTGGTGCGCTTCAACTCCAACGGCGCGCTGGACCCGACGTTTGGCACAGCCGGGATTGCGCTGGTTACGCCCGCGCCTATATTAGGGCCGCAGGCGCTGGCCCTTCTCTCCAATGGAGACTACCTGGCTGTGGGTGAGAACGGAGATGCGGTGGTCGGCACAGTGGTGGAGCTCAGCTCTACAGGAGAACTGTTATCCACGGTGACTGCGGGAACTCTGACGGCGAGCGGCCCGTTGGCGGGGCTAGAACCCTTCCCGACCATTTTCGAGCCGAACGGCGATTATCTTGTGGCCCAACTTGCCCCCGACGGCAAATTCGCCCATGACGTGACAGTGTCTCGTTTCACCGAAACGGGCACGCTGGATACTACCTTTAATTCCACCAAATTTGGCTTCGGCACCGGGACCGACACCCCGCAGGCCCTGGCTGTGCAATCGAACGGACAGGTCGTGGTTGGCGCTTTCATTGGCAATACCTCGCCGATTTTTGGTGGCATTGCCCGGCTCGATACCAACGGCGAGCTGGATACCACGTTTGGGAGCGGCGGCACGTTGACGGTTGACAATAATGTGACCGCCCTGCTGATCGACACCAACGGAGATATTNNCCCGGATAGTGCTCGTCGCGAACCGGCTCCGAGCCTATTTCGATCCGCCCGAGGAGGACGCTGACTACAACCATGGTCAGCGTCCTCATTATTATGAATGTTATCGGTTTTGACGAAATGCCTGCGTCCCTGCTCCATTTGCGCGACAAGTACTCACGCCGCCAAAAAGCAGTCTCCGGTTCAGCGGTTGGATGATGAATCGCTTTCCGGTCGAACCAGGTAAGGCTCACGGCCGAACACACTGGTTTCTCCCGAGTGACGCGCGTGCTTTTCGGAGGCGCGCCCTTGGGGAGCAGAGTGGGGCGGCACAGAGGATTGCGGCGCGCGTTCGAAAAAGTCGTCAGAAGGAAGCCGCTCGCGGCGGACGCGGCGGGCCTTATGCAAATTGAATGGAGCCAAGGAGAGGTGTTGAAGTTGGCGGGAGTCGGCAAGGAACCGGAGAAAGAGTTTGGTTCCCCAGGACGGTGCTGTGGGACAACAGTTTTGCCTTCTGGCGCTCATTCAACCGCCGCCTCCGAATGCCTGATCAAGTTCCTCGGGGACAGATGGCGGGAAGTATGGGTGGCGAGTTCTGTATCCACAGGAGGGCTTCCCGCAGGTCGGACTGTTAGTGCACCGGCGCCGGCTGAGGACTCGCCTGCGGAGCCACTGCGCCCGGACTTGAGAAGTTTACCTTCGGAACTTCGCGCGACCCTGGCGAAGCTTCGAAATAGGCTTCGTTCGGCTTGAATCCCGCGATTCCTGCGAAAAAGCTGTTGGGGAACTGCTGCACGTAGGTGTTGTAGTCGCGCAGAGTGTCGTTGTAGCGTTTGCGCTCGACCGCAATGCGATTCTCTGTACCCGCGAGTTCATCCTGCAGGCGCAGGAAATTCTCGTTGGACTTCAACTGAGGATAGTTCTCGACAACCAGCAACAGGCGGCCAATCGCTCCATCGAGCTGCCCGTTGGCCGCTATCTTTTCTTGCGGCGTGCCAGCAGAAAGCAGGGCAGAGCGCGCTTTTGCGATATCGCCGAATACTGTCACTTCCTGCTGCGCGTAGCCTTTCACCGTCTCTACCAAATTGGGGATCAGGTCGGCGCGGCGTTGTAGCACAATGTCAACTTGCGACCACGCTGCCTTTACCCCCTCGTTCTTGCTGACCAGGGTGTTCTTCACGCTTACGTATTGCCCAAAAACAAACAAGACACCCAGCAATAGAATTGCCACGATAACCACGACCACGATCAGCGCCTTGCCCATAAGATTCTCCTGAAAAGCAGCATCCGCGGAGCCTACGAAGATCCCACGGTACCCGAGTCCAGCATTTTATCAAGCGCGGCGGTCACTTGCTCGAGCGCCGCCAGATATCGGGAAAAAACGTCCGCCACCGCGAACTTCTTGCGATCGGATTTCCGCTCTCTCACGTCCAGTACCTGCAGAATGCCCGACGCGTCAACCCCAACCTGTTTCGACAATGCCTGTACCGCCTCGCGCTTTCCCACCGGGGCACTGTGACCGAGCACAATGAGTGCGTGGCGGAAGAGCGTGGCGAACGACGATACCGATCGTAGCAGCAACTCCCACAGGCGAGAGTCGTTGTCTGAGGCCAGAAGCAAGTGCCGGCGCAGCAGCGCGATTTTTTCCCGCAGCTCGTACTCCACCTGAAGGCGGTGCAGGTTCGCCGGAATCGACAAACCCTGAACAACATCTTCGCCGAAGAGCACTCGATGGTGCTGTTGCATGTCGATCAACTCGATTGTAAACACGTCGACCGAGCGCTCGATCTCGTCCCGGGTCATAAACAGCGGAGGCGGCTGCTTCTGCGCGTCCCACCACTTGACGGCAGGGGCCAGGGCCNNGCGACCGCCGATCCGAACAGGATCACGCTCTCCAGGTTCGCTCCCGCCGCCGTTCGCAACCGGCTGACAAAGTCGTTAATCTTTTTCTCCGGAACCATTTGCTTCCTCACTGACTACCAACTGCTGCTAGCCCCGCCGCCACCGGAGCTCCCGCCGCCGAATCCGCCAAAACCACCCCCGCCGCCAAAGCCGCCTCCGCCCCAGCCTCCGCCACCGCTCGATCCCCCTCCACCGCCAAACACTCCAGAAAGAAGAATCCAAAAAAGAACGCTGCGAAGCGGAGTAAAAAGAACAATAAGTAGGATGACAATCAGTAAGATAATTCCGCCAGCCGATATCCCTTTGCTCGGCCGCTCCGTCGGTTCCGCCGGAGCCGGTGCTAGCTGCGGAGTCGCGAGTTGAATTCCTGCGTCCTGGGCTATGACCTGCGCAACACGCGAGGTGTCCAGCAGCAGCGCCTGATTATAATTGCCGCTCCGGATGAGCGGGACCGCTTCCCGCTGAAACCCGCCCACTTTTCCATCGGGCAGGATTGGCTCCAGCCCATAGCCAACCTCAATCCGGGCGCGATGGTCGTCAATCGCATACAGGATCAGGACTCCGCGGTTAGTGGACTTGCTTCCGACCCCCCACTGATGGAAGAGATCGACGGCGTAGCTTTCGATATCTGAGCCATCCAGGGAGTGAACGGTCACCACCGTGATCTGGGCATGCGCTTTCTCGTCGATCTGCCGGCAGATCGCGTCTATCTGCGCGATCGTGTTCTGGTCCAGAACGTGGGCAAAGTCGTTGGCGTAGTCAGTGGCTTTGAGCTTGGCGACCGGCTCAGCCTGCGCCGCCAGCACCAGAAGCAGCGCTCCGAACAGACCCAGCCACCATTTTGCGAACGAAATCATCGGAAGCAAAATTGTACAGGACGCTGTCGCAGCGCAAGAGCAGAAGGGCACTTCCAGACGACCAGAATGGTGGGGAAGCGGCGGATGGGATTCTTTCTCATTGGCGTGACTTGAGCTTCGCATTCGGCGCTTCGAGACAACCACCTCGTGTCTTGTTCACTGGGTGCTCGCTTGCTGAGCTCGAAGCAACGGCCTAGCTGCGCAATCGAAGGTACTGTTCCGAACCGAATCAGTTGGCTGGCGCCAACGGTGAACCACCGCTCTGCGAACTCGACGTAGCCTTTGGACTTGCCGTCGGCCCAACGATCCCCGCAGCCGAGAACTTACGAACTTTCTTGGCGATAAACTTGCAAAATACAAGCTTCCGCGCGATGTCATACTCGTGGACGCTCTGCCACGCACGGCATATGGCAAAGTGGTGATGTCAGAATTGAGCGAATCGTTCGAGCGGAGTGATCCCATCGACCAACTGACATGAGACTTCCTAACCATAGGGGCTGATCGACTGCACTAGCCGAGAGGTTTGGACATCCGGACCAGGTGGCAGGGGAGCTTGGGGGGATGCTGATCCTCGGGAAAGGGCAGGGTTCCGTTTTCCAGATATCCGCGACGCCGATAGTATCCGGGCAGTTCCTTCCGCAGATTGACGATCGTGAGGTCCATGAAGAGACAGCCGGCGGCACGGCAGTAGTCTTCGGCTGCCTCGATCAAGAAGGATCCCATGCCGGAGTGTTGCCGGGCCGGATCGACCGCGAGCAAGCCAAAATACCCGCGTTCGCCGCGTAGTTCCACGTAAACGCAGCCCACCAATTTGCTGACTTCCTCTTTGCTGACTTTCTCGGCCAGCAGAAATCTTCCCTTCTGCAGAAGCATCCGCACCTTGTCTGGGTCGGTGCGGTCCGCATCGATGAAAAAGCGTTCAGTGCGGAAGGCGATGTTCACCAGACGCGCCATGTTTTCTGCATCCGCGAGTTCGGCCGTACGCGTTCTTATAGGTTCCGCGCCCATTCGTTCTTTGTCCGTCTCACTCATGCTGGACTTGGATTCTAACTGAGAGCCTTCGTCCTTTACCTTTACCTTCCGCAGGCCACCGGGCTGTTCAGCCATCCGCAAGGGCCGACTAAATCCAAATTCAGAATCCGTCCGTACTGGAGGTGAGGGGCAAGAGATTCAATTCTGAAAGGATAACGACAATGAACAGTAAATTTGCAGTTGTGCTGGCCATCGTTGCCATCGCCGTAACTTCCGCCGTCGCCGGGATGAAGAATCCGGTGGTAGGCGGGCAAGAGATGTATCCCACCAAGAACATCATCGAGAACGCGGTGAATTCCGCCGATCACACGACTCTGGTGGCTGCGGTGAAGGCTGCCGGATTGGTGGAAACGCTGGAAGGTCCCGGGCCGTTCACCGTATTTGCACCTACAAACGAAGCTTTCGCCAAGTTGCCTGCGGGCACCGTGGACACGCTTTTGAAGCCAGAGAACAAGACCATGTTGACCAAGGTGCTTACCTATCACGTGGTTTCGGGAAGGTGGAGCGCGTCGGACCTGAAGCAGCAGATCAAGGCAGGGAACGGGACGGCAGAACTCACGACGGTGGAGGGCGGTAAGCTGTGGGCGTCACTGCACGATGGCACGCACATCATGTTGAAAGACGAGAAGGGTGGAACCGCGCTGGTGACCATCCCGAACGTGTTTCAATCGAATGGCGTGATCCACGTCATCGACACGGTAATCATGCCGAACTAATGCGTTCGAAAAAAATAACTACAAAGGCCGCCTTCTCGCAGGCGGCCTTTCAACTGGCTTGCCAGGTCTTTCTTTCCAGGTTTGCCTCTGCTGCTGTTGCGTCTTTACTGATTTACACGCAAAAGCATCAGCGTGCCGCTTTCGAGCTTTACATTGTTCTTCTCTGAACTAA
>PMHI01000584.1:0-1402 GCA_003156615.1 Acidobacteriaceae bacterium | reverse complement strand
CCGGCCGAGCGTCCGCCAGCGGGGCTCGAAGGTGATCCCCCCCCACTCAACCCGCCGGGCTGATCGTTTCCACCACCATTCGCATTGGCCGGATTGGCGTTCGGCGGTGCGATGATGGCTTGAATCGACGCCAGCATTTGCATCTCACTTCCGTTTTTCAGCATAGCGTGGTCAAACGCAATTCCGACCTCAGACTCTTTTTGCTCCTTGCTGCGCGCCTGCACCTCGGTTACATGTCCAACCACTTTTGTGCCTTTGGGAACAATCACTTCGCCGCTGTTTGTCTTCATATCCTGCGTTACTTGCGCCACCACCTCGTCCCCTGACTTGGTTTTCTTGGCGTCGATGCTCTTGGTCAACTGCACCGGAATGACGCTCCCCGGCGCAATCTGTGGCGCCGTACCCGGCTGTGCCATTCCGTCATTTTGTGGTGATGCTTGTGGTGATGCCGCACCCTGCGCTAACACCAGTGATGCGCTGCCGAGCAACCCTCCAGCGAGAATTGTGAACAGAACTCGTTTCATATACGTCCTCCTTGCAACTATTTCGACCCATTTTGCAGTCTGCGAAAGACGCGCAACGAAAACCTTCTCCTTGAGTTGGATGCAATCTCCCAACCCAAGGTAGGCAAAGATTTTATGCTTGGCATTTTCGTCACATCCCCTTGATTGACCAGTTAGAACTACCTTTTTCGGATCACGTCTTTAGGGTCGCGCGCTCCGTGCAAAACGGCGATAATCTGTAGCGTGGTTGGAAAGCTGTGATGAACCATCAGGTAGGAACCGACCGGCCGGAATTGCACTCGCCGCTCAGTGAGATCGGATCGGGCCTATCCCAGTCCAGGCAGCCGCCGACATCGCGAATGCCTCAGAGAACTCATTGTCCGAATTGTCCGCGGCGGGACACTGTATGAGGCGACGAAGTCCCAAAATATCCCGCAAGTTCCTGCCATGCATCGGGAGAAACTACATACGGGAATTATGCGCAGAAAGTAGATATGTGCGGTGGATGTCCTAAGTCGCCTGCTGTCAACGGGCGTGCCTGGCTGGACTCAGCATAATATCCTCGGTTGGTTGGTGAATCTCAACTCAGACCTGACATGCGAGGATGTCCCGCGAAGAGTTACAAAGTCGCTTCCATGACCCCTTGCTGCAGCCCATCAGCTCGATTTCGCCCAGTGCGTCAGCGACAAGTCGCTTCAGCGGCAAGTTTCGCAAAACCAAAAGAAGAATTGCTCCATGGCGGACCTCCTCTGAAAAGCGGCAGCCTCCGTGGCCGCCAGGAGGTGCATCATGAAATCTTATGTGCTGTGATCCACGAGAAATGATCGGACTGACAAGCACTTACCGAATTACTCTACATAACCATCCGCTGCGCATAATGCAGAGCATTTTTAGCTCGG
>PMHI01000042.1 GCA_003156615.1 Acidobacteriaceae bacterium | reverse complement strand
TCTTCGCCATTACCGTTCGAAATGGCAAACTGACGAACATCCGGGAGTATATCGACACGCAAGCACTGGCGCGGGCCTCCGAAATGCCCGCGAGCCCCAGGCCCTAACCCATCAACACCGATACCACACGAACCGATTCGTTCATCTCAGAGGGCGGAGCAGCACTTCAACAAGTCCTTGAGCAAGGCCAAACGCGATGCTCGCGTTTGCAGCGGAACTTGACCGCCGCCCTAATCGGATTGGTACGACGAAGTCGGCATAGCGGAAGTGATCTGCCTCATTCAATGCTAAATCTCCCCGGGTTTTCAGATCCTTTAATTCAAAACTCGCGGTACAAGAACGGTACAACCAAAACCTGTCCCATCGCGCTCTCAGTGGTTCCTTACAGGGCGTTGCAGTGCGACCGCTGCCTTGTAATTACAACGTGATACAGCCAATCAGCGCCCTTTCACGGCGGTAACACGGGTTCAAATCCCGTCGGGGACGCCAAGCTTATCAACCACTTGCAAATCCCCTCCAGAATTTTGCACGTCCGTTAACGTCCGATAAGCCTCGGTGCTTGGTTTTTCTTCGTTTTTGTCGAGCAACAAGCTCACAACTCGGCTCTGCGCATCTCGCTTGGTTTGCGTGATCGCTTGCGCNNGAGATGTTTGCGTGCCGCATTAGCTCTTGCACAACCTTCACGTCTTCGCCGTTCCCTTTGAGGAGCGTCGCATACGTGTGACGCCTATGCCGCATGCGGCATAGCCGGCATACTTTCTCGACATCTTGACTCTCCTCGCCAGTTGGTCATTTATGGTCCGCTGGAAAACGCTTGTCTGCGCCCTGGCTCTCACCATTAGTTTCAGCTTTGCGCTGCCTACGGTCGCTGTGGCGCAGACGTTCCGTGGCGGAATCAATGGCAGCGTGACGGATTCTACAGGGGCTGTGTTACCCCAAGCTCTCGTCACAGCCACGAATGAGGCTACCGACTTGACGTACAAGACCACCTCGTCTGCCGCGGGCATATTTTCGTTCCAGGACTTGCCGCCCGGGACCTATCTGATCGAAATCACAGCGAACGGATTCCAGAAGACCCAATTTAAGAACGTCGTAGTCTTGGCGGGCAAGATTCACACTTTGGATGGGAAACTGCACGTCGCCACGCAACCGAGCACGGTGGAAGTCTCAGCAGCGGCCGTGTCGCTCGATACGACAACCGTATCCGACAACACTTTGTTATCGACGCAAACCATTCAAGATATTCCCATCAACGGGCGCGACTTCACTCAATTGGTGGATCAATCCGCTGCCTTTTCAGGTTACATGGCTGTGGGCTCCGTGAATGGCACACGATCAACGGGCATCAACTGGCAGATTGACGGCGCCGACAACAACGATCCCTGGGGCAATATGGTATCCGTAAATCAAGTCGGCGTCGGGGGAATCGCGGGCGTCGTGTTGCCTCTTGACTCGGTTGAGGAGTTTTCACTGCAGAGCCAGGGGGCCGCGGAGACGGGCCGCAACCCCGGAGCGACGCTGAATCTGGCGATCAAGTCTGGAACGAATCAATTTCATGGCACTGCGTACTACTACAACCGAAACGAATTCTTCGCCGCCCGAAGTCCCTTCGCCCCGCCAAATTTGCATAAGAACGCCCTGAGGAATCAGCACTACGGCTTTTCGCTCGGCGGCCCCATTCGGAAAGACAAAACCTTCTTTTTTCTCAACCTGGAGGAGCAGAAGTACTTGATCGGCAACCAGTCACGTTCCACAGAACCTTCGGAGGCATATCAAGCGGAAGCGGAAGGCGTATTGCAGCAATACAACGTTCCAGTGAATCCGGTTTCTGTAAACCTGCTCAACGGACTGTGGCCTGCGTCCGCGCTGACTGGTCCCGCGACGGCGGCTAATTATTTCAATCCAAATGCTTCCAATGGCTACAGCCACAATGGCTTGCTCAAACTCGATCACAGCTTCAATGAAAACAACCGCGTCTCGTTTTGAGTATTTCTCGGACAGGGAACACAGACGGCCCCGAACAGCACACATCTGAGTCCCTACTGGGAGGTCGTGCCTTCGCACATGCAAAACTACGATGCGATCTACGACCGCGTCATCTCCTCCCGGTTCACGAATCAACTCGTTGCCGGCGTCAACTATTTCCTCCAGACCTTCGTGGATGCCGATACAAACTTCAATCCCATCGCTTTGGGCCTCAACACCAGCGTTACATCTCCCATCCTGGCCGGTGCTCCCAACATCGTCATATTCGGCTTCGATCAAGTTGGGGTCAACCCGTTTTCCGGAAGAACAGATGTTACGGGACACTTAACCGACACACTCTCCTACGTCACGGGAAAGCACCAGCTTCGTTTTGGCGGCGAATTCCGCAGAACTCAGGTCGATGTGTACTATAACTTCGGTGCTCGCGGGGTCTTCGACTTTACCGGCGGACAAGGACCTTGGGCTAGCTTGGCCAACAATCCAAATCAAGATACGAATTTGCTAAGCCTAGCCGACTTCATGGCGGGCTATGTCTATCAGTCCACGAACACGATCGGCGATTCCGAGCGCCTGGTTCATGTCAACAGTTTCAATCTCTTCGGACAAGACGCCTATCAAGCCACGCGTAAGCTGAACCTCAATTTTGGACTCCGCTACGAGTACGAAGGTCCGCTGCATGACAACAACGAGGATCTTTCCGTATTTATTCCCTCTCGGGGTCTCGTGGTTGCTGGGCAGGGCATTTCCGCAATTTACCCCCAGGATTTCCTGAACTTCAGCCCGCGGATTGGTTTTGCCTACGAGCCAAGGGACCGCGGCAATTTGGTGATTCGTGGCTCCTATGGGATCTTTTTCGACACTCCGCCGATAATCCCTTTCCTCGATAACGTATTTCTCCTGAACAATGGACCGCTCGGCACGCCCGATAATCCCGCCGGAAACAATCCGGTTTTCAGCGTCCAGGCTAATGACTACACGATCGTGAAGGACCAGCCCATCTTCCCAACTGGGCCAGTGGCGATCTCAGGAAGCAATGTGCTTAACCTTTTTTCCGTCAGCCAAACGCTGCGCGCGTCCTATTACGAGATGTACTCCTTAAACGTGCAGCAGAGGGTGGGACAGCACTGGATCCTGCAAGTCGGTTATGTCGGTTCGAAAGGAGAGCGACTTCTTATTCTACGAGATATTAATCAAGCCGCACTCGGCAGCGGTTTCAATTCAACTACTGTCATCGGACCCAACGGAGGCTCTTTTTCATACCAGCAGTCCACGCGGCCATTTTTCAGCAAGTATCCGAACTTCGGTGTGATCAACGAGGTGCAATCCGAGGGGACTTCGAATTACAGCTCGCTTCAAACTACTCTCCGATCGAGTCAATGGCACGGCCTGACGGCGCAGTTCTCGTACGCCTGGGGACACAACCTGGACGATATGACGCAAGCCTGCTGCACTCTTCCTCAGGACAGCACAAATCTGAGAGGAGATTACGCCAATTCCGACTACGACGTGCGCCACCACTTCGTCGCCAACGCCACTTACAACATCTCGGGCTCCTCGCACGGCCCTCAATGGCTCTCCCACGGCTGGCAGCTAAATACCCTGATGTCGTTCCGCACCGGTTTTCCCTTCACCGTTCATGCCACCACCGATACCAGCGGTACAGGAGAGAACACCGACCGTGGTGACCAAATCGGCAACGCATACGCAGGCGTTTCTCACTCTCTCGTCAGCCACTCCTACGTGCAGTGGGTGAACCCAGCGGCGTTTCAAGATCCGCCACAGGGAAGCTTTGGAACGATGCGGCGCAATCAGCTCACCGGCCCGGGATTTGCTTCCGTGGACCTTTCGGTATTCAAGAGCATTCCGGTCACCGAGCGCCTGAAAGCTCAGTTCCGCGTAGAAATGTTCAATATCTTCAACCGCCTGAACCTCGCGCCGCCAAGCGGCTACTTCTTCGGCGGATTCGGTCAAAGCACCGACACCATCGGCGACTACAATGGCGCGCCGGGTGTCGGTCCTGGTGAGCCATTCAACATGCAATTGGCCCTGAAGCTTATTTTCTGATTGCTGCCGAGCCGAGGTTGCAGCACTGTGGGAGAACCCGAGGCCCATCCGGCACATAACTGGCGCATCGGACTGCCCAAAACCGCAATGACACCGCAGTGTTCGACTGACTCACAGTCAGCCCACCTGTGATTCACCTGGATCAAGCGATCGCGCTATCTCACGAGGGAGTCTCACACCGAAGGCACTCAATCGATCATGCGCTGCCAATTTTCCCGGCATAGCATACGATTCGAACTGAGCGCCACAATTCGCGGAAGGGCTGAATCTGTTTTAAGACTCTCGGAAGAAGTGCTCTTTCATGCTGTGCATTCTACCGCCGGACCACATGCTCAGGTTCCACGGAGGAATCTACGTGCGAGGGAAAGGGAGAGACACCATCCCTAAGCCTTCGGCTTAGGTCGGTGCAGGCCGTCCGGGGCTAGCGAACGCCGCTCGCACGAAGTCGAACAGTATTCGAGTTCGTTCGAATTGCGTCCGATTCT
>PMHI01000186.1 GCA_003156615.1 Acidobacteriaceae bacterium | reverse complement strand
CTCCTAGTTCTTCTATGCCAAATGCAGTTGCTATCGCGCGCTACAGACTCTACTTCCGCCGGCGTTCGATCCCGGGCCCCGGCGTGCCTAATTCCATCAACTTCCAACAGCTCTTCATGAATGTTGAATACTCGCCGCACCGCCGCTTTTCGGGGTNNTTTCCAACGCCTCCGTACGGCGCGTTCTCGAACCAAGCCGGAGTCAGCGACGTGACTGCAGGCTTCAAATTTGCCGCCGCGGCGTCTGAGAGCGCATATCTCACGTTCCAGTTCAAGAGCTATTTTCCCTCGGGCGACGCTTCGAAGGGAACCTTACCGGTTCCGGCAGGCTTGTAGGCACCTTATCTTACATGTCGCCTGAGCAACTTCGCGGCATCCCCCTCAGCACGGCATCCGACGTCTTCTCCTTTGGTATCGTCTTGTGCGAGATGTTGACCGGGATTCATCCGTTCGCGAAAGGAACAGCCTTCGAGACGGCCAGCTCGATTCTCTCTGACCCCTTCCCCGCGATCGATGGTTCGCTGCGGCCGGTTCCTCAGCCTTGGCTGTCTATCGTGCGTAAAATGTTGTGCAAGAACCAGAGCGAACGATATCGCAATGGGCAGGAGGTGCGCACCGACCTCCTTAAGTTGAGGAGTGATCCTGGGTTCAGCGGAATGAGCCTCACGGCCGAGCGAGCTCCGCGTACAGCCAGCCCTTCCATCGCCGTGTTGCCAATCCGCAACCTGATCAGGGATCCGGACAACGAATACTTCAGCGACGGCTTGACCGAGGAGCTGATCAACTTATTGACCAATTCGGGTGTTGCGCGAGTTGCCACCCGCAGTTCCTCGTTCCGTTTCCGGGGAGAGGAGATGGACATACGTGAGGTCGGAAGGGAATTGGCCGTCAGCTCAATTCTTGAGGGCAGCGTGCAGCGATGAGGCAACCGCATCCGCATCACCGGACAGCTGGTCAACGTGGCCGACGACTTTCAAAGATGGTCGGGAAAATATGACCGGAAATTGAGCGACTTGTTTGCCCTGCAGGACGAGATTGCGCAGGCGGTCGTCGCAAGTTTGGAAACTGCCTTGAACCAGAAGCCTGACCCGTTACCCGATCGCCGCAGGATCAGTCCCGAGGCCTATAACCTTTATCTGCAGGGGCGTTCTGCCGAATTGAATGGAGGCAGCCTGGAATCTGTAGCAATTCTGGGATGGGCATACGCGCGGGCTGGCAAGCCCGTGGAGGCAACCAAAGTGTTAGAGGATCTCCGCCAGCGGTCTCACTCAATCTACGTTTCTCCGGTGCTGCTTGCGCAACTGGTGCTGGGGTTGGGAGAAAAGAACAGGCTCTCGACTATCTTGATCAAGCTCGCCGGTGNNATCGATGATCTGCGCGAGGAACCACGCGTCACCCAACTCTGTAAAGAGATCGGACTCAGCAGTTAGAAGCCACGTAAACGGCGACTGCGGACGCTTGCTGTAAAGCTGGCTGCAGCGGGGTTGTATAATCCCTGTCGTTCGCCAAAATTAGATGGTGTAGGCTGTCAAGCCAACTTACGCGGTTGGGTTCCCATCAGTCGGATTCGCGGATCAGCGGTTCATCGCGGACATCAACCAACATCGAATGGTGCTCGAAGTCAAACCAAGACAGAAGACATGGAGACCGCGGCCTTGGCCGATCGCTCCAGGGTGACCGCGACCTATTCCATTTTCACGCGGCGCGGCGTTCGTAGGAGCGGTGCGACGGGATGCTGGTGCGTCTCCTGCTGCGCGAATTGAAGTCGGAACGAGCTTTATCGGCAAAAGACGGATTTGTAGTTTCTTCTTTGTTCAATTTGCAGATTCACTTCCCACCGGCTCTTCTCGCCTTCCGTGAGCTGTACCACTTCCCTCGGCTTGCAGATTTCCAGCAATTCGCCGGATGTGCGAACAACCGACGAGGTTCGGAATTCGTCCCTGGCGAACCAGTTCCACGACTACAAACTTATCTGGCAACCCGAAAGCGTCAAGTGGTCTGGGGTACTGATCGCAAGCCATCACACCAATGTGCCGGTGACACCGGCATATGTCATTCCTCAATCCTGTTATGTGTGACACCACTGGTATCAGTGCCGAGCAGTTCGCCAGAGCAGGTCGAAGACTATAAAGCGGGGTTCACTGCGACGAAAAAGCAGGTCGCGAAATTGCGGCTTGCCGTCCTCATCGAGGCACACGATCTCGCCATCCAGCACGGCAGAGGACTTCTGCCCAAGAACTCCCATCGACACGAATTGCTATATTATATTCATCCGGCCACTCCTGCTGCGGCGCCCTGCCAAAGCTGCGGGTCGCGGAAGCCTTGGCAAGCTCCGCCCAAATTCAACTCATTGCCAAATCAGCCACTCTGGCGTGAGCCATTTTGTCGCCAATTCTCGGTGTATAGAGTGAACAGGAAAACATAGGACACTCGAGAGGAGCAAAGCTATGCAACCGCTCAACACAGCAGGCTTGGCAATTGTTTTCAGAAACCCGGAGCCTCGGCGAGAGTCGCAATGTCCGGATGG
>PMHI01000280.1:262-3302 GCA_003156615.1 Acidobacteriaceae bacterium | reverse complement strand
AGGGCGTGGACAAGTAGGCGATGAGCACCGAGAGCACGATCAGGATTGCCGTGGTTGCGATGCTTTGCCACAAGAACAGGGTTTGTGTGAGCGGGATCAGACCACTAATCTTGAGCAGGTCCGGCGGTATGGCGGACTTGGTCGCCATCATCAACGCGGCGGAAGACGACAGCCCCATCGCCCAGACGGCTCCCAGACCAAGATAGGCAGCACCGCCAGCAGCGCGGTAGTCCAGTCCCCTGACGCGATGAGCCAGCTCCCGGACAAAGAGTCCGCTGAAAATCAGGCTCAAGCCCCAGGAGATCACCGACGTCAGCATGGAAAAAAACGCAACCATGGCAACTGCTCCCCTCGGCGTTTGCGGGATCCCAGCCAAGGTGCGAATTAAGCGATATACGATTGGCGTCGAGGCAACCACATATCCCCCGATGATGATCATCACCATCTGCATGGTGAAAGGCACCAGAGTCCAGAAGTTCTTCCCACCCTGAATGGCCAGTTTGGCTGGACTTTGATGAAGCAAAAGGCCGGCAACAAAGATCACCACGATTCCGAGCAGGGCAAAAATCAGGGGATCCGGGAACCAGCGTTCACTCCAGTTGGCGAGCCCGAGTCCAAAACGGACCAGGCCCTGTTCCTGAACTGCCGCCTCCTTCTCTGGTGGCATGTGCATGCTCGATCCTTTCGGTTCCGGCAGTGGTGCCCGACATTGTAGCCTGTATTTCGTGCCGCGCAAGCCATTGTGCGGGATTCCACGACGGGTGTAGGATGCGTGCGATTGGGCTGGCAGGATTGGCTGCTACTTGCGAGCTCCGGAGCGAGCATGAGTACCTTCCCGGTGTTATTGGCTGCGCTGTGCGTGTACGCCCTTGCCTACCGTTACTACAGCGCGTTCATTGCCGCGAAGGCTCTGGCGCTCGATGATCGTCGCACCACTCCGGCGCACACTTACGCAGACGGGCATAACTATGTTGCGTCGCCACGATGGGTGCTCTTCGGACATCACTTCGCAGCCATCGCGGGAGCCGGTCCGCTGGTGGGGCCGACCCTGGCCGCGCAGTTCGGGTTTGCGCCGGGCTTTCTTTGGCTGCTGGTGGGTGCGGTTCTGGCCGGGTGCGTGCAGGACTTCACCGTGCTGGTGGCGTCGGTGCGTCATCGCGGCCGCTCCTTAGCGGATGTTGCCCGCACTGAGATCAGTCCCTTCGCCGGCTTGGTGGCGATGGTCGCCGTCCTCTTTATTCTGCTGGTCACGCTCGCCGGCCTCGGCATCGTAGTGGTCAACGCGCTGTCGAATAGTCCCTGGGGCGTCTTCACCATCGGCATGACCATCCCCATTGCCGTCGTCATGGGATGGTGGATGTTCAAAAGCCATGCCGGGAAGATAACCGTCACCGGCCCCAGCATTTTTGGCGTCGTCCTTTTGGTCGGCAGCGTGATCGCCGGGCACTGGGTCGCTCAGACCGGATTTGCCAGAGCGCTCACCTTTACTCCTCACCAGATCACGTACCTAATGGCCATCTACGGGCTGGTGGCGTCGATTCTTCCCGTCTGGCTGGTACTGGAACCGCGCGACTATCTCTCGACCTACGTCAAGTTGGGCACGATCGCCGTCTTGATCGTTGGCGTCTTCGTGGTTCATCCCAACATCAAATTTCCAAACTTCACGCAGTTCGTTCATGGCGGCGGACCGATCATCAAGGGAAATCTCTACCCGTTCCTTTTTGTGACCATCGCGTGCGGTGCGATCTCGGGCTTTCACTCGCTGGTGGCTTCCGGCACCACGCCCAAGATGCTGGACAAGGAAACAGACGCTCGCTTCATCGGATACGGAGCCATGATTTGCGAGTCGCTGGTGGGTTTGCTGGCTCTCATTGCCGCCTGCTCCATGTATCCGGGCGACTACTTTGCCATCAACACCACGCCGGCGGTGTTCAGCCACCTGGGTCTGAACACGGTCAACCTCGATATGTTCTCCCGCGAAGTTGGGGAGAAACTGGCGGGGCGGACGGGAGGTGCGGTTTCACTCGCTATCGGCATGGCCCAAATTTTCCGTGGCCTGCCTGGGATGGATCGCCTGATGGGGTACTGGTATCACTACGCCATCATGTTTGAAGCGCTTTTCATCCTGACTACGGTGGACACCGGGACCCGCGTGGCCCGCTACGTCCTGCAGGAACTCATGGGCAAAGTGCACAAGCCATTCGGCAACAGCGCCTGGCTGTTGGGAAATTTGATCACCAGTTCCCTGGTGGTTCTCGGCTGGGGATACCTGATCTACACGGGAAGTATTTCCACGATATGGCCGTTGTTCGGAACCGGGAACCAGTTGCTGGCAACCATCGCACTGGCGGTGACGACCACCTTCCTCATTAATATGGGCAAGCAGAAATATGCGTGGATTACGGCGGTTCCGATGTGCTTCGTGGGTGTGGCTACGCTTACGGCGGGAGTGCTCTCGATCAAGAACATTTTCTGGCCATTGACCTCCACGCCCGGTCAGGTATTTACCGGCTATCTGGATTCAGTGCTTATGGCCATCTTTATCGTGGGCGTAGTTCTCGTCGTATTCAGTGCGGTACGGCGTTGGATCGCGGTGCTGAACGGCGCTCCCGCGCCGCAGGAGGCCTTCGGTCCTCCGCTCACCGCTGCCGGCGACGTGAAAATGGGTTGCTGCTAGGTAACGCGCAAAAATGATTCCGCACTTCAGGCACTCGGTTGTCTGCAGTGGATGATCGAATTGGCATTTGGGACAACGCATCCTGATGGAGTCCTGACCCATTGTATGGGCGGATCGCTGCGGATCTACACACCCCTCAGTGTCGACAAGCCAATGTCGACCGCGAAGCGTTCGGCCTTCAACGACACGAATCAGGCGCCCAGCGGACCACCGCCGCCTCGACATTCGCCTGTTTCGCCGCTGACTCGAGCACGGCTAGTGGCGCGCGGTCTGGTAGCGCTCCTCTGGATTCTTCTGCAGGCATGTCTTTAACTACGTGCTCGAAGGCTGGCGGCGTTTGCGGTGGGTTGGCGCTGATCGGAT
>PMHI01000280.1:0-209 GCA_003156615.1 Acidobacteriaceae bacterium | reverse complement strand
AGCGCCAGCAAGCGGTCCGGGCTCTGATGCCCGGCATGAGCAGGCGACGTGGATCGTGCAAGATCTTTCGATTTATTTCCAGGGCTGTCGGGAACGATTCGCATATTGGCACTGTCTTGAAGGCTCCCACTTCCGCCCGCACTGTGTCACACAGGGCGCACTGGTGTTGAATGCGGAAAACTCCATCGCGAATTCGGATTGAGGCGATC
>PMHI01000142.1 GCA_003156615.1 Acidobacteriaceae bacterium | reverse complement strand
TCGCCGACGAAAACCATTTTGTCTCCGTGCGCACAGTCTTTGGCGGACGCACGGCTCGCGCTTCCACCAACAGGTTTGACGATGACAGCTTGCGGCGGGTGGTTGAATCTTCGGAAGCTCTGGCCAGGGTGCAGCATCCTGATCCGGATCTTCTGCCAATGCCAGATTCACGAGAAGCCGCTGGCAGCGCGGACAAATGTGCATTTCCGTCTCGCCACTTTGCCGAGACCGCGGCCATCACGCCCCAGCTTCGCGCCGGCGGTGTGAAAAAAATCGTCGACATCGCGCAGAAACACAAACTCACAACCGCTGGCATCTTTTCCAGTTCCGAATCCGTCGAGGGCATCTTCAATTCGCGCGGCCTTAGCAGTTGGCACACGCAGACTCTGGCGGAAGTTTCCATCACCATGCAGGGTGCCGACTCCTCGGGATGGCAAAAGGCGAACTCGCCCGACATAACCAACCTCGATCCACTCAGCCAGGCCGAGACCGCGGCGAAAAAGGCGCTCGACTCCGCGCGCCCGGGGGAAATTCCACCAGGGAAGTACACTGTGATTCTCGAGCCCTCCGCCGCGCTCGACATCGTCGGCTTCATGTTCTGGGACTATTCGGGCATGGCGATTCTGGACCAGCGTTCATTCCTCACCGGCCGCATCGGCAGTCAACTCTTCGGCGAGAACATCACCATCTGGGACGACGTCGCGCATCCCCTCCAAACCGGGTCTGCTTTCGATGGCGAAGGTATGCGGCGGTTGCGTGTGCCGCTGGTCGAGAACGGAGTGGTCAGACGCGTTGTCTATGCGCGGGCTACGGCGGAACGAATGAAACGCTCGGAACACAAAGACAAGGCCGGGCCCATCGAACCCACCGGCCATGGTTTCCCTCTGCCCAACGAAATGGGGGAGATGCCGCTCAACATCGTCTTTACTGCTCCGCAAGATCCGCAAACCTTGTCTGAGATGATCGCCTCCACCGAGCGCGGCGTGCTGGTCACTCGGTTGTGGTACATCCGCGAAGTCGATCCCTACGAGAAAATGCTCACCGGNNACATGCTCTCGAATGTCGAGGCCATGAGCGTGCCCCTTCGTTCCTGCGGCGAGGAGTCGTTTGACATGGTCGTGCCTGCCATGAAAATCCGTGACTTCAATTTCACCGAAGTGACCAAGTTCTAGAAGTGCGGCCCGCGTGGTTTGGATTTGTCGGGTTACAAATATAACTTCTGACCAGTGTCCGATAACCTACCAAACGAAGACGCCGAATCCTTCGTAAATTCCCCGTAATGCACTCATCTGCAAGCAGTTAGCACCATTTGTTCCATGACTTCAGTAACTTTGCACACCTGATTCCTGGGTGTACGCTGCCCATAAGTTCTGCAGAAATCCGGATGCGCGAGAGGCGTAGGCGCAGCGGAAGGAAGGTTCGTTAGAAACGGTGTCAGGCGAAGCTGAGGAGCAACTGGCGGAGTATCCGCAAGCGCAGACTGCGATCAAGCACTATGCCGAAATGCAGAGTGCTCCCCGGTTTCCCTTGCATCTGCCCGTGGAGTTGCAGTCGCAGAGCGGAGCTTGTGCGGCAGAGACGCAAAACATCTCCGCCAACGGCGTGCTCTTCGCTATGGACCGTGACGTCCCCGTGGGCTCGATNNACAAGGGCCGTCGCGGGGTTGGCGTTGTAATCGACGAATACCATTTCGAGCGAGCATAGGTGGCAGGGATACTGATGGCGAGCACTTCGGTCCGGGTGGGAGAAAATCACGGAGCTCACGCGAATAACGACAACGGCCAGTTGATTCGCGTGATCCTGGCCGATACCCAGGCCATCTTCCGCGCGGGCCTGCGCAAGATCTTCGCCCTCGAAGACGATATCCGCGTTGTCGGCCAGGCCGAGACGCTGGCCCAGACGCAATCGGCAGTGACGAAGTTCTCCGCGGATATCCTGATTCTTGAGTCGGCACTAACCCCCAATCCGGTCGAAGCTGTGATGGAACTGCTGCGCCAGGCGCCGCAACTGAAGATCGTCGTGGTCACACCCGCATCGGACGAACAACTCACACTCGATCTGTTCCGCCGCGGAGCCCACGGCATTCTGTCGCGCGAGACGGAACCGGAGACGTTGGTCGATTGCCTCCGCAAGGTTGCCGCCGGCGAGCCGTGGCTCGAGAGCCATGCCATTCATTGGGTGATGGAAGCCTATCGCGGCCACAGCTTGCGACCCTCCGGAGCGCGCCCCAAGGTTCAACTCACGCCCAAGGAAACCCTTATCGTTTCCTGCGTCACCCAGGGCATGAAGAACAAAGAAATCGCGGTTCGCGTGGGGACGACCGAGCAGGTTGTAAAGAACTACCTGCGCAAGGTGTACGACAAGCTGGGCGTTGCCGATCGCCTCGAGCTCGCGCTGTATTGCCTGAGCCATCACGTCGTCGATGGGGTCAAGCCGCCTCCGGTTCCTCCCGTCCCTCGCCAGACTGGCGATGCTGCCAGCGCCTCCTCTGCGCGCACAGCGTCGGGTGCGATCGCTTCCAGTGTGTCGACAGCTACTTCTAATTCAGCTATGCCCGATCCGACTGCGCCACGGAAACTTTCCTAAAGATTGTCTGCTTTTCTCTTCTCCTGTTCTCGTTCCACGGCCTTGTTCACCTTCTTTTGGCGATTTGCGCTCCCGCGCCCCTGACCATAGAATGAAATGAAGCCGAGTTGACGTGAATTGCAGCTCGGTGCGATGCGATAGCCTTCCGGAAAGCTATCGTCCTTCCCAGGTTTTCCGCCGGAGAGATGGCCGAGTGGCTGAAGGCGCACGCTTGGAAAGCGTGTTTACTCGAAAGGGTAACGTGGGTTCGAATCCCACTCTCTCCGCCATATTTACCCCGCATAAACACTGGTGATTACCAAAACTTCGTTGACGGCGTGTTAGACCGTGGGTTAGCCTCGCAAGTGAGTGGAGGTTAACCCGGCGTGAACATTCAGCCCAAATCAATCGTCACCGTCTTCGTCAGGCACCGGGAGACCTGTTCCCACCGGAGCCGGGGCGAGTTCTACCGGGGCTGCCAGTGCTCCAAATTCCTGCGGTACTCCCGGACCGGCAAACAGCACCGCCGAGCCGCCAAGACCCGGACGTGGGCCGTCGCCGAGGATAAGGCGGTCGAACTCCAAGAGCAGCTAGACCGGGGCGACACGCCGAAGCCCATCATCGTCAAAGGCCCACAGCCGACCATCGCAGAGTGTATAGACACCTTCATCAGTGCCAAAAAGAGCGAGAACATCTCCGCCCGCCGAGTGAAGAAGCTCCGGCACCAATTTAACCAGTTCGAGGCGTTCATGTCGGCTCGGTCGAAGGTATTTCCGTCGCTCATCACTTCGGCGGATGTGATCGAATTCCGGGCGGGCTGGGAGAGGGCTTGGCCGTCCGCTACGACCCGTCAGAACGCCCAGCAGAACATTCGCAGCTTCCTCCGCACATGCTGTCGGGAGAACCTCAACGATCTGCTTGCCGCACTGAAGACCATCCGGCTGTCGAAGGTGGACAAAGAACGACTGGAGCCGAAGCCGTTCACCGAGAAAGAAATCAAAGTTCTCTTTGCCCAGATTCCGAAAACCTTCCCGGCGGAGAAGGTCGCAGTAGTGACACTGCTCGTGAAGTTCATGATTGCGACCGGAGTTGCTATTCGAGACACAGTGCAACTGGATCGTCATCGGCATCTTCAAGACGGCTGGCTCCGATTCGACAGGCAAAAGACCGGACGATCCGTTGTCCAGCAGCTTGACCCAACTCTGTATGCGGAACTGATGGAGGGTGAAGGAAAATACGTCTTCTGGGATGGCAAATATCAGGTGACCTCTGAGGTCACAACATGGCAGGACGATCTGCGTCTGCTTATGCAGAACGCAGGACTGTGGATTGAGGGGAATACGACGCATCGCTTTCGTGACACGGCAGTCGATTTCTGGCTCGGAGAGGGCTGCGAGTTGACTGAGGTTGCGGCGATGCTTGGGGATACATTAGCGGTAGCTCAGAGGCACTACGCTAATCTCGCTTCAAAACGGATGCAAGAAAGGTTAAAGAACGTGCCAGTGCGGTCGTGGGCTAACCCACGGCGTGCTAGAATGTCGTGCTAAGTCATTTGTTTGCAATAGCGAGAGAGTTCGCTCCGAACCCCCAAATCTTGCGCGCAATAATCACAAAGTCTCTCCTTGTACTGACATCTCGTTATCGAGCGAAATCGTCAGACTTGCGATTTTCCGGGACAACGAGAGAAATCCACCAAGCTGTGCCGTAAGCGCCTCTTGCGACTTTCCCGAATCGTAGGTCTGAATTGTTTTTTCTAGATCCTCAACCGAGATTCTGAAACCATTGTGTCTATCCGAGGTTTTCCCCGACATCCGATTGGCCATACCATCCAGCACATCAGCGAGACGTTTATCGAACTCTTGTTGTGCTCTAGCCACCGGCGCGGGCATTTCAAAACCGGGGACCTGGAGGCGGTATCTCCACAAAGCAACCCGCGTTATGAAAAGCATCCGCAACCGCGGCTGCCAGCGCAGGATTCGACGGCGCAAAGTAAGGTCCTGCTGCCGGGAAACGCCGGTCTCCAATAGCACGGCATCGGCGAGCGCTCGCACTTCGTCAAAACTACTGTTGATCATGTCACGCAGCGAAAAGGTGCGTTCGGCGGCAACTCTCAGATTCCTCGAAAGGGGTTCTCGTGAAAGTTGAGCCAGTAATCGCAGGCTGGAAATAAACGCCATCTTCATCTCCACAGCCACGGGTGCACTCCAGAGCTGATCAAATGCAAGCCACATCATGCACAGTCCCAAGCCAACCCCAACGACTCGGTCTCTTGCCGCTGCAAGCGATGTCTGTCTCGCGAACTCCTGTAAATTCATGAGGCAGAAGATAACAACGATCTGAAATCCGAAATATGACAATCGCGGGCTTGATGTCATGAACCAAGCGGCAAGTGCTATGACCAGTGTGAAGAAAATCGTGAATCCAGGAATCGAATCGATGTGCGGCAGAATGAATATCTCCGAGCCTATCCCGATAAGAAACCCGCCCACCACGAAGGCAGCGAAGCGCACGATCTGCCTTTGACGAGACGCTCCGACCGTTGAAACGGCCGTCAGCAGGCACGTGGCCATCGCGGGCGCGCCGATGCCCGGCCAGGCAATGGAGTTGTAAATGATGTAACAGCCACTAGCTGCCAAGCACCCTCTCAGTGCGAACTTAAGGTGTTCGGTATTAACGAATGCGTCCTGATGCATAAGTTTCGATCGCGACATGTCGCGTGAAGCCGGCAGGTGCACTTTCATTGACTCAGAGTCCGTAAACGCTTGAGGAATGAAGGAAACTATATTCTGCATTTCGGTCAATAACGGAACATGGGAGAAGGCATGGTCAGAATCAAAGTGAATGGAGCTTGAAAGTCGCCGGTTCATTAGATCAGTGCGAATGATCGCGATGGTGGCTCCCAAAGCACGCAATTGCTTCTCATCGCTCTCGGTAGGCTCGAAGCTAAGTTCAGTCAGGGTGGCGGTAATGTCGACGAGCCTTCCAACCAGCGCAACAACACCACTCATTTGCACCCTGTATTGAGCCGAATAGTCAGAGCGCCGGAGGAGGCGCCGCAAGCTCGATGTTCCAAGCATCCCGAACCTGATGACCTTATTCTTGCTTGCGTTGTCTGGGGGACAGCCCTCGGCGTAGCAAGCTAACAAACTCTCTACCGCGGACAATCGTTCGGCGATGGGCAACACAATATCGTCGCCCGGACTTACACGGGCAAACACCAGTTCTACTGCGACCGAAATCACGGCTCCTATCGATACCGCCAATGTGAGCCAAAGCGTATCTTCCACATTAGTTTCGGCAGATACATGGCGATCCCATATAGGAACGGCGACCGCGATCATAATGGCGAACGTCGAGGCTGCGCCGTAATTGATCATCGCACTGAGGGCATAAAAAGTCAGAAAGAACGAACCAATGACCCAGAGAAAATGCAGGATCGGAACGCTGATAACAAACCCAGCCGAAATCAAGACATAGGCTGCGCCAATTCCCACAGAGAGGAGTGCTGCTCCAGCTGATTGCAGCGTGGCCCTGGGGCTCTCGCGCAAAACGATAAATGTATAAATCGCGCCTTCGAACGCATAGGGAATACGAAAGGTCACGCAAATAATCATGACCAGAGTCGCAGCCAGCACCATCCGCGCTATTGTTCCTGCTCGCCCCGGATATGGAGCTAACTCCTCCTTGAGAAATTCCAGGAACCAAGTCAGAGCGTGGGGTGATTCGTATAGGCTTTGTGCAGCAGTGGCCATTTTCAATCTCCGCGAATCGTGACGATGGCTGACTCACCAATTCGAAACAAATCAGAAGGTGGGTTGGATACGCGCACACGAACGGGGTATCTTGAGGCCAAATGGACCCAGTTCAGAGTTCTCGGGACGTCCGGGAGACCGGGTTGNNAAATGCAAGTCGGGCCTCGACAGCACGTAAACCTCAGCGTGCATTCCAGGTGTGATGCGCTTGAGCTGGCCTTCACGAAAGTTGCCGATTGCCCACCAGGTGCGCGCGTCAATCAGTGTGAACAATTGCTGGCCCACGTGGGCATAGGCGCCTTCAGAAATTGTGAGATTCGTTACACGAGCATCGAATGGTGCGTAAACGCGACAGTTGCCCAGATTGTAACGAGCTTGCTTTACCGCCGCAGACTTTGCTCCACGCTGGTTGATGAGCGGCTCGAGCGTGGTGACGGCGTGCTGTGCTTGCTCGTGTTGCGCGAGAACAGAGTTTAACTCGGCCCGCGACAGTTGCAGCCGTGACTCTGCCTGCCTCAGGGCCTCTGCCTGCGCAACTTCCGAGGTCTTTGCTCTATCCACTTGATCTACTGTGACAAATTGTTTGGTCAGCAGCGGCTCTAGCCGATGCAGATTGTTGCTTGCATATGTCCACTCGGCTCGCACCCTGTTGACACCCTGTTCCGAATTCGCGACGTCAGCCTCAGCACTATGGATCTTTGCTTGCGAAACAGAAACCGCGCTGACCAATGCTGCTATCCTTCGCTGCTCGTCGACAATTTGACCTTCGAGCGCCTCCTGGTTGGAAATGGCTGTTTCAAGGGCATACTGGTACGGACGATCGTCGACCTCGTAGAGTAGTTCGCCCTTTTTCACGAACTGATTGTCACGCACGTTCAGGCGGATGACGGGTCCATCTACTTGGGGCGCAATCCCGATGAAGTTTGCAAAAACTGCCGCATCATCTGTGCGTGGATAGTGATTCGTGCGATAAAGGGCCACTGCGCCGAGCACCGCTGCCGCCAGTGCGAAGCCGATACTCAGTCGGCGGCTGAGCAGCCTTTGGGGTTTCGTATTCGTGTCAACGGCCATAGTTGCTCTTCTTGACTAGTGAAAGAAGACTAGCCACAGTGCGAATGTGAAAAAGGCGGTAAAGCTCGGATAGAAGATGACGGGTAAAGCAACATTCATGTTGAATCGCAAAAGCACAAATCGGCCGACAGCGGTAAACAAGATCGCCACCACTAAACAAATGAGCCAAGCGGGAAAGAATGAACCCAGGATGTCCACGGCGGGCGCTCGTCCACAACCTGTAAGCAGCAAGGGAGCGAAGGCGATTGGATAGCGCACAAATCTTTGGTTACCGTCTCCAGTCATGGTAGAGACCTCGCCTTGTTGGGCTGAATGGAATCCCCGGTTCGGAAAGCCAAGTCTGCGAGCGCGGTGAGCACCTGCGTGCGCGCCAGTACGTCGGCCGAGCGGGCTTGCGCAAGTGTCCGCTGGGCCGCGGTTACGTCTAACAAGCTGCGTACACCATAGTTGTACGATTCCAGCGCGGCACTGTAAGACTGATCGGCCGCTTGCAAGAGAGCGAGCGCTGCCTGCCGCTGCCGAAATGCCGTGTTCAGATTCGAATAAGCGGTCCAAACCTCATCGGCGATTTGGTTGCGGGCAACAATCGCTTGTGCTTCTGCCGCGTGAACGTTAGCCCGCGCTTGTGCCAGTCGGTTCCGTCTTGCGCCTCCGTCAAACACCGTCCATTGGAGATTCAAAGTCACTCCGCCGACCAAGTCTCCGGTGTGCGTCCACGGGTTTGGCTGTTGCAGCCCGTACACGGCTTGCGCGACTGGCGTGGCATTGACGCTCAGCGCAGGATAGTACGCGGCCCGCGCTTCCTGCACCTTTGCATTTGCGGACCTTATTGCAGCCACCTGTTGCATCAGGTCGGGGCGTTGTTCGAGTGCCCGGTTGATCGCCAGATCGACCGTATCGCCAATCGACTCGGGAGTCGGGACCTGATCGAGCGGTTGGGCGTGAATTACAGCAGGCGCGGAAGTCCCCACCGCAGTCGCCAGATCTCCGCGCGCGATCTCCTCAGCTCCGAGTACAGCTTGCAGATCATAGTCTGCCTGCGCCGTCGCACTCCGAGCTTCCAATGCGTCGGGCAAAGTTGCGAGGCCGTGTGCCAAGCGATCTTCCGCGGCTTGTTGCACTGCTTGCGCGTTGGCAAGGCTCGCTCGCGCAGCGTCTTCCTGCCCTACAGAACTCAACAGTCGGTAATAAGCTTGCTCTACTTGGTAAATGATGCTGCGATGTGTGTCGTTGAATGCGAAATTGGCCGCGAGAAGCTCCGCCTTCGCCGCACTGATTCGACCGGATCGGGCGCCGAAGTCGAAGACGGTGTAGTTAAGATCGAGCCCGACCTGAAAGTCTTGGATCGTCTGCGGGAAGAATTCATTTCCAAACAGAACATTCGAGCGGCTTGTCTCAGAGAGAGCAGCCGCCGCCACCGTGGGATACAACTCACTGCGTGCAACGCCTAAAGCTGCGGCTTGAGCACGGGCACGTTCCCATGCGACGCGAGTCTCGGGATTGTGCGCTTCAGCCAAATCTATCAACTCCGCTAGTGAATAAGTCCTCGTCGGATCGATGTTGAATCTGGAATCATGAAAATTGCGCGCATCGACTTCAAATCTTTGCTCCTCTGCTGAATGCCACGGCTGGCTAGGCAAACCAGGCGCACTCTGAGCGAGAGCGCAGCTCGCGAACGCCAGAAGAAAGAACGAAATCGCCGTACCCGCTCGAATTCCCACCATAAGTCCTCGAAGGAGTGACGCCAGCGTTGGGTTCCATTCGACACCTTTGCGACATCGAGCA
>PMHI01000686.1:10005-12306 GCA_003156615.1 Acidobacteriaceae bacterium | reverse complement strand
TTTGTGGAATGGATGAAAGCGGGGAAGGAAAGCTATTACATCGTGTCGAAGTTCGAACACTTCGAATACGCCAAGGTGGCGCCGCTGTTTGCTCACCTTTCGCGCGATTTCGAAGGGTGCGTTTACGGCCTCAACATGGTGAAGAACGATCTGCAGGAAATGCAGCACCCGATCGCGCGCCGCGCCGGCGAACTGCTTATGTAGGCGCAAGGCCTCGCATTCCAGCGAGGTATTTCGCCGTTCTTCAAGCATTCAAGTCGGGTGGCCCGCCGATGCGGTAAAAACTGAGAGCAGCGTTTCCCTGGATCAGTTTTCGAACTCTCACGAGCGATCCGAATTCACTCCCTGGATCGAACTTCTTTTCATGCTCCGCGATCACCAATGTCATGGCCCACACCAGCGACGAATCGGCCAGCGCCGTAAGCGTCTCTTCGTAAGCCTGCTGCATCCGGTAAGGCGGATCGAGAAACACTACGTCGGCGGCGACATGCTCCCGCTCGAGGCGCCACAGAACTCCGGAAAGGTCATCCCGGAGAATTCTGTATCCCTCGGCGACTGCCAGGCTCTCGAGGTTCTGCTCAATCAACTTCGCCGCCGCCGCCGAGGTCTCCACGAAATAGACTTGCCTGGCGCCGCGGCTGAGCGCTTCAATCCCCACGGCGCCCGTGCCGGCGAACAGATCCAACCACACGCTGCCCTCGAGCGCCTCGGGATTGCCAGCGGTGAGCACGTTGAACAGTGTCTCGCGCAACCGGTCGGACGTGGGACGGATATCGATCCCGCGCAACGAGCGCAGAGGACGTCCCCGGTATTTGCCGGCGATCACGCGCATCGCTCAGTACCTTCGAGTGCCGGAGCCAATATATCCGACCATGTAAAATAACTGTAGCAGCCGAATCCGTAGAGCCGAACCGCAGTCATCGAGCCATGAGAAGCTGGTCCATTCACGTCGGGCGTTTGTTTGGAGTCGAGGTTCGCCTTCACCTGACGTTCCTGATCCTGCCCCTGTTTGTTTTCTGGACGGAATACAGCGTGCATCCCACAGCCAACGGGCCGCGGGACCTGGCACTGGTTGGAATCGTGCTCGCTTGCGTCGCAGCCCACGAAATCGGGCACATGCTCGTGGCCCGGAGCCTTGGACTGATTCCCAAGGCGGTCATTCTTCTGCCGCTCAGCGGCGTAACCGTTTTCGATGAATCGCGCGTGGAGAAGCCGGAGTCGGCTGAGGCGGCCTGGAAGCGTGAAGTCCGCATCGCTCTCACCGGGCCGCTGGTGAATCTTGTGTTCGCCCTGGTCGCGGCAGGAGTGATCCTTCTCGCTGGTGTTGGGGCGCATCTGCGGGAGTGGCCCTTCTTGCAATCGAGCAACCTGCCGCGCAGCCTGGTCTGGGCCAATCTTTACATAGCCGGCTTGAATCTTCTGCCGGCATTTCCTCTGGATGGGGGTCGCATTCTGCGGGCCTTTTTCGCGCGCACCATGGATGCCGCCGCTGCCACCCGCCGCGCCGTCTCCATCAGCCATGCNNTCATTATTTTTTCCGCGGCGCAGCTTGAAGAACGGGCCGTCGTCTTCCAGTCGGTGTTGGACAATGTACGGCTGGAAGAAGTCATGCTTACCGACTTCGCGACGCTCTCACCGGCGGACACCCTCGAAGACGCGCTGGATAAGGCCGTGCATTCCCTGCAAGACGATTTCCCGGTGATCCGCGGCAGCGACATGGTGGGGGTGATTTCGCGGCAGCGCATTCTGGAGGCGCTGCGTGTGGAAGGCAACGGCTACGTCCAGGCCGTAATGAACAAACTTTTCGAAGTCTCCGCGCGGCAGGAATCGCTGGCTTCCGCCTTCCGAAAACTCACGTCGCGCAATCTCAGCATCATTCCGGTGGTCGAGGACCAGCGGCTGGTGGGCATCGTCACGCTGCAGAACCTGATGCACTCGATGGCTTTGCTGGCGGAAAGCCGCAAGCTGCGGCGGGACGAGTCGAACTCGTAGGTCGAGCGGGCCGCATCCAGCTCAGCAGTTTTCGATTTCGAATTGCCCGATGTGAGGCGTGAGGATTTACATCGGCAATCGAAACCTGGCCATCGCCAACCGCTAGAACAGCCTCACCGCCTTCGCCTGGCGCACGGCAGGAATCTGCTCCAGCTTCTTCAGCACCTCGTCCGGTGCGGGCCCGTCGACGTGGACTACAGCGATGGCCTCGCGCGGCTCCGAGGACGCTTCGGCGCTGCGCCGCCCCAGCGAGAAGTCTGCGATGTTGATTTCGCCTTCGCCCAGAATCGTGCCCACCTTGCCAATCAC
>PMHI01000686.1:0-9948 GCA_003156615.1 Acidobacteriaceae bacterium | reverse complement strand
GCGAAGTCCGCGAAGATCGGCCAGGGACGCCGCATTCACCAGATTGGCTTTTTCCTCCAACGCCTGGTTGAGGATGCCCTTGATCGCCCCGTTGCGAATCAGTTCCGTCTTCCACTCCGCGATGTGGCCGCTGTAGCGCAAGGATATTTCTTCAATCGAACCTTCGGAAATCTGCGCCAGAAAAGCTCCCATGCGCTCCGCCAGAACGATGTAGGGCTGCATCTCGGCATATTCTTCCGCCGAAACCGAGGGCACGTTCACCGCATTCTGTATGACTCCGTGCTTCAGATATTCCCGGACCTGTCGCGCAATCTGTACGCCCACAGCTTCCTGCGCTTCGAAAGTCTGTCCGCCGATGTGAGGCGTGAGAATTACATTCGCCATGGCCAGCAGGGGCGATTGCTTCAGAGGCTCTTCGGCGAAAACATCGAGTGCGGCCGCAGCCACGTGACCCTGTTTCAGGGCCTCGGCCAAATCGGCCTCGTTCACCAACTCTCCGCGCGCGCAATTCACCAGGCGGACGCCTTTTTTCATCTTCTTGATGGCGGCCTCGTTAATCATGCCCGTGGTCTGAGGCGTGAGGCCCACGTGCAGAGTGATGTAATCCGCCGCCGCATAGACCTCATCGAGGCTCGCCAGGCGGATGCCCTGCTCCTTGGCGACGCCCACTGAAACAAACGGATCATGCCCAACAATCTCCACTTCGAAAGCGCGCGCCCGCCGGGCTACTTCCATGCCGATGCGGCCGAGGCCGGCGATTCCCAGCGTCTTGCCCCGCAATTCCGTACCTTGCAGCGATTTCTTTTCCCACCGACCGGCATGCATAAGGGCATCGGCGCGGCAGAGATGGCGAGCCATGGCCAGCATCATACCCAGTGTGTGTTCCGCCACGGCCACGGCGTTTGCCCCGGGCGTATTCATCACGGCTATGCCTTGGCGCGTGGCCGCGTCCAGATCGATGTTGTCCACGCCCACGCCGGCCCGGCCAATTACGCGCAGCTTCTCGGCATGCGCGAGCAGCGCGGCGTCGACCTGCACCGCCGAGCGCACGATCAGAGCGTCGGCCGACTCCACTTGCGCGGAAAGCTTTCCGTCTAATTGGTCTGCCGTAAGGACTGTCCAGCCCGGCTCTTTCAGTTCCTTGACCGCAGCGTCTGAGATTTTTTCCGCAATGACGATTTTCAAACGAGAACTCGTCCTTTTGAACTGAGGAATTTGCCTTCACACAACCTTGACACGAAAATGACACCATTCCGCTTATGAGCGGAAATCAAATGATGACGCCCCGGTGACGTACATCGTCGCTCGCGGCAACCAGTCCACACCAGCGCATCGACCGTCCTCACGCGCCTACCAGCTGCCGCTTGCCGGACAGGCCACGCACGTATGCTTCCTGCGCCGCACGCACCGCCGAGCCGTACTCGACGGCTTTTCCGGTTACGCGGGCCAGAACGTGCTCGAGCGCGCCCAGAATGCCGATCGTGTCCAGGTAATCGTAGTAGCCGATGTGCGCAATGCGAAAGAGCTGGCCTTTCATTTCGCCTTGGCCATTGGCCACCACGGCGTCGAACGACTCGCGGAATTCTTTGATGATCTTTCCGGAGTCAATCCCGTCCGGCGAGCAGATCGCGGTGAGTGCGGCCGCAGGCGACGTGGCATAGAGCTTCAGTCCCACGGCCTGGACGGCGGCTCGCGTCATCGCCGCACATATCTCAGCATTGTCGACCAGCGCTTCGCGCCCTTTGGCCAGATCGCCCTTTCCCATCTCGCGGATAAACTGCAACGCAGCACCCAGCGCCGCAAACAAAGAGGTCGCCGGCGTATAGGCAGACTCGCCCTTGGCCGCCGACTTACGCTCCTTGCGCAAGTCAAAGTAAAAGCGCGGAGAGGTAGTCGTCTCCATCCGCCGCCACGCCCGCTCGCTCACCGCGCAATAGGCGAGGCCCGGAGGAATCATCAGCGCCTTCTGTGATCCGCCGATCGTCACATCCACGCCCCAGCCATCCACGTCGAGATGGGTCGTGCCCAAGCCGGTGATCGCATCCACCACCAGCAGCGTGTCGCCGCCGCTGGCGCGCACGATCTTCGCAATGCCTTCTACATCGTGCCGCGCGCCAGTCGAACTTTCCGTTGCCTGCACAAACACCGCGCGCACGTCGGGAGTCAGCTTCGCCTGAATGTCACCCAGCGAGAACGTTGCTCCGTAAGGCGCGGTCAGTACGTCCACCTTGCAGCCGAACGCCTTGGCGAGCCCCGTCCAGCGCTCGCCGAACTTGCCGGCGGTGAGGACTAAAACCTTATCGCCCGGCGAGGTCAGATTCGACACCGACGCCTCCATCACGCCCGTGCCCGAGCAAGCCAGGACCAGAACGTCGTTCTCGGTGCCGACGAATTCCTTCATGTCGGCGAGTATGCGCTGGAACAGCGCCCGGAAGTCGGCGGTGCGGTGATGCGCCGTAAACGAAGCCATCGCCGTTTGTGCCGCCGGCAGCAGCGGAGTCGGGCCGGGAGTAAAAAGACGGTTCTTGTGCAGCATAGGTACGATCCTTATGAGCAATATCCTCTGAGTCTACCGGAATCGGCTTCTGGCGGCATCCGCGGGCGGCCCTTCCCAGGAATCTGGGAACCCGGATTGGGCGGTCCAAGCGGCGCGGTCGCCGGCTTGGCGAGGCGCGCCGGCATCCGCCGAAGCTTCGAACGTCGGCGCAATCTTGCTGGCCCACGCCTCAGTCTCCTTCCGGTCGCGGAAGTCGCCTGGTGAAAGACCCTGGTCGGCGGGATCACCTGCATCTTGCGGAGGTTTCACGGTGGCTTCCACCGTTTTGGGGCAGCGTGGTGGCGATGCCCTCTGCCAATCCCTTCGCCGCCGTGGTGCTGGTCACACCTTGCAGCCCATCNNACGGCCGCCATGAAGGCGCGCGAGGAGCAGCGCCTCTCCACCTTGCGCATGGTGAAGACCGCGCTCAAGAACCGCGAGATCGAGAAAATGGCGCCGCTCGATGATAAAGAATCCCAGGCCGTGCTGACGACGCTTATCAAGCAGCGCAAGGAGTCGGTCGAGCAGTTCACCAAAGGCGGACGCCAGGAGATGGCCGACAAAGAAGCCGCCGAGATCGTCCTGATCGAAACCTACCTGCCGAAGGCGGCAGGTGAGGGCGAAGTGGTGGCGGGAGTGAAAGCCGTGATCGCCGAGATGGGCTCGCCCACCATGAAAGACATGGGCGCGGTGATGAAGAATGCCATGGCGCGCTTCTCCGGCGCCGGCATGCGGGTGGATGGGAAGATGGTCAGTGATGCCGTGAAGAGGGAGTTGGCGGGGAAGTAGGTTCTGCGCGCGTGGTCAATTGCCCCTCTGCAACGCCCGGTACGCCTCGCTCTTCGAAATCCCGCGCTCCTTCGCTATTTTCTTCAGAGCGGCTTTCTCGTCGACCTTCTCTTCGGCCATGATCTGCTCAGTCCGTTGACGGACGCTCACCCGCGACTCCGATGACGGCCGCAATCCAGGATTCTCGGTCCTCCCAATCAGCAGAGTGATCTCACCCTTCACTCCGTCGCGCGATTTCAGCGTCTCCAGAACCTCGCCGGCGCGGCCGCGGAGAAACTCTTCATGCAGCTTGGTCACTTCACGCGCGATTACCACATGCCGGTCTGCTCCGAGAACCTCGACTACATCGGAAAGTGCCTCCACGATGCGGTGCGGGGTTTCATAGAAAACCTGGGTGCGCGGCGAATTCTCGATCGCTTCCAGCGTCGCTCGCCGCTCACCACGTTTCGCCGGAAGAAATCCGCTGAAGCGGAACGAATCCGTGGGCAGACCGCTGGTTACCAGCGCGGCCAAAAACGCCGACGCCCCGGGAACGGGCACCACCGGCAGGTGATGCCGAATGGCCAGCGAAATCAGCCGAAATCCAGGGTCGGAGATGCCCGGCATACCCGCATCGGTCACCAGCGCGACACTCGCGCCCTCCTGTATCTCCTTGACCAGCTCCGCCGCGCGCGTCATCTCGTTGTGCTCGTGGTAGCTGATGGTGCGCGTCGTGATGCCGTAGTGATTGAGCAGCTTCTGCGTTTGCCTGGTGTCTTCGCAGGCGATCTGGTCCACTTCTTTGAGCACGCGCAGGGCACGCAGCGTGATGTCTTCCAGATTGCCGATGGGCGTGGCCACAAGGTAAAGTGCGGGACCCGTGGCTTGGGACGCCTTCTCCGAGACGGCAGAAGTCTGGGCCGGCCTGTGGCTAGAGTCCCTCATGCGCGAAGTCTACCACCGCGGTCGCCGAACCTGGATGGCTCATCCGCCGTTATGTTAGGGTACGCACACCTTATCCTGGAGAACGCACCCCGTGACCGCCAATGATTTTCGCCGCATGGCCCTTGCTCTTCCTGAGACGGCCGAGAACGCCCACATGGATCATCCGGATTTTCGCGTGTGCGGAAAGATATTCGCCACGCTCGGATATCCTGCCAAAGGCTGGGGGATGGTCAAGCTCACGCCCGAGCAACAGCACTACTACTCGAAGGACTCTCCCGACGTGTTTGTGCCGGTAAAAGGCGCGTGGGGACGCCGGGGCGCCACCAGCGTGCATCTTAAGGCCGTCAGCAAGGAAACGATGGAGAGAGCAATCGCGGCAGCATGGCGCAACACCGCCCCGAAGCGCTTCGCGGACGTCAACACGAAATGATCGATCCCACGAATCACGGCAGGACCGCCTCAGGTCGGCTACAGTCTACACGGCGCTATCTCACCAGTGTTCCCATGGGCCGAGATCACCCGGTTCGATTGAAATGCCGCCGCCTGAATTGACGGCATCGAACCCTCGCCCCTAGAATCAATACACTCCATGCCACTTTACGAATATGAGTGCGAGAAGTGCGGTCACCGTTTCGAGAAAATCCAAAAATTCTCCGACAAGATGGTGAAGAAGTGCCCGGAGTGCGGAGGCCGGGTGGAGCAGATGATTTCCGCTCCCGCCGTGCAGTTCAAGGGATCGGGCTGGTACGTCACCGACTATCCTAAGAAGTCCCAGGAGCGTGCAGCCTCTGACGGCGGTAAAGATTCTAAGAAGGAAGACAAGTCTAAGGCGGAAGGTTCGGCCAAAGAAGGTTCGGCCAAAGAAAGTTCGGCGACGGAGAGCTCCTCGAAAGAGAGCTCCAGCAAAGAAAGTTCTACGAAAGAAAGCACGACCAGAGTGAGTTCCTCCCGGAAGCCCGACAAGCGCAAGTAGCGCCGCTCTACTTCAGCTCGCGCTCAAAGTGATCGTCAATCATGTGAAACAGATGGTCGCGCGCATCGCTTCCGGAGATGCTGTGCGTCTTGTTGGGATAAATCATCAGCTGGAATTGCTTGCCCGCCTTGATCAGCGCGTCAATCATCTGCATGCTGTTCTGGAAGTGCACGTTATCGTCGCCGGTGCCGTGGGCCAGCAACAGCGCGCCATGCAGACTGGCGGCCGCCTTCGTCACGTCAGACTCGGCATAACCCGTCGGGTCGTCCTTAAGCAGGCCCATGTAACGCTCGGTGTAAATGCTGTCGTA
This sequence comes from Acidobacteriaceae bacterium, assembly GCA_003156615.1. The sequence continues at coordinate 4,416 of PMHI01000686.1, read as the reverse complement.
GTTAATCTGGTCGGTCACGGGCGCCACCGCGACTCCAGCGCGAAATCGGTCGGAGTGCGTCATGGCATAGAGAGTCATCGAACCACCATTCGACCAACCCCAAATCGCCATGCGGTCTTTATCGAGTTGCGGGTATTGCGCGAAAAGCTGATCGAGCGCGGTAAGCTGATCTTTCAACTCGATCGCCCCGAATTCGTGGCGAATCGCGGTTTGGAACTTGCGATCGCGACCCGGAGTTCCGCGATTGTCGACGGCAAAAATCGCAAAGCCCTGGCGCGCGAGAATTTCGTCGAACCCACTCGGCGGTTCTTTCAGAACCATCTGCGCCGCCGGTCCGCCGTAGATATTCACAATTAATGGTATTTTGCCGCTGGCCGGTGCCTCTGGAGGAAGCAACAAACGTCCATAAAGCGTGCTGCCGTCCTCCGCCTTGAACTCCAGGTAGTTCGGAGCCCGCAGTCCGTATTCCGCGAATTCGTTGCGCGCCTCCCACACCGGGGAGCAGGTGCTGCCGCCCACGGCGCACAATGACATCCGGGAGGCAGTCGACGGTCCCATAAACGTCAGCTCATAGTGCTTGCCATCTTCGGAAAATTTGCCGAGGTTAAACCCCTCATCATGGGTCAGCTGCTCGAAGCCGGTTCCATCCAGCTTGACCGAGAATACATGCCGCTGCCTCGGGTCGTCTTTGTTGGCGGAGAAAAACACAGTGCCCGCGGCTTCATCCACGCCCTCAATTCCTAGCACCTGGTAATCACCATGGGTAAGTTGCCGCTCCAGCTTTGCGTCCGCTGCCATCGGGTTCTGCTTGTCGAAGCTGTAGAAGTAGAGATGCATGTTCCCGTCGCGCCAGCTCGGCCAGAGGAATCCGCCAGCGGAATTCATGAAACGAACCTCCACTTGGTCGAAGTCCATCCAGGCGCCGGGGGTGGTTTCTGTCAGAACGATTCGCGACTTCTCCGACTTCGCATCGATGAAGTACAAATCCATTTTGTCCTCGGTGCGATTCAGCACCTCCGCCCAGATCACTCCATCGCGCACCCAGCCAAAACGCGGAATGTACGCTTGGTCGTCGTTGGTCAGGGAAATCCAGCGCACTTTGCCCTTGTCGGCGTCCACCACGCCCAGCTTCACCACAGGATTGGGATCCCCCACTTTCGGATACTTTTCGTTGTCCACCGTCGGGTGGGTGGGGATCAAGTTAGCGATGGGATAGCTTGGCACCTTGGTTTCGTCCATGTGCAGGAATACGATCTGTTTGCTGTCGGGCGACCAGAAATAGTTGCTGCGCACGGCCAACTCTTCGGCATACACCCAATCGATGTCGCCGTTGAACAGGTTCTCCCCAGTATCCTTGGTGAGCTGCTTTTCGCCCCCGCCGCTCGCCGGCCGGACGTAAAGGTTGTGCTGTCGCACGTAGGAAACATGGCTGCCATCGGGGGAAAACTTGGGGTCGCCACTGGGGTCGGGGGCTGAGGTAAACTGCACGGCCGTACTCGTCGCCAAATCAAAAACCCAGAGCTGTCCCTGGGAGTCGAAAATCAGGTGCTTCGAATCTGGCGCCCACAGGTAAGCTGCGACGTGATAGCGCGTCCGGCGCTCCTTTTCGCGTTCATTCTTCACTTTGTTGGTGTCGGGCGCGAGCGAGGCCAGCTTGGCGGCGCTGACCAGGACCTTTTTCTCGCCCGTAGCCGCATCCACATACCACAGTTCGCCATGTTCTCCCTCGTCGTCGCGCTCGACGAATGAGAGCTTGGTTCCATCGGGACTCCACTCGGTGTTTTCAGGACCGCGCCCGGCGAGACCGCCCGGCGCGAAAAGTGCCTCAATCGTAAGCGGTTTCACCGGCGAGGACGATTGTGCCCAAATCGGCGCTAGCGGGCTAGAGATCAGGGCAAGAACAGCGGCAAAAGCGGGAAGTAAGATCTGTTTCTTCACGATGAAACCCCGAGGACAAGAAGTAAAAGGCAACGCGCACGGCGCGAATGAAAGAGTTTACACCCGCCAAGGCCTCCCGTGCGGCTGCCGGAGCCGGTCACCAGGACCTCCGTTTCCGCGTGGTAGAATCAAACCTGAGCCGTCGGGATGCTTCCAGAAATAGAAAACCTGTTGCGCCTGCAAGAAGCCGACAAGGAAATTCGCCGCCTGCAGGATGAAATCGCCGAACTCCCCAAACGCGTCGCTGTTATCGAGCACAAGCTGGCTGGCACCAAGGCCGGACTGGACAAAGCACAGGCCGCCGTCAAAGCCGACGAAGCGACGCGCCGCAAGTATGAAACTGCGATTACCGACTCCCGCAGCAAGATTTCCAAATACCGCGACCAGTCTCTCGACGTAAAAACCAACGAGCAATACAAGGCGTTGTTGCACGAGATTCAGTTTGCCGAAACGGAGATCGCCGCCACCGAAGACAAGATCCTTAGTTTGATGGTCAATGCTGACGCGCGCGACCAGGAAGTGAAAGCCGCCCAGGCTGAACTGGCGGCGGAAGCCGCCGAGATCGAAAAGGAGAAAATTGAAGCCCGCCAGCGCACTGCCGTCGACGAAAGCCAACTCACGGAGTGGCGCGCCAAGCGTGATCAGATGCGGGCCGGCGTGAATGAGGATCTCCTGCATCACTACGAACGGGTGGCCAAATTTCGCGGCAGCGGCATCTCCGAGGTGCGCGATCACAAATGCATGGCTTGCCAGGTCATGCTGCGGCCACAGACCTACAACGAAGTGCGCACCGGCCAGCAAACGGTGGTCTGCGATTCCTGCCAGCGCATCCTCTACTTCAATCCCGCCAACGAAATGTTGGCTCTCGAGCCCGAACACAAGCGCTCACGCCGCCATCATCCCAAAATCGATGCGCCCCAGGCCTGGTACTATCGTCAGGAATTTGCCGAGGCGGGCGAAGTTTTCCTGTGCTTGGCGAATGCCGCAGGCCAAGCCAGTCGCCGCGTCTTCGACATGCATACCGGCCGCCTCGTCGGCGACATTCTTAGTCGTGAAGGCGACTTCCGTCACGCCTTCCCGGAAGACATCACCGGCGCCATCCGGCTGAACGGAAGCTGGACGGAACGTGAAATGGAAAACTGGGGCACCGAGATGCCCATGACGGCTCTTGATTCCCTTCATATCGATCTCGAAGCCGCCCGTTACGAGATGAGTTCGCGGACATCCGGCAAGCCTGAGAAACCCACAGCCGTTCCCACCGAGCAAGCCGCCAGCTAGCGGCTGCATTTAAGATTGCAGCATGTCGAAGATCACCGGCAATCCAGGGGTCCCTACCGTCAAAGTGTCTCCCCGTGGTGCATCCCGGCTGAAGGACGGCCATATCTGGGTTTACCGCTCCGACATCGTTTCGGCCGACGGAGTGCGGCCCGGCACGCTGGTCACGGTAGCGGATCATCGCGGGCAAATCCTCGGCAGCGCGCTCTATTCGAGCTCTTCGCAGATTGCCCTCCGCCTGATCTCGCGCGAGCTGGTTGCCGACTTTCGGGCGCTGCTTCGTCAACGCGTCGCCGATGCCATCGCGTATCGGGCGCCGATCATCCAGAACACCAATGCCTACCGCGTGATCTTCAGCGAAGCCGACTTCCTCCCCGGCCTCATCGTCGACCGCTACAACGACATTCTTTCCTTGCAGATTCTGACCCAGGCGATGGATTCCGAAGATGTGCGCGAGCTCGTGACTTGCGAATTGGCCGAGCGCCTTCACCCGGCTTCCGTCATTGAGCGCGTCGAGCCGCGCGTGCGCCAACTCGAGGAACTGCCGCCGCGCTTATCCGGCCTAGTCCAGGGCGAAAGAACCTCGACCATCTTCACCATGAACGGCGTCCAGTTCCACTGCGACGCGCTCGAAGGCCAGAAGACCGGAGGGTTCCTCGACCAGCGCGAGAACTACGCTGCCGCTGCCCAATACGCCCACGGCGAAGCCCTCGACGTTTTCTGCTACCAGGGAGGCTTTGCCCTTCACCTGGCCTCGCGCTGCCCGCACGTCGCCGGCGTCGACAGCTCTCGGCCCGCGCTCGAGGTCGCCGACCGGAATGCCACCCTCAATGGCCAAAACATCGAATGGATCGAGGCCAACGCCTTCGATCTGCTCAAGGACTACGCTTCCTCCGGCCAGCGCTATGACACCATCATCCTCGATCCACCCCCCTTCGCCAAAAGTAAACGCGCCCTCGATGCCGCCCTCCGCGGCTACAAAGAGCTCAACCTCCGCGCCTTGAAGATGCTTCGCCCCGGCGGCATCCTGGTCACCTGCTCCTGCTCCTACCATGTCGACCCAGCAGACTTTCTCGAAATGCTCACCGAAGCGGCCCATGATGCCCACCGAACCCTGCGTCTGGTCGAGGTTCGGGGGCAGGCCAGGGACCATCCCATCCTCCTGAACGTGCCAGAAACTGCCTATCTTAAGTGCGTTATAGC
>PMHI01000581.1:3061-3181 GCA_003156615.1 Acidobacteriaceae bacterium | reverse complement strand
TCATTTGTTTCTCGCCTGCCTGGGCGCCCAGACACGTCCCCACCTCCTGCGATCGAGAGCAAGGAGTACACAGCAACGTCGAGAACGAATAGTAGACGCGCCCCACGGGGTTCAGATTGT
>PMHI01000581.1:0-3043 GCA_003156615.1 Acidobacteriaceae bacterium | reverse complement strand
CCTGGGAACTCCTTGGCCTTCGCTACCTCGAACGTGACCCGGTCCGCCATCCCCTGACGCTTGGCCGATTCCTGCGCCGCCTCAATGGACTTGTCATGGTAGTCAAATCCAAAGATGTGGGACTTCGGGAAGGCTTTCGCCATCACGATGGTGGAAGCTCCTTTCCCGCAGCCCACTTCGGCAACCTTCGCTCCGCGCGCGAGTTTGTCCTGGACGCCATCGAGAGCCGGAATCCAGGAGCTGACCAGATTCGCGGCGTAGCCCGGACGAAAAAACTTTTCGCATCCGTGAAACACCCGATNNCCCGCTGCCTGAGAAGCCAGCCACTCGCGCACGTAGCGCTCGTCGGTGCGGGTTAGGGCAGCTAGTTCCGGGGCAGTGAGCGGTCCGGCCGCGAGGGCCTTGTAAAGTCCAAGACGGTCTCCGATCACGACCATCCCGGCGTGAACGGTGGCTCCCAGGTCGGTGACAAACTGCCCTACGAACTGCTCCAGCTTTTTCGTATCTACAGCCATGGTTCCTTCCAATCGATTCAAAGCGCCAAGGATTTACTTCTTGCTCGGGTCGTCTGCGGGATTGACATAGTTAAACTGCAAGGGCGCGCTACCGTGGACCTGCACGATGACTTCGCCGGAAGCCATCGCGTAGTGATGCATGTCGGGATCGAGATAGGCGAAGCTGCCGGCGGGGAATGATCCCATCTTGTCCTGTTGAAAGGTGTCTCCCATCCCGACCTTGAACGTCCCTGAGATGACCGTGACGTTTTCGCGCTGCGGATGCCAGTGGGGTGCAATCCGATAACCGTCTGGAATTTTCAGGCGCACGGTGTAGTCACCGGTGGAAGCGGCAGGGTTGCCTTCGAGTACGGCGAGTTGCGCACCTGGGGCGACGAAAGGCGGTGGCGGACCCCACGGAATTGTGTCCGGGGTGAATGCGTTCTTGTCATGAGCGCCGGGCTGTGCAGCAATTGTAACCAGGTGGCCTGCAACCCACAGCGTCCCAACGATAAACAGGGCGACGGACAGCTTTCTTTTCATGCGAATTTCCTCCCAAGATTCTTGATGGGGCATGATCTCGGGAGATGGAGGGTTTTGCAATGCCGCCAATATAGCTTTTGGATATCTTCTTTATATCGTCGCAAGTTATTGATGTTTATCGGATAATGTTGGGCCAAGACTCTCCATGGGGCATATAACGCAGAGTGCCGGCGACGTCGAAGTCGACTTGGGACGCTACGAACTGCGGCGATCCGGACGTCGGATCAGGATCGAGAAGAAGCCTATGGAGTTGCTGATCTTTCTGCTTGAACGCCGTGAGCAGATGGTATCGCGCGAGGAGATCGTGAAACGGCTGTGGCGCTCCGACCTGTTTATCGATACCGAAAAAAACGTCAACAACATTGTGCGGAAGCTTCGCACCGCGCTGGGTGACAACGCCGACCGGCCCAGGTTTCTTGAGACGGTAGTGGGAAAGGGATATCGGTTCGTCGGTCCGGTTCGCGTGATTGATGCGACCTACCCCCTCTCCGATCCGGCACGAAACACCGTCCGCACCGACTTCCGGAAGGGCGGGAGCGACTTGGGTGAGCGGCCTTCCATCGCTGTGCTGCCGCTGTTGTTGCTGGAGAAAGCGACGGACGACCAAGGCTTGGGTCTCGGGTTTGCGGACGCACTCGTCTCGCTCCTCGGCACTCTCTCGGGCGTCGACGTGCTGCCCACTTCGGCAGTCTTGAACTTGCCTCTTGAACGGACGCCTTCGGAGATCGCTTCTCGGCTGGGAGTGCGATTCGTTGTCCACGGCGCCATTCAGATGTCAAAAGGGCAGTGGCATCTCTCGCTGGAAATGTTTGACACCTACCTGCAACGTCCCTGCTTTACGAAGAAGTGCGACACCGACATGGATCGCCTCGCAAGTCTCGAAGGCGATATTGCGAAGCAAATCACCCGCGCCCTGCACCGGCCATATCGTCCGGCGACGGTCGAGCAACGCCCGCGCTATAGCAGGGATGCGATGGCCTACGCGGAATTCATGCGCGGCTATCGGATCACGGCGTCCGGCGATGCGTCCATGATGGATCAAGCCAGCCATCATCTCACCAATGCCGTGACTCGCGATCCCGCGTTTGCCCTGGCTCACGCGACCCTCTCGTTTGCATGCGCGACCCGCCATTTCGAATTCGACCCAGCCAGCGTGTGGCTGGAGAAGGCTGAATTCCATTGCCGTCGAGCGCTCGAGATTGACGCGAATCTTCCCGAAGGACACGTCGCCCGCGCCTTTCTGCTTTGGGGACCTTCGAAGAATTTTCAGCATCTGGAGGCGATTGCAGATCTCAAACGAGCTCTGGCCCTGCAGAACAACCTGCCTCATGCTTACAATCGCCTGGGCACCATCCTGGCCCACGTCGGTCTGCTCGATCACGCGCGTGAGATGTTCGAAAGAGGACGGCCTTTTCAACCCCGGAAGGCGGTCAGCCCGAGCATCTTGCAAGTTTATGTTTGGGGCCAGCAATACGACCTGGCGCGTCAGCAGATTCAGATCTGGCGGGCGGAGAGTCCCGGCAACAAGTACCCCCTCTATTTTGCTCCCTATCCAGCAATGATGACTGGGGATTGGAAAGAGGCCAATCGCCTGATGGAGGAAGCGCTGCAGCTTGTGCCGAACGAACCCCTCATCGTCAGCCTACAGGGCCTGCTGCACGCCTTGATGGGGAATCAAGACGCGGCAATCGAGTGTGTGACCAGGGCCTGTTCGAGTCCAAAATCCTTTGGGCATGCGCATCATACGTATTATCAGATTGCCGGCACACTGGCGCTGACCGGAAGGCGCGAAACTGCCTTTGAGTGGCTGGAGCGAAGCGTCAGCACCGGATTTGCCTGCTGGCCTTACTTCCTGAAAGACCCCAGCCTTGCGAGTTTGCGAACTCTTCCGGAGTTCGAACTTCTGATCAGCGCGTTGCAGGCCAAGTACCCGGATCATCTGGGGCTGCTATAGGGAAACAACATCCGTGCACAACCGTCCCGTGCGCTCTCTTTGTTCCGGATGT